>UQXP01000019.1 GCA_900545055.1 uncultured Collinsella sp.
CGAGCCGTGCGCTTGAACTGAGAAGGGGGAGGCCTCGCGGCCTCCCCCTTTTTTGTATCTCGGGCAATTTGTCTCACATAGTAGCTGTGTTTTATAACCCTCGTTTGTCGCATCTTCTGTGAACGGGCTACAATAACTTAGTCTGTGCGATATGGAGGTGAACATGGCTGAAGCTGGTATCGGCGTTGATATCGTCGAGATTTCCCGCATGAAATCAATTCTTGAAAAGACGCCGTCGTTTGCTCGGCGTGTGTTTACCGAAGAAGAGCGTGCGTATTGTGATGCATCGTCGCGTCCCGCTGCTCACTATGCCAGCCGCTTTGCTTCGCGCGAGGCGGTACTTAAAGCTCTCGGCACGGGTTTTAGTCAAGGCGTGGGTCGCAAGGATGTTTCGGTAACGCGTGATAAACTCGGCAAACCGAAGGCTCTGCTTTCTGGTCGTGCTCTCGAAATCGCCCAGGATTTGGGTGTTGTCGAGGTCGCTCTTTCTATTACCCTTACGGGTGACTTGGCTGTCGCTAATGCCATTGCAATCACCGAGGATGCTCGACCTAAGCCTAAGGAAGAAAAGGTGAGCAACAAGAAACGCGTTGCGCAGACATTTAAAGAGGCTCGCTCTGTTTTAGATGAGCTTGAGCAGCTGCAGAATTCAGCATTGACGGAGCACTTGGGCGATGCTTCGCAAGATACGCTAGGAGCATAGATGAAACCGGTTTTGAGTACCGAAGAAGTCGTTCGTCTCGAGGATATCATCGAACGCGAAGGGACTTCGAAGGCCGAGCTTATGGAGCTAGCGGGTGAGTTTGCCGCCAACGAGGTCTTGAAGCTCAATCCCGATCGGGTTCTCGTTCTGGTCGGTTTTGGTAATAATGGCGGCGACGGTTGGGTTGCCGCCGATATCTTGAGCCACAAGGGTGTGGACGTGGATATCGTTTCTCCGGTTGAGCCGGATGAGATTCCTGCTGCTCTGGCACGTCATGTTGCTCGTCGAACTGCCGGCCGCGATGTGCACGTTTGCGTCGGCCCCTCGCGTGATGAACTCGAGGTTTTGATCGATAAGGCCGATGTTGTTGTCGATGCCATTTTTGGTACCGGTTTCCACGGGAATCTGCGTGCGCCGTTCTCCATTTGGATTCCTACGGTCAATGAATGCGCCGATTGTGTCGTATCCATTGATGTCCCCTCGGGCCTGAATGCAGAGACGGGCGTTGTTGATGACGACTGCATTCGTGCCGAGCGCACGGTGACGATGATTGCGCCCAAGATTGGTCTGTATAGCGCTGATGGTCCTGAGTATGCTGGCGATTTGATCTGCGGCAATCTTTACGACCGTCTTGACGAGGTCATCGATGATGTCGACCACGCCGCCGAGATTGTCGAGCCCGGTGACTTAGTTGATTACTTTGCTCCGCTACCATCGAATATCGATAAGTATTCCCGTGGCTCCGTGCTTATTGTCGCCGGATCTGCGCAATATCCTGGTGCTGCCATTATGGCGGCCAAGTCTGCAGCTCGCGCGGGTGCTGGTTACGTGGCAGTCGCGGCTCCTGACGCCTGCGCCAATCTCATTCGCATGGCACTTCCTTCGATTCCGGTCTTTGCTATTCCGTCTGATTCCCGCGGCTCCTTTGGCGCCGCTGCACGCATGACGGTGTGCGAGATCGCAAAGAAGTACAGCTGCGTGCTGTGCGGTCCCGGTATGACGACGTCTGCCGGCGCTATGCAGGTGGTTTCGGGCTTGCTCGAGCTTGATGTACCGCTAATTTTGGACGCCGATGCACTCAACTGCCTTGCTAAGATTGCCATTGACGGTATTGATAGTAACCCCGAGATGTATCGCCGCGAGCAGCCGTTGGTTATGACGCCGCACTATCGTGAGCTTTCGCGCCTGGTTGCCGGTGACGAGGTGAACGACCTTGGTACCGCGATTGCGGCCGCGCAGAAGGTTGTCTGGGCTGCAGGCTCCGACAATCTGGTGGTCATTGCCAAGGGGCCGACGACGGCTATCTGTGGCGTTGAGCGTGTGCTGCTGCCGCTCTCGGGTCCGGCTTCTCTGGCAACTGCCGGTTCGGGTGATGTTCTCGCGGGTATTTTGGCCGGCACGCTTGCCACCATGCGCGACGAGATGGATCGTTGGGAGTTGCTGTATTCGTACGCCGTCGCACTTCACAGCTACGCCGGTTTTGCCGCGGCGACGGAGTATGGTGAGAAGAGCGTCATCGCGACCGATCTTATCGACTTGATCGGTCCTGCCATGGAACTGGCGGCAAAGGATGCGCTCGAAGATCTGGGAATCATGGACGAAGGGTCGGATGACTAATCATGAATAAAGCCGATTTGACGCGCTGGTCCTGGGTCGAGATCGACCGCGGGGCGCTCCGTCGCAACACGAGGGCCTATAAGAACTTGCTGAATCCACGTCAGCGCCTGTGCTGCGTGGTCAAGGCCGATGCTTATGGTCATGGAGCTGTTGAGTGCGCCAAGATCATGTATTCGGCCGGTGCCGACATGTTTGCCGTGGCGACGGTTAACGAGGGCGTTGAGCTCCGACAGGGCGGGATTACGAAACCCATCCTCATCCTAAGCGAGCCGCCTATCGAGGCCATTCCGACGTTGCTCGAGTTTGATATCATGCCTTCGGTCTATACGTCTGACTTTGCTCTTGCGTATGGCGAATGTGCCGTCGCGGCGGGCAAAGTGGGCAAGTATCATCTCGCCATCGAGACGGGCATGAATCGTATCGGCGTTCACTACACGCAGGTGCTCGACTTTGTCCGCGGTATAAATTTCCATCGCGGTATTCAGTGCGACGGCGTATTTACGCACTTCGCCACGGCCGATGAACCTTCGGGCTGGGACTACAAGCTGCAGTGTCAGCGCTTTACCGAGGCCGTTCAGGCCATTAAGGATGCGGGTTTTGAGTGCGGTATCGTGCACTGCGCCAACACGCCGTCCTCGATGCTCGACCCCTCGATGCATTTTGATATGATCCGCGCCGGCGTTGGCTTGTATGGCATGCAGCCGTGCGAGCTGAGTGGCCGCGTGATGCAGCTTGATCCCGTTATGAGCGTCCATGCGCGTGTGACGCGCGTGGCACACCCTGCGATGGGTGAGGGCGTGGGCTACGGTTTTACCTACCGCGTACCGCGTACGCGCGTTCAGATCTGCACGCTGCCGATCGGTTATGCCGATGGCCTATCGCGTACGCTTTCCAATCGTATGGATGTGCTGTATCGCGGCGAGCGTGTGCATCAGGTTGGCAATATCTGCATGGACCAGTTTATGGTCGCCATTCAGTCCAACCCGGCACACGAGATTCCCGAGGCCGAGTATGGTGACGAGATGATCATTGTCGGCCGCGATGGCGATGCCGAGATCACTATGGACGAGATGGCCCGACTGCGCGGAACGATTAACTACGAGGTCGCCTGCGGCTTTGGCATGCGTCTCGACAAGGTCTACGTGTAGGAGCCGCTATGGGCGTCATGCACATCCCCGGCCATACCCATCAGGCACCACGTGAGGTCGCACTCGAGGAAATTGAGGCCGTTCTGGGCGATTGTCACCTCTGCCAGCTCTACCAGTCGCGTCACAATATCGTGTTTGGCGTGGGAAACCCCCGCGCTCGCGTGATGTTTATTGGTGAGGCGCCGGGCCGCAATGAGGATTTGCAGGGCGAGCCCTTTGTGGGGGCGGCAGGCGAGGACCTCAACGGCATTTTGTCGCTGGCGGGCCTCAAACGCGAAGACGTCTACATTGCCAACGTGCTTAAGTGCCGCCCGCCGGGAAACCGCAATCCGCGTCCCGAGGAAGTGCTGGCTTGCTCGCCGTTTTTGCGTGAGCAGATTCGAAGCATCTGGCCCGATATTATCGTGACGCTCGGCAACCCCGCGACGCACTTTGTGCTTAAGACCGAGATTGGCATTACTAAGCTGCGCGGCAGGTTCCACCAGATGGGGCATTTTGTAGTAATGCCCACGTTCCATCCGGCAGCAGCGCTGCGCAATCCGGCGTGGCAGGAGCTGCTGGAGGAAGACTTTAAGATGCTGGGCGACTATCTGGAGCGACATCCCGCACCAGAGGACGCCTCGGAATAATAAGGAGCATATATGTCCCTGGAGCGCCTGGGGGTAGGTACTTACAAAACGACTTGCGCTGCCGATACGGAGTACTTTGGCGAGCTAATTGCACCGTGCCTTGAGGACGGCGATGTGCTCATCCTGACCGGTGGCCTGGGAGTGGGCAAAACTCACTTTACCAAGGGCGTCTCGCGCGGGCTGGGCGATGGGCATATGGTTACGAGCCCTACGTTTGCGCTCATGGCCGTTCACGATCAAGGTCGTATTCCGCTGTTTCACTTTGATCTATACCGCCTGGAGCATGCCTATGAGCTCGAGGATACGGGCATTTTCGATGTGCTGGGCTATGAGGGTGCTTGCCTGCTGGAATGGGGCGAACAATTCCAGGACGAGCTGACGGATGAGTATCTTTCGGTGACGCTCAAGCGTGATGAGGGCGATAGCGATGTGCGAACGATAACGCTTGAGGCGCACGGTGACCGCGCAATGGAGCTTTCCCATTTGATTGATAAGGCTGTACAAGATGAGCTTGCATAACGACAACGCGCTGGTGGTGGCGCTCGATACCTCGACCGACATGCTTGCCTGCGCGGCAAGCTGGATTGATGGGCAGACGGGCGAGATGAAGCTCGTGAGTGGCGACCACATGTGCCGCCGTCACGCCAACGTTGAGCTCGTGAATACCGTTGATGGCGTGCTGGCTCAAGCCGGCCTGGATCGCAGCGATGTTGGTTGCTATGTGGTCGGCCGCGGCCCGGGGTCCTTTACGGGTGTGCGCATCGGCATCTCCACTGCCAAGGGCCTCGCGCGTGGTGCCAATGTTCCGCTGCTGGGCGTGTCGACGCTCGACGCTTGCGCTTGGACGGCGTGGAAGGCTGGCGTGCGCGGCAAGCTTGGTATCTTGGCCGACGCTATGCGCGGTGAGGTATATCCGGCGCTGTATATGCTGGTCGATGAGGGCCCTGAGCGTCAATTTGAGCGCGAACACGTGGTCAAGGCCGCCGTGGCGCTCGATGAGTGGCGCCAAGCAGCGGACTGGGACCAGGTTCAGCTGACCGGTGACGGTCTCGTGCGCTATGGCAAGCTGCTGGGTGAGGACGAGACTGCCCGCTGCGTGGAGCGCGACCTGTGGTGGCCTTCGGGCGAGGGCTTGCTGCTCGCGCACGCTGCGGGTGACGGCGATCCGGCTCGCGTCCTGCCGATTTACACGCGCCTTTCGGATGCCGAGGAAAATGAGCGCAAGCGTCTTGGTCTTGCCGAGAGTGCGCAGAGCGAAATTACGGGCGTTGCCGATGAGCTCGCCGGTCGTCATTTGCAGTTCCGTCCCATGGGCGCGGCGGATGCCGAGGGCGCGAGCGCGCTGGAGACTGCCTGCTTTGAAGGTGCCGGACACGAGGCGTGGACGCCGGGCATGTTCCTGTCCGAACTGGGCGAGGACGTCGCTGCGCCGCGTAGTTGGTGGGTGGCACACGACGACGGCAAGCTACTGGGCCTTGCCGGCGGTATGGTCGTGGACGGTGATGTGCAGATTCTGGATGTCGCCGTCGACCCGGCACATCGCCGTGAGGGCATTGCCCGCAAGCTGCTGTCGCATGTGAGCTATGATGCCCAGATGCTCGGCTGCACCACGGCTTCGCTCGAGGTCGAGGACGGCAACGAGGGAGCGATTGCGCTCTATAACGCTCTGGGCTTTACCGAGGCTGGCCGTCGCCGCGGCTACTATGGTGCCGGCAAGGACGCCATCGTCATGACGGCCCCGCTGCCCCTGGTACTTCCGGTCGACAATGCTTCGCCCGAGCCGACGGCGGCAGAGCAGCGCGTGTGGCCGCTGCCTGCGCCTGGGCGCTCCGAGGGGGAGCGTGCCGAAATTGAGCGCCGCCGCCTAGTGCTCGCTATCGAGAGCTCCTGCGACGAGACGGCCGTGGCGATTATCGATGCGGATGGCAATATGCTGGCTAACCAGGTGTCGACGCAGATTGATTTCCATGCCCGTTTTGGCGGCGTGGTGCCCGAAATCGCCTCGCGCAAGCACGTTGAGGTGATCGTGAGTGTCGTGGATGCGGCGCTCGAGGATGCCGCAGCATCGCTTGGTCTTGAGGATGGAGCCATTGCCCCCAGCGAGCTTGCCGCCGTGGGCGTGACACAGGGTCCGGGCCTGGTGGGCGCGCTCGTGGTTGGCGTCGCCTTCGCCAAGGGCTTTGCCTACGCTGCCGGCAAGCCGCTCGTGTGCGTCAACCATCTGGAGGGGCACCTGTTTGCCAACCTGCTGGCGCAACCCGACCTCAAACCGCCGTTTATCTTCACGCTTGTCTCGGGTGGGCACACCATGCTCGTGCACGTGAAGGCGTGGGGCGACTACGAGGTGCTCGGTGAGACGCTCGACGACGCTGTGGGCGAGGCCTTCGACAAGGTAGCCAAGGCGTTGGGTCTGGGCTATCCCGGTGGCCCCATCATTTCCAAGCTGGCCGAGACGGGCAACCCCAAGGCGATCGATTTCCCCCGTGCGCTTAACAGCAGAGGAGACTATCGCTTCTCGCTTTCGGGCCTTAAAACCGCTGTGACGCTCTACATTGAACAGGAGACCAAGGCCGGGCGCACGATTCACCTGCCCGATCTGGCAGCTTCGTTTGAGGCAGCTGTCTTTGACGTGCAGTACAAGAAGGCCAAAAACGCATTGCACGCTACCGGATGCAAGGAATACTGCATCGGTGGCGGCGTCTCGGCCAACCCGCATCTGCGCGAGATGATGATCAAGAAGCTTGGGCGTCAGGGGATTCGCGTAACGGTGCCGCCCTTGTCTGCCTGTACCGATAACGCAGCCATGATCGCGGAGGTCGCCCGCCGTAAATTCGACCGAGGTGAAATCTCGCCGTTCGACGTCGACGCCGATCCAAACATGACGCTGTAGCTGGTACGGCGCGGTCCCCGGACGGAGGGGCCGGATATAAGGTTTCCTGCTCTACAGTCCTGCGCAAGACGAAGGCCACATTAAGTGGCCTTCTTTGCGTGCGGAACTCGCGATAAAGTTCATATGCGCCGCCCGGCTCCCGCGGCTCTCAGGGGCATCTCTCATGCAAAAACTGTCGTGGGGTAAAGTCCGAGGTCAATGGCGTTTTATACCGAGAAATTCAAAAAAAGTTGAAAATGCATTACAAATTTGCGTTGACTTTAGGTAACTAAAGTTTCATACTCCTTTTCAACCACTGGGGGATGTGAACACGCACGGATCGTTCACATCATGATTGAAGAGGATTTCTTAGACATGTTCACGCATCAGCTAAACATTATCAGCGTAGTAATTATCTGATGCGGGTTAGCACATACAGCTAGCCCGTACGATAACGGGCGGCTGATGAAGATGAGGGCCGTCGAGCGCAACCGACGGCCCTCATTTTTTATGTCTAGGAAGTTCTTTTTAGAGGAGGAAATGTAATGAACGGAGTTTTGCTCATGGTTGTGGCCGCGGCGGTGCTCGCCTGCGGCTATCTGGGCTATGGCCGATGGCTGGCCAACAAGTGGGGCGTTGACAAAGAGGCCCTCACGCCGGCCAAGCGCATGAAGGACGGCAACAGCTTCTCGCCCGTCTCCGCCTTCACCGCGTTCTCGCACCAGTTCAGCTCGATCTGCGGTGCTGGCCCTGTTACGGGTACGATCGTCGCCATGGCCTTTGGCTGGCTGCCCGTCGTGCTCTGGGTCCTCGTCGGCGGCATCTTCTTTGGTGCCGTCCATGACTTTGGTGCCCTGTACGCCTCGATGAAGAACAACGGCAAGTCGCTCGCTCAGCTCATCGAAAAGTACATCGGCAAGACCGGCCGTCGCCTGTTCCTGCTGTTCTGCTGGCTGTTCTGCATCATCGTCATCGCCGCCTTCACCGACATGGTCTGCAAGACGTTCATGTTCACCCCGGCCGTTGACGCTTCTGGTGCTGCTACCGGTGCCATCGACTTCACCAAGTCCTATGCCGCCGGCTGCGCTGGTACCATCTCCATCCTGTTCACCTTCGTCGCTATCGCCTTTGGTTGGGCCCAGAAGAAGTTCAACCTCACCGGCGCTGCCGAGTTCGTCACCGGCGTGGTCCTCATGGTTCTCATGTTCGCCGTCGGTATGCAGTTCCCGGTCTACCTGGATAAGTTCCAGTGGTTCGCCGTCGTCATGGTCTACCTTGTCTTCGCTGGCGCTATGCCCATCCAGATGCTCAAGACCCCGCGTGACTACCTCACTTCCATCATGATGATCGTCATGATCGTCTGCGCTGTCCTCGGCATCGTCGTCCTGGGCGTCAACGGTCAGGCCACTATCACCGCTCCGGTCTTCACCGGCTTCTCCACTGCCTCCGGCATGATGTTCCCGGTCCTGTTCGTCTCCGTCGCTTGCGGTGCTCTCTCCGGTTTCCACAGCCTCGTTTCTTCCGGCACCTCTTCTAAGCAGGTCGAGAAGGAGCAGGACGCCGTCAAGGTCGGTTACGGCGCCATGATTGTCGAGTCCTTCGTCGGCATCCTTGCCATCATCGTCGCTGGCATCATGTTCTCCGACATGAACACCGCCGGTACCGGCGCCCTCAACGCCGGTGTCGCTTCCACCCCGTTCCAGATCTTCGCCGCCGGCATCTCCCGCGGTATGCAGGCCTTCGGTGTTGACGGCACGCTCGCTACCGTCTTTATGACCATGAACGTCTCCGCTCTGGCCCTGACCTCGCTCGACGCCGTCGCCCGCATCGCCCGCACTTCGTTCTCCGAGTTCTTTGCCCAGACCAACGACGCCCTGGCCATCGAGTCCAAGGCCGGCTACATGAAGGTCCTCGGCAACCCCTGGTTCGCCACGGTCGTCACCCTGCTTCCCGGTCTCGCCCTCGCTTTTGGTGGCTATGCCAACATCTGGCCGCTCTTTGGTGCTTCCAACCAGCTGCTCGGCGGCATGACCATGATCACCCTCGCCGTGTTCTGCAAGTGCACCGGCCGCAAGGGCTGGATGCTCTACGTGCCCGTCGTCTTCCTGCTCTGCTGCACCTTCACCTCGCTGGTCCAGAGCGCCATGGGCTGCATGGCCGCTGTCCAGGCTTACGGCTTCTTCGGCACCATCCCGGCTACCGCCACCACGGCCGCCGTCTCCGTCGCCGCCACCAAGGGTCTGCAGCTTGTCTTCGCCGTCCTGCTGATGGTCCTGGGCCTCATCGTCGCCGTCAACTGCCTCAAGGAGCTCTTCGGCAAGGAGGCCGGTTCCATGCCCGACGAGGAGCCCGAGTGGTCCGAGATGGGCAAGGCCGAGTACGGCCGCGCCGCTGCCGCTGAGGCTCCTGCCGACGCCGAGGCCGCCAAGGCTTAGTCGACCTGACGAGTTGAACGTCACATCTATATGACTCGGAAAGACCGGGTCCGCGACTTCGCGGGCTCGGTCCTTTTTTCATGCAAAAGCGGGTGACGCTCGAGTGTTCTCGCAGATGTTTTGCGTGGATAAGGGCGCGCGTTGTACCATATAGACGTATATGTGTACATATGAAAGGGGCCCCGTGGCCAAGACGGTATATTCCGATAACCAAAATAATGTCGATGCCCTGGCTGAGCGTCTGAGCAGCCAGACGTCGCTTTCTGCCGAGCGTGCCAAGCTGATTGCCTACGACCTGCTCTGCCGCAAGGCGCTCAAGATTAAGTCGAGTGCGCTGGCGCAAATTTTTCGCTCCGTCGATAAGGAATGTGACACCAAGGCGATGCGCGATGAGCTTATCGCGGCAAATATCGTGACAAAGATCGAGGGTAGCGGCATTAACGGGCGCCCGGCGTTCTATACCATCAATGCCGAGATCCGCGATGCCCAGGAGCAGCCTGCCGAGTCCGTCGAGGATTTTGTCGTCGAGGATTCCGCTGACGTGCCTGCTGTGGAAGAAGTTGCCCCGCGTGAGCATGTCGATACCGATGAGTTGCTCGATGAGAACGTCGTGCGTGCCTTTACGGCCAAGGCAGGACGCGGCGGTTTTGGCGGGGGTGGCAAGCGCGATGCGCAGCGCCGCGCCCAGCAGGAGCGCTTCCGTCGCGCCGTTGCTCAAAAGGGTGAGACGGATGCTGAGTCCGTCGAGGAAAAGCCCGTCGGGATGCAGGAGACGACTCGCACTCAAGAGCATACTGAGATCCAGGAGCCCAAGCGTCGCCGCGGTGCCCATTTTAAGGCCGAGCAGCGAGGTATTGCATGCGAGGTCCAGGATTCCGCCGAGGCTGCTGACGCGTCCGATGAACCGGCCAAGAAGGCTCCGGGTTCATGCCGTCCCGGACGTGGTTTTGCGGGGCGCGCGTATCCCGTAAGGCGTCAGGAGAAGAGCGAGCCGGCTTCGACCACTCAGGACGAGAAGGACAAGAAGGCCGTTGAGCCGGCGGCTCGCGAACAGAAGCCTGTTGAGCCGCAGCTTGAGGTTGATGCCGAGGCCAGGGGCCAGCAGCCTACTGATGAGCAGGCGGAGCAGGGCGCGTCGAGCAAGCCTCGCCGCCGTCGCCATCGTGGGGGCCGCAGTTCCCATGCCGAGACTGCAGCCGAGAAGATCGCGCCGCAGGACGAGGATGCGAAGGTCGAGGTTTCTTCGGGGCAGCCTAAGCGCCAGCCGGCGAAGGAGAGCAAGTCCGAACGTCCGCAGAAGCAGGCGCCTATGCCGAAGCGCGAGCGCAATTCCCAAGGCGATTCTAAGCGCAAGTCTCAGAAGAAGCCGGAGTCTGCCGCAGCAGATACTGCTGCCCGGCAGCCCGAGTCGGCCGCCCACGGCGAGGTCTCGGCGTTTGCTCTTGCCCGCGTTTTAGGCAGGCAGCTGCTCAAAGTTGTCCCTACGCCTATGGCGCTCTCTAAGATCAAAGAGCAGCAGACACAGATCGTAAAGGTCGAGGGCAAGGACGGCAAAAAGGCTTCGCAGCGCACTCAGCACAACGAGATGTCCAACCGCAAGATTGCCGAGGAAATCGCAATCATCCAGGCTTGGATCGAGCAGAACCGAGGTGCCGATACGCCGGTTGCCTCGCGCCGCCAGCGTGCCTACCAGATCTTTAACGACGAGAAGGCTTTTGACGGCAAGCACGGTGAGCGCTTGATCAGGCGTATGACCGAAAAGGGCATCAGCATGCAGGCGATCAAGGTCGCCCCCAATCGCCCCGTGCACTTTACGGGCTTCTTTACGCTGGGCGCCGACAAGCCGTTCATTATGGTCGAGAACCTGGACACCTACGACGAGATCGTCAAGCTGCTGCGTGGCCGCAAGCACGCCAAGCTCTTTGGCATCAAAGTGGGCGGCGTGATTTTTGGCGGCGGTTGCAAGGCGAGCGTCTCGCATGCCCTGGACGATTATCTGGCCGAGATTGGCTATCGCTTTAACTACGTCTACTACGTGGGCGACATCGACCGCGAGGGTGCGCGCATCGTCGAGCAGGCTCGCAATGCCAATGTGGTTGAGATTCGCCTGCATGCCGGCATGTACCGCGCCATGCTCGCCGAGCATAAGCGCCGCGTGAAGGCCGGCGGCGAGTGCGAGCCCGCGGCTGCCAACCAGGGCGTGCCGCAGAACCTGGCAGCGACGATCAGAGATCTGCCCATGGTCACGCGCGTGCAGTTCCGCAACGTGCTACGTGAAGGCGGGCGCATTCCGCAGGAGATCCTGATGACCGCAGACTATCGGGATGGCGACTCGGGAAGCTTCGACCGCATGCTGAACAACTAGATTCCGCCGTTCTACCGAACGGCGGTCTTCTTGACGCTGCGAGGGGCCCTGGCACGGCAATCTGACGTTCAACTTCGGCGGCGCGACCAGAAGGTCAGCGCCGCCTTGTTTCACGTCACCTTGCCATACCAGGACCCCTCTCGCTGTCACGTCCAAAACATCGAGGTCGCGTGGCCTTCTTTGCGTGCGGAACTCGCGACAAGTTTAATGCCCGGTCCGCCGGGGCCACGCGCCATTTTGTAGATGGCGGCTCGCTTTTCGGAACTGGGCTGATATTTCTTGATGCGAGGTGTTCTCGACTGGTATGGGACGGAGGGATTCCGCGTCCGCCTTTTCGGCGGCCGCGCCCCGCTGCGTCGCTTCGCTCCTTGCGTGCTGCGCTGGAAAACGCTTCGCGTTTCCTCAGCTCCGCACCCTTGCGGGTTCGAATCCCTCCGCTTGCCCACAAGAAAGCGCTCCAGGTTCATAAGGGCCTGGAGCGCTGTGTTCTTAAGGGCTGGGACGGAGGGATTCGAACCCCCAACAGCCGGCACCAAAAACCGGAGTTCTACCGTTGAACTACGTCCCAATGTGTGGAGTTGCCCAAAAGCAACTCGTTTAGTTTACCTAATCTGCCAGGGCATCGCAAACGCCGTCGAGCAGGCGTACGGCGAGTGTCTGCGCGTCGCTGGCCGTGAAAGTGCCGTTGTAGCGCGTCATGCCCGTGAGCTCAATGCGAATGCGAGCCGGCTTCTGCTGCGCGGCGACATTGGCAGTGCGGATGCGCTGGGCCAGGTTGTGGCACTCGGCGAGGGCAATCGTGGCGCGCGGTGCGGCGTCGGCGGGCAGCTCGTCGCTTGCAATCTCGAGCACCAGGTCAACGTCGGTTGGGACCTCGGAGTCGCAGAGCATCATGCCGCTGTTGTCGGTCGTTGCCGTGGCGATATTCCACATGCGCGACGCAACGCTGCGCGCGATGGGGTCCTCGCCGATAACGGCAATCTGGAAGCGCTCGAGCACGTTGGCGGCGCGAGCAAAACCGATGCGGGACTCGGCTTCGGTGACCGAGGGCTTGCCCTCCCACACATGGTGCAGGCGGTTGATGTAGGCGTAGGTGTCCTGGAAGGCCATGCCGTCGGCAAACAGGCCGACATTTTCCTGGAACTGCTGCAGGGCGGCCTCGGTATGCGGACCAAAGTAGCCGTCGTCTTCGCCACAGGCAAAGCCCAAAACGTTGAGAGCGCGCTGCAGGGCCTGCACATCGGCGCCATGGAAATTGGGCATGCGCAGATAGAGGGTGCGGTCGCCCAGCTTATACGAAGCGTCTACAAGGGCGCTCCAACAGGGGATATCGACGGCATGACCGGCAGCAAGGCCGCTGTCGAGCCTGAAGGTGCTGACGGCCTGCTCAGTGGTGGCTCCAAAGTACTTGTCGGTGACTTCGGCGGCATCAATCGTGTAGCCGAGCTGCAGGAGACGAGACTGCACGTCCTCGACGGCTGCTCCTTGCATGCCCGTTGTAATAGGTTCCATGAACGAACCCCTTTCGGCGTACCATTCGTACTATTTGAGCGTCTGTCGGATAGACAACGCAAAGGGATGCATAAACATGCACTCAACAGTGTAGCAAGTTGTGCCTAAATACGCTGCTGACAGGTTTTATAACCCCCGTTAGTTAAGGCGCTCCACAAAGAAATCTGCCATGGAGAGGAACAGCTCACGTGCGTGCGGATCAAGCTCAACGTTCTCGATGGCCGCTTTGGCCTTAGCGGTCAGGTCGAGCGCGTAAGTGTGGGCGTAATCGATGGAGCCGGTCTCCTGGAAGATCTCCACGGCGCGTGCGAGCTGCGCGGGATCATCGGTGCCCGAGGAAAGAATCGCCTCGACCTCGTCGTGGTGGCGCTCATCAGAGAGGGCGTGTACGGCGACAAGCGTGCGCTTGCCCTCGGTGATGTCGGTGCGGAAGTCCTTGTTGGCGGCTTCCTTAGTGCCGACAAGGTTGAGCAGGTCGTCCTGAATCTGAAAGGCGAGGCCCGTGTGCAGGCCAAAGGCGCGCAGCGCTTCGATTTGCTCATCGCTGCCGCCGCCGATAATGGCTCCGGCGGCAAGCGGCGTGGCTCCGCTGTAAAACGCGGTCTTGTGCGTCGCCATGTCCAGGTAGTCATCAACCGAGATATCAAAGCGCCCGTCACGGACCCAACCCAGGTCGAGTGCTTGACCCTCGATGGTGCGGACGATCATCTCGGTAAGCTCGTGGAGCACGCGCAGCTTCACGTCGGACTCCAGCGTAGGGTCGTCGAGAACCGTCTTGGTGACCATGGTGAGCGCCAGGTCGCCACAATTGATGGCAAGGCCCGTGCCCTCGGTAAGGTGCATGCAGGGCTTGCCTCGACGAAGCTGTCCGTTGTCGGCGATGTCGTCGTGGATCAGCGCGCCCGACTGGAAATGCTCGATGGCTGCCGCGGCGCTGCGGGCGCTCTTAAAGCTGCCGCCCACTGCGGTTGCGGCGAGCATGCAGATAAGCGGGCGGTGGCGCTTGCCGGCGTTGGCCGTAAAAGCCGAGAGCGGCGCATACAGGTAGCGCTCGATATCGGCAGAGGTCGCCTGTCCGTCAAAGAACGTGGCCAGATAGTCGTTAATCTGGTCAAAGTGCTGGGCTAAAAAGCTGGTAAACGGACTGGACACGGGTTCTCGCATTCTTTCTGAGGTTGCATTGATGCAATATGCAGACAACATATTGCCACATCAGGGCGTTTGGCGCGGCAGTTTTGGCGATTTAGGACAACGGGCGTGCGTTTGATGGAGCGTGCCTAAATCAGCCTAAAATGCTCGAGCGCCGCAACGACACCGTCGTGATCGACGGTGTCGGTCACGTAATCGGCCTTATCCTTGAGATAGTCCGGCGCATTGCCCATGGCGATACCGACATCGACGGCATTCATCAGCGAGACGTCATTGCTGGCGTCGCCAATGCCGTATACGGTTCCGTGGTGGGGATCGAGGGCGTCGAGTACAGACTGGATGCCCCCGCGCTTCGTGCATTCGCGGGGCGAGATTTCGGTTACCTCGAGTTCGAGCTCGTTAAAGCACAGCAGCGGCTCAAGTGCCTTATCTTGAGCGATGTGGTTGGCGAGCGATGTAGACATCAAGATCTTGTAGACACTGTAATGTTGCAGCTGCGTGACTGCGTCGCCCAGGGTGCGCGCGTATCCGGGAGCATCGGGGGCATCGGCACTCATGCGCACGACGCCGTTGAGGCCCTCAAAGCGGATGACCTCGCCCGAGTGCTCAAGGTAGGGGGCAAGACGCTGCAGCATACTGGGCGTCATCGACAGATCGCGAATTGCGTTTCCGTTGATCTCGGCGTAACCGCCCGCAAGACAGACGATGCCGGTCCAGGGCAGCTCAAGAAGTTTGGGGTGGATGCAGCTGAGGGTGCGTCCTGTGCAGATGAAGGCCATGTTGCCGTTTGCAACGAAATCGCGGATGGCCTGCGAGACCGCCTCGTTGGGATAGGGGGACAGGTCACGCTCGCTCTCGGGAAGCTCTTGTGCCACTCGAGGGTCTTGCCAGGCGAGCGTTCCGTCTATATCGAAGAAGCAGATATCGCCGTGCTTATGGGCTGCGCTGGCGACAGGGGAGGCCGAGGTGGTGGGCACAAATCCCGGCTCGAGGCCCATGATCTGGTCAAAATGCTCTTTAACGCGGGGAACGGAGATGCCGATGATCACCTGGGCGGTCTTGCCCGTAATGATGAGGCCCTTGGCGCCCACCGCGACAAACGACGCGTTATCTGCAACGATGGAAGGGTCTGCGACCTCGACGCGCAGGCGCGTGGCGCAGTTGGTTGCGCCCACGATATTGCCAACGCCACCTAAAAGCTGAATTACCCGCTCAGCGAGGACGTGATCTTGATCGGATCGACTATTGACCTCGTCATTGGGAGATTGCTCTTTGGCAAAGTCGCTTCCCGTTAAACAATCGATTGCCGCGCGATTGGCGACATGATTCTCGCGGCCCGGCGTCTTAAGGTCATAGACCAAGATGAGTGCTCGAAAACTAACAAAAAAGATGAGGCTAAAGGCAAGGCCGATACCGAGCGCCAAAAGATAGGCACCGGCATGCGTGCGCATGAGCGGAATAAAGTTGAAGGCTGCCATCTCCATGAGGCCGCCCGAGAAGATGCCGACGATGCCAAAGAGATTCATGGCTGTGGCAAGGCAAGACGATAAGACGGCGTAGAGCAAAAAGAGCCCGGGGTGGGTGAACATAAAGAGAAACTCGAGTGGCTCGGTAACGCCGCAAACCACCGAGGCGATGATGGCGGGAGCAAGGATGACCCTGAGGCCGGCGCGGCGCTCGGGTTTTGCGGTGGAGTAGAACGCAGCTGCGATGGCAGGAAGGCCAAAGACTTTGACCCAGCCGGTGGCGGTAAAACCGGCCCACGGCGCAAGCTCATTAAGGGGGCGCGTGCTATGGGAGAGGATGGGGAGCAAACTGCTCCACGTGGCGTAGATGCCGTCGTTAATGACCAGGTTGTCGTAGTAGATCGGCATGTAGAGCAGGTGGTGCAGCCCCATGGGCTCGAGCGCTCGCTCCAAAAGCACAAAGATGCCCACGCCAAAGGGGCCGACGCTCGTAAGTGCATGGCGCAGCGTTTCGGTCACAGCGTATACGAAGGGCACGATGGCGGCCGAGATGGCGGCAAGGGCAAACACGGCAAAAAAGCTGATGAGGTAGACCAGCGAGGAGCCCGAGAAGGTGCCGAGCCAATCGGGAATCTTGGCATCGTAGAAGCGGTCATGGATGGTGACGACGGTTGCCGATACCGCCAGCGGGCCGATAATGCCGGTGTCGAGCGTCTTGATGCCGTCGATGACGGTGATACCGCTGGCGGTGGTCAAAGATGACGGGTACTCAAGTCCAAGGTTGTCTCCGCTCAGCTTAATGATCTCGCTCAAAAAGAAGCAGTAGGCAAAATAGGCGACGAGAGCCTCGAGGCAGCAACGAGCCGGTTGTTTTTGGGCAAGACCGATGGGCAGCGCTACGGCAAAAAGGAGCGGGAGGCGTTTAAAGACCGTCCACGAGCCGCGCTGGATGATGGTCCAAAAAACGTACCAAGGGGTTCCGTATACGGCGAGATCGCCGACGATGTCCGCAGTCGTTGCGAGAGCGGAGACGCCGACCATGAGGCCTGATATAGAAAACAGCATGGCGGGCGCGAACATTGCCCCGCCAAAGCGTTGGATTTTTTGCAGCATGTTCTGCCTTCCGAATATCGAGGCGCGTTGCGCGTGGGGAAACGTTTAAACAATGGATTCATTGTAGAGGACCAGACGACTGTCGTACCGGCAGTTTTGAGCGAAACCGATTTGGGCATGACAGAAACCGTCAACGGTTAAATCCTGTCGCTTTACCGATATTCGGTTTAAACAACTTTAAGAAATGCTATCGTGCCTAGCCGGAAATGAATAATGTAGAGGTGAAACAATGCCAAAAGCGATATACGAAGGAATCTACCGAGAAATACGCTCGCGCATCATTAATGGGACCTATGCGTTTCAGGAGATGCTGCCAACCGAAGCCGAGCTGACCGCGGAGTTCGGATGCACTCGCAATACCGTCCGTCGCGCCTTGGGTATGCTGGCCGACGGGATGTTTGTGCAGCCCATACACGGCAAGGGCGTGCGCGTCATTTGGCTTAAAGGCGAAACCGATATGCTGGGCGCGCTCGAGGAAGTCGAGTCGTTTGGCGAGTTTGCAAAGCGCAACAATGCCGTTGCATCGACGGACGTTAAGTCTTTTGAACATCTGGTCTGCACCGAGCAACTCTCTCGTCGCCTGGGCTTTAAGGTGGGCGAGAAGTTGATTCGCGTGGTGCGCGTCCGTAGCCTTAACGGTAACGCTCGCCAGGTGGACCACGGCTATTTTCTGGAGTCGATCGCCAAAGGCCTGACGCCCGAGATCGCCGCAAGGTCAATTTACGACTATCTGGAGCACAAGCGCGGCGTCAAAGTGATGGCGAGCCGTCGTACGGTGAGTGTCGAGCTCGCCAACGATGAGGACTGCAGCTACTTGGACCTTGGTAAGTACAACTGCGTCGCCGTCATGGAGAGCCAATCGTACACCTCGGATGGCATCTTGTTCGAGGTCACGCATGCCCGCACGCATCCCGAGATCTTCCACTACCGCGTCAACTCCAAGCGATAGTCGGCTAGCTCGCGGCCTGACGAGACTCATGTCCTCAAAGCGAAAACGCCCGGTCAAACCGACGATGTATCGGCTTGACCGGGCGTTTTCTCTGCATTCGATAACAAATAATTGTTTATACAAAACTTGTCAAGTATCAAGTTGAAATTACCGTTCACCGAAGTTTTTCTACCGCTCTAGTAATACTTGTTCAAACAACTAGCCAAATAGCGTATCGTACAAATCAGCAAAAGGGGCAAAGTCCCCGAGCCAATCTCCGAAGGCGGCGGCAAAGGGTGCCGCCACGGTGTGAAAGGGTGGATTGTAATGAAGAACGAAATGAGCAGAAGGCAGTTCCTGGGCTTTGCTGGTTCCGCGGCTGCGGTTCTTGGTCTGGGTCTCGTGGGCTGCGGTGGTTCTGCCGGCTCCGGCTCCTCTGCTTCTGGTGACGCTGCCGAGGTCTACTTCCTCCAATTCAAGCCCGAGGTCGATAAGGAGTGGAAGGAGATCGCCAAGGCCTATAAGAAGGAGAAGGGCGTCGAGGTCAAGATCGTGACCGCCGCCTCCAACACCTACGAGGAGAAGCTCAAGTCCGAGATGTCCAAGAGCTCCGCTCCGACCCTGTTCCAGGTCAACGGCCCCACCGGCCTTAAGAACTGGAAGGATTACTGCGCCGACCTGTCCGATACCAAGCTTCGCGGTGAGCTCATTGACGACTCCCTGGCTCTGCAGTCCGACGGCAAGGATCTGGGTATCGACTGGGTCCAGGAGAGCTACGGCATCATCTACAACAAGCAGCTGCTCGAGAAGGCTGGCTACAAGGCCGAGGACATCAACTCCTTCGACAAGCTGAAGGCTTGTGCCGACGACATCCAGGCCCGCAAGGACGAGCTTGGTGTTGAGGGTGCCTTTACTTCCGCCGGCATGGATGACTCCTCCAGCTGGCGCTACACCACCCACCTCGCCAACCTCCCGCTCTACTACGAGTTCGAGAAGGAGCACAACCAGGAGGACGACGAGATCAAGGGCGAGTATCTCGACAACTTCAAGCAGATTTTCGACCTGTACATCACCGACTCCACCTGCGATCCTTCGCAGCTTGCCTCCAAGACCGGCGACGACGCCACCAACGAGTTCGCAACCGGCAAGGCCGTCTTCTATCAGAACGGCTCTTGGGCCTACTCCGACCTCACCAAGGCCGGTATGACCGACGACCAGCTTGGTATGCTGCCGATCTACATCGGCGTCGACGGCGAGGAGAACCAGGGCCTGTGCTCCGGCGGCGAGAACTACTGGTGCGTCAGCTCCCAGGCTTCCGAGGATGCCCAGAAGGCCACCGAGGACTTCATGTATTGGTGCGTCACTTCTGACACCGCCACCAGCATCATCGCTGACAAGATGGGTCTGACTGCCCCGTTCAAGAGCGCTAAGGAGACCACCAACGTCTTCTCGCAGCAGGCCGTTGCCATGGCCAAGGACGGCAAGAAGACCGTCGCTTGGGACTTCGTCTACATCCCCTCTGAGGAGTGGAAGAAGAACCTCAAGCAGGCTCTGATCGCCTATGCTGCCGACAACAGCAAGTGGGACGGCGTCAAGAACGCCTTCGTCGATGGCTGGAAGACCGAGAAGGCTGCTTCCGAGTAAGCAGTTGCTGCCCAAGCTATCTGATTAGCGACAGGGGGCGGGCAGACGTTGGTTTGCCCGCCCCCTGCATATTGAAAGGACCCTTCTATGGGCAAAGCACTCAAGCGCTGGTGGCCGCTCTTTATGCTGCCCACGTGTCTGGCGTTTATGATCGGGTTCGTGATCCCCTTTATCCAGGGTTTCTATCTCTCGTTCTGCCAGTTTATTACCATCAACAACACGCACTTTGTCGGTATCGAGAACTACGTGCGCGCACTGTCCGATCCGCAGTTTGCCACGTCGTTCTTCTTTACCGTGGCGTTTGCCTTCCTGTCGACGGTGCTCATCAACGTGATCGCCCTCGCCATCGCGCAGGCGCTCACCCGCAAAGCGCTCAAGGGCACCAACATCTTCCGTACGATCTTCTTTATGCCTAACCTGATCGGCGGCATCGTGCTGGGCTACATCTGGCAGATTTTGATCAACTGCCTGCTCTCCAACGTGGGCGCCCAGCTCATCGCCCTTAACTCTGCTGCTGGCTTCTGGGGCCTTATCATCCTGACCCTGTGGCAGCAGGTCGGCTACATGATGATCATCTACATCGCTGGTCTGCAGTCCATTCCGTCCGACTACATCGAGGCCGCCAAGGTCGATGGTGCCACGGCATGGCAGACGTTTTGGAAGGTTAAAATCCCTAACCTGATGCCGACCATCACCATCTGCCTGTTCCTGTCCATCACCAACGGCTTTAAGCTGTTCGACCAGAACCTCGCCCTTACCGGCGGCGCTCCCGCGCACTCCACCGAGATGCTCGCCCTGAACATCTACAACACGTTCTATTCGCGTGCCGGTATCGCATGGCAGGGCATCGGTCAGGCCAAGGCGGTTATCTTCTGCATCCTGGTCGTAGCCATCTCCATGATTCAGCTTAAGGCCACGAGGTCCAAGGAGGTGCAGCAGTAATGAAACGCGATAAGGTTATCAACCGCGCGCTCTCGATTTTCTTTACGATTCTGTCGCTCGCGTGGATCTACCCCGTGTTCATGATTGCGCTCAATTCCTTTAAGAAAGCGACCGCAATCAGCACCACCACGGCATTCGATCTGCTCACGCCCGAGACGTTCAACGGCCTCGCAAACTACTTGCACGCTCTTAACGAGCAGGGCTTTGCCTCGGCATTTATGTACTCGCTCATCATCACGGTCACGTCGGTCGTGCTGATTCTGGTGTGCTGCTCCATGTGTGCTTGGTACGTAGTGCGCGTCAACAGCAAGATCTCGAACTTCTTCTATTACCTGTTCGTCTTCTCGATGGTCGTGCCCTTCCAGATGCTCATGTTCACGCTATCCAATTTGGCGGACCGCATCGGCTTCAACACGCCGTTCAACATCTGCTTTATCTACCTCGGCTTTGGCGCGGGCCTGGCGGTCTTTATGTTCGCCGGCTTTGTAAAGAACATTCCGCTCGAGATCGAAGAGGCGGCCATGATCGACGGCTGCAACCCGGTCCAGGTGTTCTTTAAGATCGTCCTTCCCATCATGAAGCCCACCTATCTTTCGGTCGGCATCCTCGAGACCATGTGGGTCTGGAACGACTATCTGCTGCCCTACCTTACGCTCGACTCCACCAAGTACAAGACCATTCCTATCTTGATCCAGTACTTCCGCGGCGGCTACGGCCACGTCGAGCTCGGCCCCATGATGGCCTGCATCATGATGGTCGTTATCCCCATCGTCATCATGTACATCCTCTGCCAGAAGTACATCATCGACGGCGTGGTGGCAGGTGCCGTCAAGGGCTGATGCCGTAACTGTTTTGCAAGTTTCTGCGGCGCCCCTCAGCGTGGCGCCGCATATCGAAAGGTAGAGACATGGCCGAGATCGTTCTCAAACATGTTCAGAAGGTGTATCCCAACAACGAGTCCAAAAAGAAGGGCTTCTTTGGCAAAAAGAAGAAGACCGAGGAGAAGAAGCACAACCTCAAGGTTACCGAGGACGGTGTGCTCGCTGTAGAGGACTTCAACCTCACCGTTCACGACCAGGAGTTCATCGTCCTCGTTGGCCCCTCTGGCTGCGGTAAGTCCACGACGATGCGCATGGTCGCCGGCCTGGAGGACATCACCTCGGGCGATGTGCTCATCGATGGCAAGCGCGTCAACGACGTCGCTCCTAAGGACCGCGACATCGCCATGGTGTTCCAGAGCTACGCTCTGTACCCCAACATGACGGTGTACGAGAACATGGCGTTTACGCTTGAGCTCAAGAAGGTCCCCAAAGACGAGATCGACCGCAAGGTTCGCTCTGCTGCCGAGATTCTGGGCATTACCGAGTACCTCGACCGTAAGCCCAAGGCGCTTTCGGGCGGCCAGCGCCAGCGTGTCGCTATCGGCCGCGCCATCGTGCGAGACCCCAAGGTCTTCCTGATGGACGAGCCGCTGTCCAACCTGGACGCCAAGCTGCGTAACCAGATGCGAGCCGAGCTCATTAAGCTGCGCCACGAGATCAAGGGCACCTTCATCTACGTTACTCACGACCAGACCGAGGCCATGACCCTTGGCGACCGCATCGTGGTCATGAAGGACGGCGTTGTCCAGCAGATCGCCACGCCGCAGGAGGTCTTCAACCATCCCGCGAACATCTTCGTCGCCGGCTTCATCGGCGTGCCGCAGATGAACTTCTTCGATGCCCAGCTGGTGCGCTCGGGCAATGGCTTTACCGTCAAGACCGAGGATATGAACGTGGCGCTCGCCCCCGAGACTTGCGCTCAGCTTGCCCTCAACTGGGACGGCGGCGACGTGAAGGAGATTACGGCCGGCGTGCGTCCCGAGCAGATCCTGCTTGCCGACAAGGACGAGGAGGGTGCGCTCCAGGGCACCGTCGAGGTGACCGAGCTCATGGGCTCGACCGAGCATGTCCACGTGACCGCTCCCGACGGCCAGTTTGTCCTGATTATCCCCGTCGTCGACCTCGAGGCCAAGGGCGCGCTCAAGGCTGGCGACACCATCTGGTTCAAGTTCGAGAAGAACGCGACCCATCTCTTCGATAAGGTGTCTGGCAAGAACCTTATCTAGGCCCGGTGCATCCGGACCCTCCCTTTGGGCGACTGCGGTATTGCCATCCTTTTGCCGCGGTCACATATAAGGCTCCCCTCCCGTCCGCTGGGCGAGAGGGGAGCCTTTCTTTGTATCGGGGTTGTCTGTAGGTTTGTTTGTCTCGATCTGTAACAGGTAGAAGGCCAAATTGGGTCTAGATGTTACAGATCGAGACAGCGTCGAGCTGCCTGTCCTTCCGTCTTGATCTGTAACAGGTAGACTCAATTTTGTCGGCTAGATGTTACAGGTCGAGATTTTTGGTCGAGGCAGGCCACGGACAACACAGGGGCGCAAAAAACGGAGCCGTGTTGCCACGACTCCGTTTCTCAAGAGGATGGGTAAGGGAAGCGAAATTAGTTCAGGTGCCAGATCTCGTCGTTGTACTGGGAGATGGTGCGGTCGGACGAGAAGGTGCCGGCGTTGGCGATATTGATGAGCGTCTTGCGCATCCAGGCGTCCTGGTCTTCGTAGTCGGCCAACACGCGCTCCTTGGTCTGGATGTACTCCTCAATGTCGAGCAGGGCCATAAACCAGTCCTTGCCCTTAATGTCGTCGTGCAGGCGCTGCAGACGCTCGGCGTTGCCGGTCGCCATAAAGGCCGGGTTGGTGATGAAGTCCACCAGCAGTTTAATGCCGGGCTTGCGGTAGAGCGCACCGGCGTTGTAGGTGCCGTCGGCGTAGAGCTGCTCAACCTGTTTGGACGAGGCGCCAAAGGTATAGATGTTCTCGTCGCCCACGAGCTCGGCGATCTCGACATTGGCGCCGTCGAGCGTGCACAGGGTTAGGGCGCCGTTGAGCATGAACTTCATGTTGGAGGTGCCGCTCGCCTCCTTGGAGGCCAGGCTGATCTGCTCGGAGATGTCAGCGGCGGGGATCACGCGCTCGGCGGCGGTGACGTTGTAGTTCTCGATCATGACGACCTGCAGGTAGGGAGCCACGTCGGGGTCGTTGGCGATCCACTGGGAAAGCGTCAGGATTAGGTGGATGATGTCCTGGGCGATGGTATAGGCAGGCGCTGCTTTGCCGCCAAAGATGATGGTGACGGGATGCTTAGGCCTGTTGCCGTTCTTGATATCGAGGTACTTCCAGATGATGTAGAGCGCGAGCATCTGCTGGCGCTTGTACTCGTGGATGCGCTTGACTTGGACATCGATGATGGCGTTGGAGGGAATGGTCACGCCCTGCTCGAGCGCCATGAACTGGCGCATGATGGTCTTGGCCTCGACCTTTGTGGCGGCCAGGCGCTCAAGAACGTCCTTGTCGTCGGCGAACTTGGCGAGTTTGCTCAGATCGCCGGTGCTGCGCCAGTCGGTGCCGATTACATCGTCGAGCAGGCTGGCGAGCGCGGGGTTGGCCCCATGGATCCAGCGGCGGAAGGTGATGCCGTTGGTCTTGTTGGAGAACTTCTCGGGATAGATCTCGTAGAACGGATGAAGCTCGGTGTCCTCCAGGATCTTGGTGTGGAGGGCGGCTACGCCGTTGATGGAGAAGCCAAAGTGGATGTCCATGTGGGCCATGTGGACGGTGTCGTATTCGTCGATGATGGCGACGCGCGGGTCATCGTGCTCGGCCTTCGCGATCTCATCGAGCTTGACGATAATGTCGGCGATGGCAGGGGAGACCTTCTGCAGGCTGGCGAGCGGCCACTTCTCGAGCGCCTCGGCAAGAATCGTGTGGTTGGTGTAGGCGACCATGGAGCGTACGATGGTCACGGCCTCGTCAAACTCGATGCCATGCTCGGTGGTGAGCAAGCGAATGAGCTCGGGGATGACCATGGTGGGGTGCGTGTCGTTAATTTGGACCACGGCGTAGTCGGCCAGATCGTGCAGGTTGCTGCCGCGCTCGATGGCCTCGTCGATCAGGAGCTGGGCGGCGTTGCTCACCATGAAGTATTCCTGGTAGATGCGAAGCAGGCGGCCCTGCTCGTCGGAATCATCCGGATAGAGGAACAAGGTGAGGTTCTTGGCAATCTCGGTCTTGTCGAAGTCGATGGAGCTGCCGGGGACCAGGCCGTCGTCGACACTTGCCAGGTCGAACAGGCGCAGGCGGTTCTTGGTGGGCTGGCCATAACCGGGCACATCGATGTTGACGAGCTTGGAAGTAACGGCAAAATCACCGAACTCGACGGTGTAGGAGCGGTCGTCGTCGATCAGGATGTCTTGCTCGCCAAGCCACTCGTCGGGGACGGCCTTCTGCTGGTTGTCGACAAAGCGCTGGCGGAACAGGCCGTAATGGTAGTTGAGGCCCACGCCGTCGCCGGTAAGGCCCAACGTTGCGATGGAATCCAAGAAGCACGCGGCCAGACGGCCCAGGCCACCGTTGCCGAGCGAAGGCTCGACTTCAAACTCCTCGATCTTATTGAGGTCGTGGCCGGCGGCGATGAGCTGGTCCTTAACCTCGTCATAGATGCCGAGGTCGATCATATTGTTGATGAGCAGCTTGCCGATCAAAAACTCGGCAGAGATGTAATAGAGCTTTTTCTTGCCGTTGTTGAGCGGACAGGCGGCAGAGTGCTCCTGCACGAGCTTGACCAGCAGTTTGTAAATGCGGCGGTCATCGAGTTGCTCGAGCGAAGTTCCAAAGGACTGCTCGGCAAGATCCGCAAGATTGATGCGGGGCATGTTTCCTCCTGTGGTGAGTCGACGACATGTCAGAAATTCAAAAGAAGCCCGCGCGAGGGGATTGGGGTGGCCTCGCGCGGGGAAACGGACGCGTCCGCACGATGGGGTGGGGTCGGGCGCGGTGGCTCCTATTGGGGAAGCTCAATTTCGGCTTCCGACGGGATGCGGAAGTAGGTCTCGGTCCAGCCGGTGAGCTTGTGCTCGAGCTCGCGGGTGATGGCGCCATCGAGCATGCGCCAGGTCCAGTTGCCGCCCAGGGTGGCGGGAGTGTTGATGCGCGCCTCGTTGCCCAGATTGAGCAGGTCCTGCATGGTGTAGATGCAGGTATCGCTCACGCTGGCGGCGATGGTGCGGTTGAGCGCGTCGGCCATGGGCTCGCCTGCCTGCTGGTGGGTATACAGGGCCGCCTGCTCGCGCTGGCGCGGGGTGGCCGTTCCCTCATACCAACCGCGCGCCGTCTCGTTGTCGTGTGTGCCCACATAGGCGACGGTGTTGGCAATGTAGTTGTGCGGCAGGTAGTACGAGTTGGTGCCCTCAAAGGCGAACTGCAAGATCTTCATGCCGGGGAAGCCCGAGTTGTCGCGCATGTCGATGACGCCGGGGGTGAGGAAGCCAAGGTCTTCGGCGATGATGGGCAGCGTGCCGAGCTTTTCCTCGAGCGTCTTGAAGAACTTGAGGCCGGGGCCCTGCGTCCACGAACCGTAGGACGAATCGGGTGAGGAGAACGGCACTTCCCAATAGGCCTCGAAGCCGCGGAAGTGATCCAGGCGGATGACATCGTACATGTTGAGGGCGGCGCGGATGCGGCCCTCCCACCAGGAGAAACCGTCGGCTTCCATGGCGTCCCAGTCGTAGATGGGATTTCCCCAGTACTGGCCGGTGGCCGAGAACTGGTCGGGCGGCGTGCCGGCGACACTTACGGGATTACCGGCGGCGTCGATCTTAAAGAGCTCGGGTGTGGCCCACATCTCGACGGAGTCGCGCGAGACATAGATGGGCAGGTCGCCGATGATGAGGATGTCGCGCTCGTTGGCATAGGCCTTGAGGCGGCTCCACTGACGATCGAAGAAGTACTGCGTCATCTGGTGGTAGAGCATGCGCGCGGGATGGGCGGCACAGACCTTGGCAGAAGCCTCGCCGCGGGTACGGAGCTCTGCGGGCCACTCCCAAAATGCCTTGAGACCGCACTCCTCCTTGACGGTCATGAACTCGCAGTAGGGGATGAGCCAGTCTTCGTTGGTTTGGACAAAGTCGTCGAAGTCGGCCGGCTTGTCGGCGGCAAAGCGCTCGGCGGCGCGGTCGAGAATCTGACGACGGCCACCAAAGATGGCGCCATAGTCGACATTGCTGGGGTCGGAGCCCAGGTACACGCCGTCGATATCGCGCTGCTCCAGATAGCCGGCCTCGATAAGCTCGGCAAAGTCGATGAAGTTGGGGTTGCCCGCACGGGCCGAGAACGACTGATAGGGCGAGTCGCCATAGCTCGTCGTCGTAAGGGGCAGAATCTGCCAATAATGTTGTTTGCACGAGGCGAGGAAATCGACAAAGTCGTAGGCGTTCCAGCCAAAGCCGCCGATGCCGTACGGTCCGGGCAGGGACGAGATGGGCATGAGAACACCGCTTGCACGCTCCATGGATGTGCTCACCAACCTTCTTGTTGTGGGATCGGCCTGCAGATGGGTGAACAGCCCGTCCCGAGTTTTAGAGTCGATGTCCCTATTGTAGAACATGTTGTTTAAACATGTATAGGCGAGATTAAAAAGTTGGTCCATTTTCGGTAAATGGTTACGCGCCATGAAAAAAGCCCCGGTCTCACATCGTGAGATCGGGGCAAGAACGCTATGTAGGTTTTTTGCTACTCGGCGTCGGCGAAGCCGTTGGGATTATGGCTCTGCCAATTCCAGCTGTCGCGGCACATGTCCGCGATGTCGTACTGAGCCTTCCAGCCCATCATGCGCTCGGCCTTGGAGGCATCGCACCAGTTGGCGGCGATGTCACCGGCGCGGCGCTCGCGGATCACATAGGGCAGCTCCTTGCCGCAGGCCTTGGAGAAGGCGGCGACGACCTCGAGCACCGAGGTACCGGTGCCAGTGCCCAGGTTAAAGATCTCGACGCCGGTCTTGCCGTTCATCCAGTTAAGGGCGGCCACGTGACCAGAGGCCAGGTCGCAAACGTGGATGTAGTCGCGCACGCCGGTGCCGTCGGGGGTGGGGTAGTCGTTGCCAAAGACCTGAACGGCCTCGAGCTTGCCCACGGCGACCTGGGCGACGTAGGGCACCAGGTTGTTGGGGATACCCTTGGGGTCCTCGCCGATCAGGCCCGACGGATGGGCGCCGATGGGGTTGAAGTAACGGAGCAGCACAACGTCCCACTCGGGGTCGGCGGTGTGGACGTCCATGAGGATCTGCTCAATCATCCACTTGGTCCAACCATAGGGGTTGGTCGCGGGCTTCTTGGGGTCCTCTTCGGTGACGGGCGGATTGTCCGGATCGCCGTAGACGGTCGAAGAGCTCGAGAAGATGATGGACTTACAACCGTGGTTGCGCATGACGTCGATGAGCACCAGGGTGTTCTCGATATTGTTGTGGTAGTACTCGACGGGCTTGCTCACCGACTCGCCAACGGCCTTAAAGCCGGCGAAGTGGATGACACGGTCGATCTGGTGGGTATCGAAGATCTTGTTCATCGCATCGCGGTCGAGCACGTTGGCCTCGTAGAAGGTGAGGTTCTTGGCGGCCTCGTCGCCCACGATGGTCTTGACGCGGTCGATGGCAACGGCGCTGGAGTTGGAGAGGTCATCGACGACGACAACCTGGTAGCCACCCTCGAGCAGCTGAACGACGGTGTGCGAGCCGATAAAGCCGGCGCCGCCGGTAACGAGGACGCAGGTGTCTTTGGGGTCGAGTGCTTTGGACATGTAGTCTCCTATCGAATCAGGAACACTTCTTGAGGGGAGTATAGCGCAGCTAGGGGCGCCCAAAACGCGCGGGGCAGGAAAACCAGAGGATTGATGTTAACGTACTCATAGGGTGTTATTTGCATAATTCTTACCTTTGGCTTGGGTCGTAGTTACGAGCCGCCGACCATGCGATTTGCTGCCGTTCGTGGAAATCGTTGGGATGCGCTCTATGTACGCTAATATGTTTGAGTTGAGCGACATATAAATAAACATGTAACGGAGTACATATGTCACCAAACAACGATTCCATCTTTACGCAGGAGCTTTCGCGCCGCACTGCCCTTAAGGCTCTTTTCGGCGCCGCTTCCGCGGCTGTTCTTTTTGGCTTGCCCACCCGCGCCCACGCGGCTGAGGCCACAAAGGAAACCACCGACAAACTGAATGCCGCCCAGGCCCAGCTCGACGAGGTCCAGGCCCAGCTCGACAGCATCGCCAATGAGTACGCGGCGCTCGCCAATAAGAATGCCCAGACGCTCAGCGATATCGAAGGCGTGCAGGGCCAGATTGACGAGACGCAGGCTCAGATCGACGCCAAGAAGGCCGAGCTTAAGAAGAAGCGCGGCGACCTTTCCGATCGCGTCGCCGCCAGCTACAAGTCGGGCGGTACCAATATCCTGTCGCTGCTGCTGGCATCGGGTTCGTTTGAGGAGCTCGTCGCCAACGCACATTACGTCGAGAAGATCAACAAGAGCGATCGCGACGCCATCGAGGACATTCAGACCATCCAAAAGGAGCTCGACACGCAAAAGT
>UQXP01000020.1 GCA_900545055.1 uncultured Collinsella sp.
TCAGTCTATTTTGTCCCACCAACACCGCTGATACGACCTAACCTCGAGCTTCTTCGAGCATCTGCTTGGCGTGCGCCAGGCTTGCCTCGGACTGATCGCCGCTCAACATGCGGGCGATCTCGGCGGTACGCGCTTCGCCGGTTACCTCGTCCAAATGCGTCTGGGGAACATCGCCCGGTTCCTTGCTGACAACATAATGCTTGTCAGCCATGACGGCGACCTGCGCCAGGTGGGTTACGACGATGACCTGATGTGTGGCGGCAAGATCTGCCAGCACGCCCGCGAGAGCACGCGCCGTGGAGCCACCGACACCAGCATCGACCTCGTCAAACACCAGCGTATCAACACCGTCCGCGTTACCGAGGACGACCTTACTTGCCAGCATGACGCGGCTGAGCTCGCCGCCCGACGCAATGCGGCGCAGGGGACGTGGCGTCAAGCCGGCACCGCTGCGGTATAGCAGCTCGTAGCTCGAAGGACCAACGGGCGTCCACTCAGCACGGGGAAGATCACGCGACTCCCAGACGAGCTCGGCGCCGCCCATCTCCAGGCGAGCCATCTGGCAGCCCACCTCGTGGCAGAAGCGCGGGGCCGCCGTATTGCGGGCACGCTTAAGTGCCTTGGCAGCGGCAAACAACTCGCGCTCGGCGCTCCCAAGTGCCTCACGCGCCTTTTTGATCTGTTCATCGCCATCATCGACCAGGGACAGCAGCTCTTGCGAGCGATCGCGCATGGCAAAAACATCGTCCATGGTGGGGCCCCACTGACGCAACAGGCCCTTGAGGTCGGAATACCGCTCACGCATGCGAGCGAGCTCGCGCGGGTCGAAGGCGACGCCATCGCGATAGTTACGAAGCTCGTTCGCGCAATCCTCAAGGGAGATACAGGCATCCGAAATCGCATCGGCAATGTCGCCGAGTTTGCGATCGACGGTAGCCATTCGGGAAAGCTCTGCCACGGCGCTGTTCACGGCATCGAGCGCTCCCCCTTCAGAGGCAAGCGATGCATGGGCATCGTTAGCCGTGGCAACCAGTACCTCGGCATGTTCGGAGCGCGGCAGCAGCTCCTCGAGTTCCTCATACTCACCCGGCTTGGGGTCGACCTCGCCGATGCGCTCGAGGGCAAAGCGCGCCTCCTCGACGCGGCTCCCCTGTGCACGCGAGGCCTCTTCGACACGTCGAACCTCCTTGGCGGCAGCGCGCGATGCTTTAAAGCAGGCACGGTACGCATCCAGCGCCTCAAGCGCAGACCGCCCCGCCCAGGCATCGACCATCGCAACGTGATGCGCCGGATCGAGCAAGCGCTGGTGCTCGTGTTGGCCGCACAGATCCATCATCACGCCAACGCGCTCCGAAAGCTCGCGCACACTGGCGATGCGGCCGTCAATCTTCACGCGGCTGCGGCCCTCGGCAGAAAGGCTGCGCTGCACGGTGAACCCCTCCGTGTCGTGCGGGCCGTCAAACAGCCGCGCCTCGACGCTCGCCAGCGCCTCGCCCTCGCGCACCGTCGACGAATCCGCGCGCTCGCCCAAAATAAGCTTGAGGGCCGAGAGCAGCGCGGTCTTGCCAGCACCGGTCTCACCGGTCAGGACGGTCAAGCCGGCACTCGGCACCAACGTCGCCTCGCGAATGAGTGCAATGTTGGAAACCTGCAGCTCATCGATCATGACGCACTCCGTAGAACACACGGCTCACCGAGTTATAGAAGCTCTCGGGACCGTAATCAAGAAGCAGCACATCTCCGGGCCCGCGGCGCACCGCCACGCTCTCAACGGTGCCATCGCAGGTAATAAACTGTCCATCGATAGCGATCGCCGGAATGCTTGGACGGTCATCAGACATAAAGATTTCGACGACATCACTCGGCGAAGTCAAGAAGGCGCGGGCCTGAATGGTGTGCGGCGCAATGGGCACGCAGACCATACCCGTATAGTCGGGGCTCACGATGGGGCCACCCGCACTGAGCGCATACCCCGTAGAACCAGTCGCCGTGGACACGACCACGCCGTCGCCACGAAGTCGATCGATATGATGGCCCGACACCGTGATGTCGAACTCGACCATATCGGACAGCGGACCGCGGGTAAGCGCCATGTCGTTGAGGGCGAAGGTGCGCACGACATCCTTCGTACCGTCTTCGCGCACGGACACGATATCCGCGGCGATGGTGGCGCGACGGCTCACGTGCAGCTCGCCGGAAAGGGCGTCGCTCACGACCTGCAGAATGTCGCGCTCCTCGGGGCTCGCAGCAGTTAAAAAGCCCAGGTGACCATAGGAAAGACCGAGGATAGGAATCTCGCGATGGTTGAGGATGCGGGCAGCGCGCAGCAACGTACCGTCGCCGCCGAGCGTAATGACCAGATCGGAGCCGTCAATATCAGGCGTGCTCTGAATCTTGGATCGCTGGTCGGCAGCCCATGCCACCTCATAGCCCTGGCGCGTCAGCCAAAGCTCGAGCATCAGGCCGCTCTCGACCGCCTCTTGCTTGTAGTAATTGGGAACCAGAAAGACCTTCATAGCGTTGCAGCTTTCTCGCTCAAAACCGATACCTGGGATTGCAGCTCGTCTTGCGAGCGGTCGCCGGGTTCAAATCTCGTGCCGTACAGGAAAAACTCAACGTTGCCCTTGGCACCATGAATGGGTGACACGCACACATCGTCCGGGAACAGCCCCTTGGCAGCAAAGAGTTCAACCGCCGCCACGAGCGTATCGCGGCGCACGGCGGGATCGGTCACAATGCCGCCCTCACCCACCAACGCCGCCGGAGCCTCAAACTGCGGCTTTACGAGCGTGCAGAATGCACCCGTAGGCGCCAGGCACGCCAGCACCGCATCGATAATATTCGCGATGCTGGTAAACGAGACATCACACACTGCCAGGTCGATGGCGCCGGCATAGCCAAGCTCAGGCAGCTGCGTCACGTTTGTGCGCTCATGCAGCGTCACGCGATCGTCCTGACGCAACGACCAATCGAACTGGGCGCGACCCACGTCCACCGAGACAACGGTCGCAGCTCCGCGCTTGAGCAGGCAATCGGTAAAGCCGCCGGTAGAGCAGCCCACATCCAGACAGGCAAGGCCCGTCGGATTGATACCAAACGCATCAAGCGCGCCTTCGAGCTTAAGACCGCCGCGGCCAACATATGGAATGCGCCCCTTCATGTGCAACGGCAGACCCGGGGTCACCTTAAGGCCCGGCGAAGTCAAGCGCTCGCCGCCACTCGAGACCAAGCCGGCCATAAGAGTGCGAAGGGCATCCGCGCGATCGGCGCAGATGCCCTGTGAAATCAGTTCGTCATCAAGACGCACGCGTTTCATGAATGCCATCAACCATTCGTATCCGGAGATGCGGCCTAGCTATCCTGGGATTCGTTTGCCGCATCCTCATCGTATTCCTGCTCGAGCTTGTCGGCCTCACGCGGCGTCAACTCAAACTTGTCGACCATATCGACCGCGCGGGAGCCCAGCTCAATCGCTTCGTCAAACAAATCGAGCGAACGCTCCAAGGAGGTATCCTTGGAACGAACGGTAGCGATGATCTGGTCCAAGCGGTCCGAGATCTCGTCGAAGTTGCGGACGGAACCCTCTGGCATAGCTACTCCTCGACGGAGTCGACAACAGCCTCGGCGGCGTCCGCATCCTCGGCCAGCACGCCGGCCTCAGCCTGGGCAACCGCAACCTTGGCGGCAGCCTCGGCAGCCTGTGCCTCCTCGCGAGCGCGATCTTCGGCCAGCAACTCTTGGTACAGGTCCTCGCCTGGCAGCTCCTCGCTGCGAGCGATCTTGCCCAGCACGCCGTTGACGAACGAAGCGGACTGGTCGGTGCCATAGGCCTTGGCAAGCTCGACAGCCTCGTTGATCACGATGGCGTCCGAGACCTCCTCGTCGGTGAGGAAACGCATCTCGTAAACGGCGATACGCAGCAGATTGCGGTCGGCGCCGGGCATGCGCATAAGATCCCAGTTCTTGGCAACGGAGCGCAGAGCGCAGTCGATGCGGTCGATATGCTCGTAGGCACCGCGGCACAGCTCCAACGCATAGGGCTCGAGGGGACCCTTCGAGATCAGGAAATCACCCTCGAGGACGCGCTCGAGCGGGCTGTCCGTGGCCTCGGCCTGGAACAGCAGCTGCAGCGCCTGACTGCGGGCAAGCGTACGCCCGCGATAAACCTTAAGGCTCAAAGGTTACTCCTTGGGGAAAACGAGGCCGTCGATGCAAACGTCAACACGCTCAACCTCAACGCCCACCTGGGCATCGATGGCGGCGACCACGGCGGCGCGAACGGCCTCGGCGAGTTTCTTGAACGGATAGCCAAAGAACACCACGGCACGCACGGTGAGTGCGAGCTTGTCGCCGACGACCTCGACCTCGACCGCCGGCTCGGAAGCCGGGGCCTTGGACGAGAGCATCATGGAGACAAGGTTGGTGGCAAGGTCCTTGACGCCAACGGAGGCGATGCCCTCGACATCGGACACGGCGCGCGAGACGATGGCGGTCAGAACATCGGGCGAAATGCCGATGCCGTCAATCTTGATTTCCTGGGGCATGAGTCCTCCTAGAAGAGTTGGTTGCTAGACGCGGGAGACGAACTTGCCGTCGCGGGTGTCAACCTTGATGACCTCGCCCTCGTTGAGGTACATGGGGACCTGGATGACAGCGCCGGTGTCGATCGTGGCCGGCTTGGTGGAACCCTGGACGGTGTCGCCCTTAAAGCCCGGGTCGGTCTGGACGATGGTGGTCTCGATGAACATCGGCGGGGTCACGCCCATGAGCTCATCGTCGGCGAAGAGCAGCTGGCAGATGTCGTTCTCGCGCAGCCACTTGGAGTTCTCGCCCACCATGTCCTCGGGAACGGGAACCTGCTCATAGGTCTCGTTGTCCATGAAGATGTAGTCGGCGCCATCGTTGTAGAGGTACTGGAACTCACGGGTGGTGAGCATGACGCTCTCGAACTTGGTGCCGGCGTTGCAGGTGTTCTCGACGACACGGCCGCTCTTGATGTCGCGGGTCTTGTAGCGCACAAACGCGCCGCCCTTGCCCGGCTTGACATGCTGGAACTCGACGATGGTGTAGACCTTGTCCTTGATGCGGAGACCGAGGCCGTTCTTGAAGTCGGCGGTAGAAATGGTAGGCATAGCGACCTTTCTTGTTATGGGCAGAACGCACAAGCGTCCAAATTACATACGACCGAAATTATACACTTGCTGACGGCGCCTGCAGCGAGCGCATAAAAAGAGAACGCGGGGCGTCCGAATCGATCCGGACGCCCCGCCCCAAAAATCTATCGAAATGGGCTAGCAATCGATGACGTGCAGGTCGTGCGGGGTCTTGGTGAAGGGCTCGTAGCCGTTCTCGGTGACCACGCCGTAGTCCTCCAGGCGCACGCCGCCCACACCGGGCAGGTACACGCCGGGCTCCATGGTGATAACCGAGCCGACCTCGATGATGTTCTTGCTGCGGTTGAAGTTGGGCAGCTCATGGATGTCGATGCCCACGCCGTGGCCCAGACCATGGTTGTAGTAATCGCCATAGCCGGCATCGCCGATGATCTTCTTGGAAAGCTTGAAAATGTCGTTGCCCTCGACGCCCGGATGGATGGCGGCGACGCACTCCTCGTGGGTGCGGCGCACGAGCGCGTACAGGTCGAGCTGCTCCTGGGTAGGCTCGCCCATCACGACGGTGCGCGTCATGTCGGAACGATAATCGCAGTAGCCCGCGCCGTAATCCATGAGGACAAAGTCGCCCTTCTCGATGACACGGTCACTCGGCACGGCATGCGGGTTGGCGGTGTTGGGACCGCTCGCCACGATAGAGCCGAAGGCCAGGCTGTCGGCGCCGTTGGCGAACATAAAGTTCTCGAGCTCGTTGCGAACCTGCTTCTCGGTCATGCCGGGTTTAATAAAACCGAGCATATGCTGGAAGGCGGCATCGGTGATCGACTGCGCATGGCGCATGAGCTCGATCTCCTCGGAGTCCTTGATGGCACGCATCTTGCGGATGTCATCATGCATCAGCGGCAACATGCAGGCGACGGAACGGTCCTCCAGACCACGCTGAATACCCTGGTAGAAGTTGATCTGCATGTCGTCCTCGACAGCGCAGACGCGGCACTTGTCGGCCGCGATCTTGCAGGCGACCCAACCGGGGATGGTGCCCTCGTCCATGTCGTAGACCCAGGGGCTGCCGGCGGGCGTGTTCTCCTCAAAGCTGTTGAGGTAGCGCGAGTCGGTGTGGAACAGGCACTGGTCAGCCGTAATAAACGCAGCGTGCGGGAACTCGAAGGTGTAGTCGAACACGCCCTTCACGCCCGTAAGCCAACGAAGGTTGGCCTCGTCGCGCACCACGATGGCGTCGTAGCCACGCTCGGCCATCAGGGCACGGACACGCTCGATACGACCGGCAGGACCGGCAGCAAACTCAGACATGCAGATTCCTTTCTTGTTGTCTCTATATAGACGGAACGGGTCTCAACCGAACGACGGAATCGCATGCGATCCGCAACCGATTGAAAACCCGCCCCTCAACATGATACGAAAGACGATGGAAGTCAATAAATCTTAGAGAAGTTCTTTGCGAGAAGCCAAGTAGGCATGAGCATGGCGCTCAAGAACCTCGTCCTCGACGCTCGTTAGACGAATGGCGCCAAGTGCCGCGGGCAGCGGCAACATGCTGCGGTTCGAGCGTGCAAACTGCTGCTTGCGGAACTCCTCGATATATGCGGCAGGCTCCAGATTGAAGGAAAGTTCCTCGATACCAAAGTCCTCCAAGCAGTCATCGACCTCAAAGACGTAATCGATATCGAAATCGCAGGCATCATGTGCTAGGCGCGCCTCAAAGCGCATTCCCTCGGACAACAGCTGGTAGGCAGAGACCTGCGAAGCGGCATCGCCCAAGCAAGCGCACAGGGTACGCTCCCCCGTCTTGCCAAAATCGAGCGCATGGCTGGCGCTCGGGTTCGTGGCCATCAGTACGTTCTTGCGGGCAGTCTGAGACCATTGAACAGCATTGACGAGCGCGACCTCCTCGCCAGCGAGAATCTCGGGGACGGTCTCGGTAAACTGATTCCAGCGCGACTTGCTGCTCGAAAGCATGGTGCCCACGAGCACGGCATATCCGCGCTTGAGGTCCTCGGGGTCAGCCTCGCGAACAAGGTCGAGATCGCACACGACCAGGCCCGGCTCGGGACGGAACGCGATAGCGGGAAGCGCGTTGGCAGCGGATGCCACAAGCGGCTCCATCGTCGTCGCAACCGTGAGCATGGCATCGAACGTCGTCGGCAGTAGGGCGCACTCGGTGCGGCCGCACCACTGGTTGGCACACCAGCAAACAACCGAGCAGGTCGCCGCATCGCCGACGGCAACGACAAGGTCGTCACAGGTAATGCCGTTAGCTGACAGAGCACCAAAGACGACATCGGCATCGGACAGTGTGGCACCGGCAGGCGAAACCTCGAGGATGAGTTGCGACACGGTAAAACCGGCATCGACCAGTGCATGCTCGACAACTTCACCAAAACGCTCGGATGTGGCATCGTTCCAAACCACCATCGCGCGCTTAGGCTTGCCCACAGCCGAGGCAAACATGCGCGACAGCTCCTCGAACGCGCCCAATCCGACGCGGACATCAACGCTGCGGTTTTGGAAATTGATCAGTTGACGGCGAATCATAGCAATCCACGCTCCAAAAGCATCTCGGCACAAAGGTAGGAAACATCCTCAAAGGACTTATTGCGAATATCGAGGGTAAGGTCGGCAGCTTGGCGATACAGCGGACGACGGTGCTCAAACAGGCGCGCCGCATGCTCGGGCGAGCGGAAATCGGGCCGCGTATCGGAGCGACGAATCTGGCGCATAGAGTCCTCGAAGTCGCCTTCGAGGTACACGCACGTACCCATCTCGTGCATCAGTTCAATGTTCACCGGCGTCTCGACGATACCGCCCCCGCACGAAACCAGCAGGCTGCGCTCACTTTGGAGCGAACGGAGCGCCGAGGTTTCGAGCTCACGGAAACGATCCTCGCCCTCGGTCTCAAAAATCTCAGTCACCGACTTGCCGCAGCGGCGCACGACCAGACGGTCGGTATCGATGAATCGGCGCTTGAACATGGTGCCGACGTTGCGCGCAAGCGTCGACTTGCCCGCGCCCAAAAAGCCGATAAAGAAGATGTGGTCGCAGCCGTGTTTGATGTGCTGGGACATAGCGAGACCTATTCCTCGCAGGGAAGGTCGCGCAGGGCCCGGCGCTCAAAGATACGGAAGATCTGCGTGTACCACAGGTCCTGGGTTGCCTGCGGCTTGACCAGAATAGTGTCAACACCGGCAAAATTACCGCTCCACACGTCCGTGTACAGCTGATCGCCGATCAGCACCGCCTCGTCTGCCGTGGCGCCGAGGCGCTTAAGACCCGCCTTCAAGGCAAACGGGGCGGGCTTCATGGCGTGGCTGATGGCCTCGAGTCCCAGCTCGCGTGCAGAGCTCATGACCTGATCGCGATGCCAGTTGTTGGACACCATGCACAGCTTAAAGCCTTTGGCGCGGGCGGCGTCGAGCCAAGCGGAAACCGCGGCGGGAACCTGCTCGGTGTCGCGCGGCACCAGGGTGTTATCGCGATCGAGCAGAATGGCGCGTTTGCCGTCGGCCCACAGGATATCAAGGTCGATGCGATCGACCGAGGCAACGTATCGTTTGGGGCTAAAAATCCTCATGCTAATTCCAAGACTGTTGATGCTCTTCGTAGGTTTGCGAGAAGTACTCCTCGTCCTGCGTAATGTAGAAATACAGGTCATCGGAGTCGGTCGGCTCAAGCGTGGCCTTGAGTGCCTCGAGCGACGGAGAGCAGATGGGCGTGGGCGGCAGACCCTCGTGCTTATAGGTGTTATACGGACTATCGCTCTGCAGGTCGTCGGCGGTAACCTCGCCACCGGTGACATACATCATGGTCGCATCGCTGTTGAGATAGCGCAGACCGTCGAGCTTGCCGGCAAGGCGGTTGTAGAAGACCGAGGCCACGTGCGCACGTTGATCGGCGTTGAGGCCCTCGCGCTCAACGATAGAGGCCAAGTTGACGATGTCGTAGTCGGACATCTCCACACCATAGCGCTCCTTGATCTTGGCTTCGCAGCTCGCAAAGTCAAGCGACTTGTACTCGGTCTTAAACTGATCGAGCATAGCGCGAATCACGTCATCGGCCGTCGGCGAATCACCCAACGAATAGGTCTTGGGGAACAAGAAACCCTCGAGCGAGTCGTTGGCGGCGCCCTTAAGGAAGCTATAGTCGTCCACGTAGTTGGAGGCCTTGGCCTGGTTGAGGAAGTCTTCCTTAGAGATGCTGTCGTAGGCCTGGGCCACACGGTCGGCAACTTGATCGACCGTCAGGCCCTCAGGGATAGTCAGCGCATTGGAGCCCGCGTTGGGGCCTTCCATGAGCTGCTGAACAACCTTGGTCGCATCCATGAGTGTGGTGAACGAATAATCACCAGGCTTGAGCGACATATCGGCGTTGAGCTTTTTCACCGCCGCATAGTAATCCTTGGGATTTTCGACGATATGGTTCTCGGAGAGAATCGAGGCGATCGTGTCGCCCGAAGCACCATCGGGAATGGTCACCGTAACCTGCTGACCAGCCGTAACCTTCGTATCCTCACCGGCAAAGAAACCCTTGACGGCCGGCACGACAAAGAAGACGATCGCGACAAGGGCGAGCACCGCCACCACAGCGCCGATAATCATGGGCACCGGGGAGCTTTTCTTTTGCGCGCCACGGCGGGCATGCGTGTTGTAGCTCGAACGCGTCGCGGGAGCCACGCCGTGCGAGCCATGAGCGCGATGCGCATGAGACTGCGATTGAGGGGCCTGTGCACGTTGCGTAGGAGCCTGCGGCTTAAAACGAGTGCCGCCAGTAGGCTGCGCCGTACGAGCAGTTGACTGCTGAGTCGTTCGCTGGGTGGGCCGAGCCGCATGCGAGGAGGGCTGCGCCGGACGCGCGACAGGCTGAGCCGGACGCTGCGTCGGCTGCACAGGACGCTGGCCTGCTTGGACAGGACGCGGCGCGGGCTGACCCTGGCGATTCGGCTGGCGCGGGTCGGAAGCGCTAGGCATGCTGAACCTCCTCGTTTTTACGATCGAGCCACGTCTGCAAAAACAGGCTGGCGGCGATCATGTCAATCTTGCCCCTCATCTGCTTTTCGTTGAGACCCTGCTCACGCAGGATGCGCTTGGCCTCTTGCGAGGACAGGCGCTCGTCCTCAAACTCCAGCGGAAGATCGAGCTCGTCGGCAATCTTTTGCGCCACGGCGGCGACGCGCTCGGCCTGGGGGCCGGGCTCACCGGCCATGGTCAGGGGACGTCCGCTTACTAGAATGTCGGGCTCATAGTCCTCGACCAGGTAGCGAAACGTCTTGGCCATTCCGGTGACCTCGGCAGCCGGGAGCACCTTGACGGGCATCGCCATCTTGCCATCACGGCTCGAGACGGCAATGCCAATCCTGGTCTCCCCTATGTCCAGTGCGAGCGCGACCACAGCGACTACTTAGGTTTTTAGGCGCCGAGCGCGGTCTTGGCGGCCGCAAGGGCATCGGCGATACCGGCAGCGTTCTTGCCACCGGCCTGGGCCATGTTGGGACGACCGCCACCGCGACCGTCGACCAGGCCCGCAATCTGCTTGATCACGTTACCGGCGTGGAAACCGGCCTTGACGGCGTCGTCGGAACCGGCGGCGAGCAGGGCCGGAGCACCCTTCTCGGTCACGCTGGCAACGACGCAGGCGACGGGGCCGGCGACCTTCTGGTGCACGGTGTCCCAAACGTTGCGCAGGTCAGCGGCCTCAAGACCCTGGAGCTCAGCGACAACGAGCTTGTAACCGTCAAGCTCGACGGCACCCTCGATGGCGCTGGAGATGGCGTCGGAGGAGCCACCGGTCAGAGCCTTCTTGAGCTTGTTGGAAGTCTCGCGCAGCTCGGCCTGCAGGTTCTCCACACGGGCGGGAACCTCATCGACGCGGCACTTGAGCGCAGCGGCGGCGGCGTCAACGAGCGCCAGGCGGTCGGCCATATAGTCGAGCGCGCCCTTGGAGGTCACGGCCTCGATACGGCGGACGTTCGAGCCCGTGGAGGACTCGGAAATGATCTTAAACAGACCGATCTCGGCGGTGTTAGCGGCATGCGTACCACCGCAGAGCTCGCGGGAGAACGGCTGGTCCTCGGCGCCCACAGAGACGACGCGGACGACATCGCCGTACTTCTCGCCAAACAGGGCGACAGCACCGGCGGCCTTGGCCTCATCGATGCCCATGACGCGGGTCACGACCGGCTTGGAAGCGAAGATCTGCTGGTTAACCAGGTCCTCGACAGCCTTGAGCTGCTCGGAGGACAGGGCCTCGAAGTGCGTGAAGTCAAAGCGCAGGTGCTCGGGCGTCACCAGAGAGCCGGCCTGGGAGACATGCTCGCCCAGGACCCGCTTAAGAGCGGCGTCGAGCAGGTGCGTGGCGGTGTGGTTGCGACGCAGGAAGCCACGGCGCTCGGCGTCGAGCGCGGCGGTCACGGCAGCACCGACGGTCAGCGTGCCCTCGGCAACGTGCGCGACATGGGCATACAGGCCGTTGTGGTTCTTGGTGTCGGCAACGGTCAGCACAACACCCTCGGCGGAAAGCTCGCCGGCGTCGCCCTGCTGGCCACCCATCTCGGCATAGAACGGGGTGCGGTCGAGCACGACCTCGACGTCCTCACCGGCGGCAGCGGACTCGACGGACTCGCCGTTGCGCACGATGGCGACAACTTTGGCGCCCTCGATCACATCGTTGTCATAGCCGTCGAACTCGGTCGCGGCAACCTTATCCGAAAGCTCGACCCACACGTCGTTGAAGCTGCCCCAGGCATCGCCCTTGGCGTTGGCGCGGGCGCGGGCCTTCTGGTCCTCCATGCAGGCAGTAAAGCCGTCCATGTCGACGTCGTGACCGGCGGTGCCGGCGATCTCGACGGTCAGGTCGATGGGGAAACCGAAGGTATCGTGCAGCTTAAAGGCAACATCGCCCGGAAGAACGGCGCCCTCGGCGAGCGCGGCCAAGGCCTCATCCAGGTAGACGCGGCCGTTGTCGAGCGTCGTGGAGAAGCGCTCCTCCTCGGAGGCGACGATGCCCTTGACGAGCGCGACGTTCTTGAGCAGCTCAGGATAGGCCTCGCCCATCTGAGCGTTGACCTCGTCGATGAACTTGGTCAGGAAGGCGCCCTCGATGCCCAGCAGGCGGCCATGGAACACGGCGCGGCGGAGCAGGCGACGCAGGACGTACTCGCGGCCCTCGTTACCAGGCAGGATGCCATCAGAGATCATGAAGTCGACGGCACGGGAGTGGTCGGCGATGATACGCAGGGAGCGGCTGGCGCCGGAGTAATCGTCGGCGTCATAGGTCTTGCCGCTGATCTTTTCGCCCAGCTTGATGAGGTGCTGCATCAGATCGCCGTCGTAGTTGGCAGTCTTGTGCTGCATGATGGCGGCCATGCGCTCTAGACCCATGCCCGTATCGAGGTTGCGGTGCGGCAGCTCCGGCATGGAGCCGTCCTCCTGGCGGTCGTACTGGGTGAACACGAGGTTCCAGAACTCCAGGAAGCGGTCGCAGTCGCAGCCGGGCTTGCAGTCGGGGCTGCCGCAGCCGACTTCCTCGCCCATGTCAAAGTAGATCTCGGAGCACGGACCACAGGGGCCGGTGGGGCCGGCGGCCCAGAAGTTGTCGTCCTCGCCCAAACGGGAGATGTGATCCTCGGCAACGCCCAGGGAGCGCCACACGTCGTGAGTCTCGTCGTCCTCGGTAAAGACAGTAAAGTACAGGCGGTCGAGCGGCAGCTTGAACTCCTTGGTGATGAGCTCGAAGGCCCAAGCGCAAGCCTGCTCCTTGGAGACGCCGCCAAACGAGAAGTCGCCGAGCATCTCAAAGAAGGACAGATGGCGGCCGTCCTCGCCGATGCAATCGATGTCGTTGGTGCGGACGCACTTCTGGCAGGAGATCGCGCCGATCTCCTTCATGGTCTTTTTGCCCTGGTAGTACTCCTTAAACTGATTCATGCCGGCGTTGGCAAGCAGCAGCGAGGGATCGTCGGGAACAAGGGACGAAGAAGGATAGAGCTTAAGACCGCGCTCCTCAAAGAAGTTGAGGAACTTGGAGCGGATCTCGGCCGTAGTCATTGACGGGTAGTCAGCACTCATAGAGGGAATCTCCTCGGTTTCACATCGAAACAGTTCAAACGTAACGATATTACCATCCCACCGCGCAAGTGCAAAAAAGAGGGCCGCCAAACGGCGACCCTCCAGCGAAAGTGCACGTTATATAGGACTATGCAATCCTTTGAAAAAAGGCTGCTGTAGAATTACATATAAGGGCCACCGATAAGGAGCGATCAATGAAAAGCAAACGATTTGTCCTGAATGCACTTCTGGTAGTAGCACTTTTAGCGCTCTTGGCCTTCTCCTGCTGGTACGCAATCCAACCAGCATTTGGCTACGCATTGTATGCAGTAATGTCCGGCGATAAGGCTTATTACACTCTGCGCACAATTGACGTTCTTTTTTTCTATGTAGCCGGCCCCTTATCAATCGCTTTGCTCGCGTTTCTTGTCATTTACAACTTCAAGAAACGTTAATAGGACCTATTTAGAATCCGAGTCGTCCATGGAGCCGTCGATGCCGGTTTTGGTATCGTCGTCCGTGTTGGAGTCATCGTCCTTGGCAAAGGGGTTCTTGAAGAAGCCCGTGGCATCGGGCTGCAGACCAGAGAGCTTAATCCAGGGATTATCGAGCTCGGGCTTGGGCATGGCCTTGGCCTCGGGCGCAGTCTCGTTGCCGATGAGCTCGGACTCATAGATGAACGTATCGTCCCCAAGCGCGTCGTAGGCGGCGACCGGGTTGCCCTCGGCATCGCGATACGGCGTGCCCTTAAACACGGCGCCGTCATAGGCCACAAGCTGGCGGCCGGTCTCATTCTCGAAGTAGTACACGAAGATACCCTTGAGGGCCGCACACAGCGGGATAGCAATAATCATGCCGATGGGGCCCATGAGTGCCGAGCCAATAACGAGCGCCGTGAGGCTCATGATGGGATGCACCTGCACCGAGCTCTGCATGACCTTAGGCGAAATCACGTTATCGGTAACGTTTTGCGCGACCATCGTCACGATGAGCGTCCATAACGCCAACATGGGGCTGAACATGAAACCGAGTATCGTGGCGATTGCCGCGCTCACCCAAGGGCCGACGACCGGAACCAAATGCATGATGCCGGTAAAGATAGCCATGAGCGCCGCATACGGATGGCCGATGATCATAAAACCGATAAAGGCGAGGAAACCACCGCAGATGGACGTCACGACCATACCGCGCATGTAGCCGCCGACAGAGCGAGAAAGGATGGCGACCATAAAGCGGTACGAGGTCTCCTTCTCCTGACCGATGATGGTGCAAATCTCGTGGTGCATGCGAGGGTAGTCGCAGGCCATCCAGTAGGCAAGCACCAGACCAAGGAAGATCACGAACAGCTGCGAGGCCGTATTGGTGATGAGCGGGAACACACCGCGGCCAAGCTCGGCAGCGATCTGAGACACATACTTCGATGCCACGGTAACCAGCGACGAAAGATTATCGTCCAAATACTCCATGAGCGGCGTGTTGTTAAGCGTCTTGACATGCGAGACCATCTCATTGAGGTCGCCGCCCGCAACACGAAGCTGCTCAGGCAGGCGGCTCAGGACTTCCATGATCTGGCCAAAGAGAATCGGCGACAAGATGCAAACGACACCGACGAGCACGGCAACAACAACAATAAGCGCGATAAGCGAGCCGATGCCGCGATTCACGCCATGGTGCTCGAGCCAGTTGGTGATCGGGGACATCACAAAAGCAATGATGGAGCCGACGGCAAGAAACTCAATAACCGGTGCCAGGATGCCCATAAGGTTAAAGATGACAGCAGCAATAACAATGCAGCCGACAACAGCCCAAATGCGCAGCGTCAGAATGCGGGTGTCGCGCAGCGCGCGATCGGTTTGTTGGGGATGCTCACTCATGAACGAACCATCACTCCGTCGGGGTCGATCTTATCCTGAATCTTCTTGAGGGTGCGGCGCAGCAGGCGCGAGACCTGCACCTGCGATATACCCAGCTTCTTGGCGATCTCGATCTGGGTCATGCCCTTCACAAAGCGCAGCTCGATCACCTCGCGCTCGCGCGGCGAGAAATCGCGGATTGCTTCCTCGATCACCAGGCGGTCATCGGTGAAGTCGAGCTCGTTGTCGTCATCGACATAGCGGTCAAGAATCGAGGGCGCATCGTCGGAATCAGACGCACCAGGAGCCTCGATGGGCACCGAGGTATAAGCCGAAGACGATTCCATGGCCTCGAGGACCTCATCGACAGTCACATCTAGATACTCAGCGATCTCCTCAACCTTGGGCGAACGCTGCAGCTCGTTGGTAAGTTTGTCAGTAGCTTGGTTGACCTTGGCCGAGAGCTCCTGCAGACGACGCGGTACGCGCACACTCCAGCCCTTGTCGCGGAAATGACGTTTGATCTCGCCCAGGATAGTGGGTGTTGCAAACGTCGTGAACTCGAGCCCGCGCTCGGGGTCAAAGCGGTCGATAGCCTTGAGCAAACCCAGATAGCCGACCTGCATGAGGTCGTCGAGCGGCTCGCCGCGATTCTTAAATTTGTTGGCAAGAAACCTTACCAGGTTCATATGGGACATGACGAGCTGCTCGCGTGCGTCCGGATCACCGGTCTCTTTGTAGCGACGAAACAGCTCGCGGGTTTTCTCCTTGTCCCAAGCGGTCTTGCCGCTCCGGGAACGTTCGGTCATATTAGATATCCGCCTTGAGGTCGAGGGAAAGCGTCAGGGGCGCCGCAGTCTTTTCGTAGGAGTCGCACACGCTCGCGAGGATGAGCTCGGCATACACCGCAGCCTGGTCGTCTTCATCGACCGTAGCCTGGTCACCAAAGGAAATAGTCATGCCAACGTGGGTCTCATCGACATCGAATTTGATGGTGATGTCATCGCAGTCGACCGCGGTGCACCCAAAGATGAAAGCCTCCTCGGCAGCCATGCGGATGTCCTCGATGCGATCGACAGACATAGAGCACAGGGCACCAACGTTGGCGGCAGTCATGCGCACAAGGCGAGCGAGACGCGGGTCGCCGGCAACGGTCAACGTGATGGGGCAGGTTGCTTCGCTACTCATCGCAGGACTCCTCAGAGGTCTCGGCGGGCGTGTAGGTGTAATACTGGGCTGCTTTAGCAGCAGGCTTCTGTGCATCATTGTCACCAGCAGCGACATCGTCCCCGGCTTCGCCAATCAGGACACGCTCGGCCGGCTGCTCGGCTTCTTCGGCAGCGGAAAGCTTGCGCTCAGCGTCGGCCGCGGGAGCCTTCACCTTGTTAAAGAGTTTCTGCACGGCACCTGCCGCAGAATCAGTCACGCTCGACACAGCATTGCTGGCCTCGGCCATGCTACCGGTGACCTCAGAAATGTCGCGAACCACGGCTTCGACCTCTACGAGATTGGAGGTAAGGGCATCAACTGCCGTCTTGCTCGACTTAAGCAGCGGCTCCATCTGGGCAAGCGCCGGCGTAAGCTCATCGACAGCGCCATCGAGCTTTGCCACCACAGGCTGAGCCTCGGCGATGGTGTTGTTGAGGTCGTTAACGGTCTTATCGAGCGAGTCGACAACGGTGCGGGTCTTGCGCAGGGTAAGCGCGAGCTCAACGATGGCCCACACGCCGGCAACGGCGAGCAGCAGCAGGGCAATCTGAATGGGACTCATACAAGCCTCCCAAAGGAATCGATATACAGACGGTTTCCATGGTACCCCAAAGGGGACCGAACATGCCAAGAGCAGCAACGTGGGACAAAATTATCAGCAGCTACTTCGGTGCATTCCCGCTGCGGTCGCGTTCACTTTGCTCTACGCGCCACTCTTCCCAGCCGCGGCCCGCAGGCTGCCAGAACGCGCCACGCTCCAGCCCCTCGGGCAAATAGCGCTGATCGACCCAGCCTTCGGGATAATCATGCGGATACTTGTATACACCGTATTCGTCGCTACCTGGGCGATGACGATCGCGCAAATAACTCGGCACCTCACGTAAACCGCTGCTATGAATATCGGCCAACGCCGCGTCAATCGAGGCCTCACATGCGTTTGACTTAGGCGCCAAGCACACATAGAGTGCAGCCTGAGCAAGGTTAATGCGGCACTCGGGATAGCCAATGACCTCGGCAGACTTAAACGCGGCATGCGCCACCAAAAGCGCCTGCGGGTCGGCGTTGCCAACATCCTCAGAAGCGTGAATCATAATACGGCGAGCGATAAACTTAGGATCCTCCCCAGCATCGATCATGCGCGCGAGCCAATAGATCGTGGCATCGGGGTCACTACCGCGCATAGACTTAATAAACGCACTGATGATGTCGTAGTGCATGTCGCCGTTTTTGTCATACGTAAAGCCGCGACGCGGGTTGGCGATCTTCACGTCATCCACGGTGATGGGATAGCGCTCCCCCGCCGCGGGCACTGGCGTTCCCTCGGTATCGGGACGCGTGACGGCAATCTCGCTCGCAAGCTCGAGCGTCGTAAGCGCCGAGCGAGCGTCACCCGCTGCCAGCGTGCAGATGGTCTTGACCGTATCCTCATCGGCCGAGAACTTACCGTTCAAGCCCTGCGGTGCCTCGAGCGCACGCTCGATAAGCATGGCGATATCCTCGTCCTTTAAATGCTCAAGCTCCACGACTCGACCACGTGAGAGCAGCGCCGAGTTTACCTCGAAGTACGGATTCTCCGTCGTAGCGCCAATCATAATGACGGTACGGTTCTCAACTGCATGCAGCAGGGCATCCTGCTGCGACTTAGAGAAGCGGTGAATCTCATCGATGAATAGAATGGTGCGACGGTCGTACGTATTCAGGCGCGTCTTGGCCTCATCAATCACGCGACGCAGGTCCTTCACGGTACCCGTGACGGCGCTGACCTCGACAAACTCACTCTTTGTATGGTTGGCAATAATGTGGGCCAGCGTCGTCTTGCCCGTACCGGCCGGCCCGTACAGTATCACGCTCGAAAGCACATCGTGCTCGATCGCAGCACGCAACCATGAGCCCTTACCGACGGCCTTTTGCTGGCCCACATACTCGTCGAGCGAATTGGGGCGCATGCGCACCGCAAGCGGCGCATTCTGAAAGGAACGCTCGCGCGTCGAAGCAGAAAAAAGGTCGTCCATAGCCATCCTGTACATCAATCAAAATCGTTGTTGACCAACAGTATACCGAAATGATACGAACTACCGTTCGTTAATATAGGTACGATGCGGAAACTTTAGACCCGGGAACAGCTTGCTCGTCAGCTCGCAGAAATAACCGTCCGTCATACTCGCGATATAATCCACCACGGCTTGATCCTTGTCGTCCTGCCAAGCGTAGGTGCGATCGTAGTAGGAAAGCTGCTGCTCAATGCGCGAAATATGGTGCTTAAAGATATACGAAGACTCGTCGCCTTCGTTTATATCCTGCAGGCAACGGTCGTAGAGTTTTTCGAATGCCTCGCGCAGCTCCGCCTCGGAATCGCCTTCGATACCGCCCTTGCTATAGATCTTCTCGTAGTTCTCGTGCTTGGCTCGGCGAATTTCCTCAAACAGGTCCTCGCTCATCTCGATGCGCGGCTTACCATAGCTGTGCTCAACGATATCGATGGAGGCATGCGTGAGGATCCAACTGTTGTAGGCACCGCCCCGGCCATCATCAAAAGCGTCGGGCGAAAGCAGGCCCGCCGCAATGGCGTCTTGGCGATCGCGCCCAACGTAGGCAAGGATATCAGAGATGCGGACCACGCAGCCTTCGAGCGTCATGGGACGCAGATGCTCAATTGCGCTATAGCCCGTGGCAATGCAATCCTCAACCGTCTGGTCAAACTGGTCAAAGGAGCCCATGTCCGAGAGCTCAAACACACGCTGCTCGTACTCGCCGTTATGGCATAGCACGCCGTCGAGCGTCTGGAGCGACACGTTGCGGCCGTACAGCGCGTCGAGCACGCGGACCGACTGCACGTTATGGAAAAAATAGCGCCCCGTGCGCTCATGATAGATATCGTTGAGGAAGCGCTCGCCGGCATGGCCGAAAGGCGTGTGTCCCAAGTCGTGACCCAGGCCAATCGCCTCGATCAGATCGCAATTGAGCCCCAGGGCGCGACCGATATCGCGCGCAATGCGGGAGACAAGCTGTACGTGCAAACCGCGGCGTGAAAGATCATCATTGCTACGGAAGCTAAAGACCTGCGTTTTGCCTGCATAACGGGTGTACGCCGGAAGATGAAGTATCTTTTCGGTATCGCGCATAAACGCCGGACGCATAAGCGTGCCTTTGTCGGCGGCGCGATCAATACGACGAATGACCTGATCGTCGTTGCAACGATACGGGTTGACATGCCCCGAAGCACGATCGGCGGAAATGCGCTCGACAAGTTCGGGCGACAACGCCGAGGGAATACGGTCCATGCGCGCCTTAATGACGGCCGTTTCTTGATTAATTGCCATGGCATGCTCCTTAAGAAGGATGCGCAATCGGTTACAATGTGCAGCCCACGACCTCGATTATGGCAAAAATCGGCACCAAAAACGGGAGCAATGGCAGGGAGCGCGATTTTGTGATGACACAGAAGAGGGCAAGGACCAGGAGTGCGGCGGCAAACGCCACGATGCCACCCATAGGGTCGAGCGTGCAAAGCGCGAAGAGCGCCTTGGCATCTCCCATGCCGATGCCCGGGGTTTGGCGAAGACGACGCCAGAGGGACTCAGTCAGCACGAGAGCAAGATACACGATGACGGCAGGACCTGCGTGGTCAAGCGCTGTGTTCAAACCGAGGTCGAGCCAAACACCCGCTAACGCCGCCACCGCACACGCGCCGGCAAGCGAATTCGGGAACCGCCGATCACGAGCATCGATAACGGCGCCAGCAATAGCAAACAACCAAAACGGGATATAGACCATCGAACGCCTCCTCGAGTTACATCGCAAAAACAAAAACCACCACAAAGGTGCCTGTCCCCTTTGTGGTGGTTTTGGTGGTGATTATTTGGCGCCTTGCATGACCTCGTCAAGGGTGACGTTGACGGCGTGCTGCGTCGGCACCCAGTCGACCTTCAGGAACAGCGCAGCCACCGTGATGGGGATATAGCTGAACATAAAGATCGGGAAGGTAAACAGGTTAGTCACCAGACGCCACTTTTGCGCGCAGTGAATGTGCTTGTACTCAAAGATAGTCGTGAGCAGCGCCAGGATAAAGAACGTCTGATACATCATGGCGAAGGTCATAATGAGCGAAGCGGCGCACGCCTGCATCTCGACTTCGGTAGCCAAGAAACCATGCGAAAGACCGCCCACGATCAGGAACGTCGCGTTGGCGAGCATGGAGATCAGGGACAGCAGCATGCCCGGAGCGATGGTCATAAACATGTCGTACGCGGCAAAGCGATGATAGCGGAACGTCGATTTGACAAGATGCTTGCCATAGGTAAAAAATACCTGGTAGAAGCCCTTAGTCCAGCGCATACGCTGCTTCCAGGATGCCTTGAACGTCACGGGTTGCTCGTCAAAGAACTCCGCAGGCGCATAACCGATGCGAATGCCGTGAATGGCGCAGAACGTGGTGAACTGAATATCCTCGGTCAGCGTATGGAACTGCCAACCGTGCATGCCCTCGATAACGCTGGCGGAGATGAGGTAGCCCGAACCAGAGACAGCGCAAGAAGTCTTGCAGATGTTGCGCGCGTTATTGAGAAAGCGCGCCTCGCGCAGGTACCAAGTAGCATTAGCTGCCGAGATCCACGAGCTGCCAAAATTCTTGGAGTTACGATAGCTCGTGACCACATGGAAGCCCTGGTCAAAGGCATCGTTCATCTTGGAGACGTAATCGCGGGAGATGACGTTATCGGCATCGAAGATAAAGTAGCCCTCAAACGTGTCGGGATACTCGTTGAGAATGCGATCGAAACCAAAGTCCATGACCCAGCTCTTGCCCTTTCGGGCCAGGTCATTGCGCTCGTAAACAATGGCACCGGCCTCGCGTGCGAGCTGCGCGGTGTTGTCGGTGCAGGCGTCGGCAACGACAAAGACCTCGATAAGCTCGGACGGATAGTCCTGGTCCTTGATGGAGCGTACGAGATTGGCAATTACGGCTTCCTCGTTATGCGCAGCAATGAAGAAGGCATAGCGGTGAAGTTTTTTGGCCTTGGGAGGCGCGACCTCGCCACGAAGAGCGCCAATGACAAAGAAGACCACCTGGTACAGAAAGCAGACCGTGAGCAGCGTGACAACAATCTGGTTGAAGATCACGATGGGTGTGTTGGTTTGTAAAAAGGCGAGCATGCAGGCTCCCGAGAACGCGTTACGTAAACAACCGTATATCTTACCGCAGGCTTACCGAGTTCAAGAAACCACCTAATACTGGCTAGGCTTCGAGCAGACCGAGCTGCGGAACGATTTCGTCGCCGGCAGCGGTGCGGCCAAGCAAGCGCGGGGCCAGGTCGTCAAGAACCGCGGCGAGATCCCACGGTAGCTCGTCGCGGCACTCAATGCGCTCCCCCGTCACGGGATGGTCGAATGCAACACGCCAGGAATGAAGGAATTGCCTGGTCAGACCCTGATCGGCGCGTGCATCGCACTTGCCGTAGAGCGGATCGCCCACGCAGGCGTGGTTGATATGGCGCATATGCACGCGAATCTGATGTGTGCGGCCCGTAAACAGGTGGCACTCGACGAGCGTATAGCCGTCGTCAAAACGCGTGGAATCGAAGCGCTCGAGGACCTTAAAGGTCGTAATGGCCTGGCGCGCGAAAGGATCGTCCGAAACCGCCATCTTGACACGGTCACGCGTAGAACGGGCAATGCCGGTGTTAATGGTGCCCTCATCCATAGCGATATGTCCGTGAACGAGCGTGATATAGCGACGATCGAGCGTGCGCGTGCGAATGAGATTTTGGAGCGCGCGCTGCGTGTCGTCGTCTTTTGCCGCAAGCATGAGGCCCGAGGTATCGCGATCCAAACGATGCACGATGCCGGGGCGGTCCTCACCCTGCACGGTACCCAGATGGTCAATGCCGCAGTGGTAGACCAGAGCGTTCGCAAGCGTGCCGCTCTCGTGGCCATGGGCGGGATGGCACACCAGGCCGCGCTGCTTGGAGAGCACGATGAGGTAGTCGTCCTCGTAACGGATATCGAGGGGGATGGCCTCGGGAATCACATCAGTGGGATCATGCGGCTCAGGCAGGTCGACCGAGATGCGGTCACCGGAGCAAACAGCATATTTTTTTGATAGGCAGGTCTCGCCGTTCACGATTACGGCGCCACCCTCGATCAGATGCGCGCAGGCAGAGCGCGTGGGGCAGCCGTCGTTGGCACCCAGAAAGGCGTCGAGACGCTGGCCAGAGCAATCGTCGGCAACAAGAATATGGATGTCGGCCATTAACGCTCATTCCTTTCGCGAATCTTGCGGGCACGCTCCCCACGCTGCTTGGCTTTGCGCTTGGCGCGGGCCTCATCACGGGCATTGAGCTCGGCAGTCGCATCGACTTCGCGGGCCGCAGGGCTCAAGAACATGTAGCCGATGAGGGCAAGCACAACGCCTACGGTGATGCCGATATCGGCCACGTTAAAGACGGGAAAGTCGATGAAGGTGGTGGCAATAAAATCGGTCACAAAGCCAAAAGCCAGGCGATCGATCGCGTTGCCAATGGCGCCACCCACGACCATAGCCATGCCCACAACCTCCAAGCGAGCAAGCTGGGGCGTGCAAAGCAAGTACACGGCAATGACGACAATGACCGCAAGCGCCAGCAAAGCGAACGCAACGCCATGCCCCTCGCCCATGCTAAAGGCAGCACCGATATTACGGACAAACATAAAGTCAATGACACCGGGGATGACGGTCACATGCAAAGCGTCGCCCACGGCACGAACCGCAAGCTTGGTCAGCTGGTCAAGAAGCAGCACAACCAGCGCCACCCCACCAGCAACACCCAACCGCCAACGCAAAGGCGGCGTCATACCCCCAGCACGACCCAAATCAATCCCTTACCCTCAAGAACATCGAATTCCGTTTAACGCAATTAACAATCTTATATTGCCACACGCAGAGCGCACGACATATTCGCTAACGCCAGATAAATAACCAGCATAAAAAGAAAGCGGCATTCCGAAAAACAGAATGCCGCTTTTATTCAGCGGAGCAAATGGGCCGAAGGCGTCCAAATTCTCCCAATAACTAAAATGCCGAGTTACCGTGCCTTAAAGGGCATTCGCGCAGCGCTTGCAGATATGCGCGTGGCCGTTGTACTCGCCGACGGTGGTGCGGTAGTTCCAGCAACGGTCGCAGCACTCGCCCTCGGCTGCCTCGATGGCAACGGAGAGTTCCTCGCCCTGGGTCAGCTCAACATCGGAAACGATGTAGAACTCGGCCAGGTCGACGGCCTTATCACCGGTCAGCAGCGCGTACATCTCAGCGGGAACGACCGCCTTGACGCGGACCTGCTGGCTCTTGGTGAAGGTACCGGCGGAGCGGGCATCCTCAAGGGCCTTGGTCACGGCGCTACGGAGCTCGAGTGAAGCCTCGAGCACGCCCTCAAACTCATTGGCCTCGTCGAACGTGATGGGCGACTTGTACCAATCGAGCAGCGCGGCGTACTTCTGGTGATCGACGCAGCCGGCGGGCGCATAGGCCATGGCCTCGTCAACCGTGTAGGACAGGATCGGCTGAAGGTCGCGCATGAGCATCGAGAAGAGCTCGGCCAGCACGGTCTGGGCGCTGCGGCGCTCGAGCGAGCCGGGCTTCTCACAGTACAGACGGTCCTTCAGGGCGTCGAGATACACGTTGGAGAGCTCGGTAACCACGAAGTCGTAGAGCGCACGGTAAGCGCGCGGGAACTCGTAGCAAGAGTAAGCGTCGTCGACCTCGGCCTGGACCTGGGTCAGACGGGCAACCATAAGCTTGTCGAGCGGCAACAGGTCGGCAAAGGCGACGCCGTCGGTCTCGGGCTCAAACTGGCCCTCGAGCTCGGAGAGCAGGAAGCGCAGCGTGTTGCGGAAACGACGGTAGGCATCGGACGTACGAGCGAGGATCTCGTGGTCGATGGAAACGTCGGAGCTGGTATCGACAGATGCAACCCACAGACGGATGATGTCGGCACCCATCTCGTCACAGACCTTGTTGGGGTCGATGACGTTACCGAGCGACTTGGACATCTTGCGGCCCTGGCCGTCGAGCGTGAAGCCCTGCGAGACGACCGCCTTATACGGAGCGTGGCCGTTGGCGCCCACCGAGGTGAGCAGCGAGCTCTGGAACCAACCGCGGTGCTGGTCGGAGCCCTCGAGATACACGTCCGCCGGATACTCCAGCTCGGGGCGATACTCGCAGACGGCCTTCCAGGAGACGCCGGAGTCCCACCACACGTCGAGGATGTCCTTATCGGCCTTGAGGTGATGGCCGCCGCACTTGGGGCAGACGCAGGCCTCGCCCAGGTAGCTCTCGGGAGCGTCGGTGAACCAGGCGTCGGAGCCCTTCTCGTGGAAGAGCTTGATGACGGCGTCGAGAGTAGCGTCGTTCATGACCTTCTCGCCGCAGTCGGCGCAGGTGTAGCTGGGGATAGGCACGCCCCAGTTGCGCTGACGGCTGATGCACCAGTCGGGACGCTGCTCGACCATGGCACCGATGCGGTTAGCCGCGTGGGCCGGATACCACTTGACGTTCTCGCGGACCTCTTTGCCAGCCTGCTCGCGCAAACCGGTCTTGTCCATCGAGACAAACCACTGGTCGGTAGCACGGAAGAGTACCGGATGCTTGCAGCGCCAGCAGTGCGGATAGCTGTGCGTGATCTTCTTCTCGAGGACCAGGGTGCCACGCTCGCGCAGGAACTCGATGATGTGCGGGTTGGCCTCATCGGTGTCCATACCGCTGAAGGGGCCACCGGTACCAAACTCCTCGCCGGTGTAGAACTTGCCGTCGTCATCGACCGGCATGCAGATGTCGGTAATGCCCTCCTTGAGGCAGGCAAAGTAGTCGTCGACGCCGTGGCCGGGCGAGTTGTGGACGATACCGGTACCGTCATCGACACCGACGTAATCGGCCAGCAGCGCCACGCCCTCAACGCCGTCAAAGATCGGCTGCTTGTAGTGGATGTGGTGGAAGGTCTCGGCGGGAACCACGTAGGGCTTGCCGTCGACCATAACCGGGGTGTACTCCCAGCCAAACTCCTCGCAGCACTTGGGAGCCAGGTCCTCAAGCATGACCTCGGCACGGCCCTCGTGTTCAACGGCGACATAGGCGGCGCCGGGCTTAAGGGAAACGGCCTGGTCGGAGGGGATGGTCCACGGCGTAGTCGTCCAGATGATAAAGTCGACCGGGCCGTCGAAGTTCTCGAGGCCGGCGGGCTTGGAAGTCATCTCAAAGCGCACGAAGATGGACGGGCTCGTCTCGTCGGAGTACTCGATCTCGGCCTCGGCGAGTGCGGTGTGGCAGTGCTTGCACCAGTGAACCGGCTTGTGGCCGCGATAGATCATGCCCTTATCGAACATGGCCTTGAAGACCTCGATATCGGCAGCATCATGCTGGTGATAGAGCGTCAGATATGGGTTGTCCCAGTCGCCGAGCACGCCCAGGCGACGGAAGCCGGCCTTCTGCAGCTCGATGTTCTCGACAGCGAACTTGTTGCAGAGCTCACGGATCTTGGCCGTGGAAGTCTGGTTGAACTTCTCGGTGCCGAGCTTCTCCTCGACCTTGTGCTCAATCGGCTGACCGTGGCAGTCCCAACCGGGGACATAGGGAACCTCATAGCCCTGCATCATCCAGTAACGGTTGATCATGTCCTTGGAGATCTTGTTCATGGCGTGGCCGATGTGGATCGGGCCGTTGGCGTACGGAGGGCCGTCGTGCAGCACGAACTTCTTGTGACCCTCGTTCTTCTTCAGAACCTGCTCGTAGACCTTGTTGTCCTGCCAGTCCTTGAGTCGCTTGGGCTCGGACTTGGAAAGACCGGCACGCATGGGAAAACCGGTTTTGGGCAGATTCATCGTCTGCTTGTACTCGTTTGCCACGGTACCCCTTTCATGTCGTGGGCGCGCACGCCCGTTGGGCACCAAAAAAAGCGCCCGTCCCTGCAAGCTGGGACGAAGCGCCACAAAACGGGCCGTGTGCCCGCAAAAGCTCTTCGCTTAACCACCCAGCTTAGATGCCCTCACCCGCATTACAGCGCGCTCGCATCCGTTACTCGGCTGGCCTGTATCGACGACCATCTCGGCGATGTCTACTAAGACGTGCCTGTACGGCGCGTCCGTTGGGACCGCAGCTCCGGGGTGATTTTCATCGGTCGCATGCACGGGTTCTCAGCGCTCCCCGTTCTCTGTAGCACACGGACGGCCGACTACTCGTCCCCATCAACGCTTATGCGCTGTATGGTAGCACGGTCAACGCCGGCGAAAAACCCTCAACATCGGTTTCATACTTTAGTAATTTCTCGCGGTCGCAAGCACTCACTTGGAGCAAAATACCTGAAAGCACTTTATCTAACGAAAGAAGGCTGCTATGCGCACGATTGGAATGAGCGACTACACCGTCGGCGAGGACTGCTTTGACGAGCTGCCCGGCGCGCTGGACGAGTACGGAGCGGCCAAGGTCGCGATTATCGGCGGTAAACGAGCACTGGCCGCGGCGCTTCCCAGTATCGAAGCGGCACTGGAGGGCACCGACATCGAGATTCTGGAGACACGCGTCTACGGCACCAACAGCACGCGTGCCAATATCGCCAAGCTTGTTAACTCCCCCGCCTGCCGAGAGGCCGATGTGCTCATCGCATGCGGCGGCGGCAAAGCGCTCGACACCGTCAAGACGGCGGCCATCGAGCTCAAGAAGATCGTCTTTACGGTACCGACGATCTGCTCCAACTGCTCGGCCGCGACCGCCATTGCCGTTGTCTACAACGACGACGGCTCGCTCGAGGGCTATTCGTACCCCAACCGCCCCGCGCACATCTTCATCAACCCCAAGATCATCGCCGAGGCTCCGGCGGAGTACTTCTGGGCGGGCGTGGGCGATGCCCTGTCCAAGCAGCCCGAGGTCGAGTACGCCACGAGCGCCGGCAACCTGGAGCACACCGCAGGTCTTGGCCTGGCGCTCGCACACACCTGCTCCGAGCCGCTGTTTACCTATGGCGTGCAGGGTCTTGAGGACGTTCGCCAGAACCTGTCGACCGAAGCCGTCAAGCAGATCGCGCTCGATATCGTGGTCAACACGGGCTATGTCTCGAACCTGACCAACCAAAACGATTACTACTACAACTCGAGCGTGGCGCATGCGTTCTACAACGCCACCTGCAGCATTCCGCGCGAGGGCACCTACCTGCATGGCGAGGTCGTGAGCCTGGGCGTGCTGGTGCTGTTTGCCTACACGGGCGATACCGAGAACCTTGAGCGCTACGCAGCCTTTAACAAGGAGATGGGGCTGCCCGTGACGCTTGAGCAGGTCGGGCTTTCCGAGTCCGATATCCCCGCCCTGTGCGAGTATGCGCACGCCACCAACGAGTGGAAGCAGGGAAACCCCGAGCCCTTCACCGACGAAAAGTTCGCCACCGCCATCAAGGCTGCCAACACCTACGGCCACACGCTCTAGGACTGGCCCAAAACCACCACAAAGGGGACAGGCACCTTTCTGGTGGTTTTTTATTGCTCCAGCATTCAGTTCGTACTCGAACCCGATTCTTTACGAGAAAGGGTTCGGGTACGTTTTTTGTTTATCGGAAATTCTGCGGAAGGACTACTCGGAACGGTAAACAGGAACGAACAGAGGCAGGGTATCATCGTGGTGATGGTATCCTGCCTTTTATTTTGCGGGATCAAGGTCGCTTTATGCGAACTTGATCGCCACTTATATGGCACATTGATGGCAATTGCTTCGTACGTGCATACCGGGAGCCTGTACACCTCTGGCAAGGCGTAACACACTAGACTTTGTTCCAAAGTCCGTGTGCCAAGGGGGCAGGCCCCTTAGAATTCCTGTGGAGTGTGTACGCACGTACGCAGGAAAACGGCAAAATTTCGCTATATCAGGGCGTTCTTTCATTGGAGAGTATGGTATACACGGCTTAGTTCAACAAATAAGAATTTATATATAAAGGAGAATATTGATGAAACTGTTTTTATGTTCTCACTTTTCAAGTGTAGGAAGTCTGATAAAGGAAGAAATTGAAAATAAAAAAGTCGCATTTATTCCAACAGCTTCGCTGCGTGAAGGCTACACCGGTTATGTCGGCTCGGCTCGAAAATTATTCAAAAAGTTGGGAGCAATCGTAA
>UQXP01000021.1 GCA_900545055.1 uncultured Collinsella sp.
CGGCTTGACTGGTCTCGAAAAGCAATACAACAAGCTTCTGACCGGCACGAACGGTTCCCTCGTGCGCGAGCGCGCGAGGGACGGCAGCTATATCGCGGGCGGTGCCTATAAAAAGGTGGCTGCGGTCGACGGCGTTGACATCGTGACGACGCTCGACGTCAATATCCAGCGAGCGGCCGAGGATGCCCTGGCAGAGGCTGTCGAGAAGACAAAGGCCAAGAACGGCTCGGCTTTGGTCACCGACCCCACGACCGGTGAAATTCTCGCCGCCTGCTCGTACCCGACCTACGACCAGACCGATCTGGAGAACGCCAAGACCGAGGATATGAACCTGCGCCTGGTCACCGACGCCTACGAGCCCGGCTCGGTCTTTAAGACGCTCGTGGCGGGCGCCGGCTTCGACTTGGGTGTCGTGCGGTCGAGTACGTCGTTTGAGGTGCCGGCGAGCATCAAGGTGGGCGACGATACCGTCACCGATGCCGACAAGCGCGACTATGCCATGACCATGGATGTGCGCGAGATGATGCGCCGTTCGTCCAACGTGGGATTTGTCCTGGTGGGGCGCAAGATCGGTGCCGACGACTTTGCCGCCTATGTGGACAAGTGGGGCATCGGTCACAGCTCTGGTGTCGATTTTCCGGGCGAGAGCCTGGGCATCGTCAAGGAGCGTGACCAGTATGACGGCGCCACGCTGGGATCGATGAGCTTTGGACAGGCGCTGTCCGTCTCGCCGATTGAGGTCGCACGTGCCGTGGGCGGCATCGCCAACGGCGGCGTGATGATGACCCCGCACTTCTATAAGTCCAGCAAAGGCGACGAGAAGGACTGGGGCGAAGGCGAGCGCGCGATTTCGGAGGACGCCGCATCCCAGGTGACATCGTGCATGCAGACGGTCGTGTCCGAGGGAACGGGCGTTGGCGGCGCGGTTGACGGCTATGACGTGGCGGGTAAGACCGGTACGGCCGAACGAGCCGACGAGAACGGCGGCTACCTCAAGGAGAACTACATGTCGTCCTTTATGGGCTTTGCACCGGCACAATCGCCCAAGGTGCTGTGCTATATCACGCTCGACGGAACGCCGAGCGGCTCGGATGCCGCTGCGGTGCCGTTCCAGTCCATTATGGCCAACGCGCTCGACGTGCTGGGTATCCCGCACACGAAGTAGGGGGTTACAATCTTTGGGGCGTGGTTTGTTGTCCCATATGAGGGGTGTTCACACGCCCTGCACCACGCATGCGCGGCGCTGGGATACAATACGCCGATAGCATTATTAGGTTTACAGGGGAGCTGCAATGATAGAGATCGCCGTCAACAACCTCGCGGCCGCAACAGGGGCCCGAACCGTGACGGGAGAAGCCGATCAGGTATGCCGCGGGTGCGTTATCGACTCGCGCCAGGTCGAGGAAGGGACGATTTTCGTCGCCTTTCCCGGTGAAAACGTCGACGGCAATGATTTTGCTTCCCGTGCCGTCCAGTCGGGTGCCGGCGCCGTCGTGATGACGCGTGAGCCTGAGGCCGAGCTGGTCTCGCTGGCGCAGGACAAGGGCTGTGCCATCTTGCTGACCGATGATCCCGAGGAGTTTCTGCTGCGTTTGGCGCACGCGTACCGTCTGGAGCTTGGCTGCCTGGTCGTTGGTATTACCGGTTCCATCGGCAAGACGACGACCAAGGACGTGCTCGCCGCTGTGCTCGCCAAGCGCTATCGTGTCTGGGCCACCAAGGGCAATTTCAATAACCTGATCGGCATGCCGCTCACGGTGCTTTCCGCTCCGGCCGATACCGAGGTCCTGGTGCTCGAGATGGGCATGAACCATTTCCACGAGATTGAGCGCCTGTCCCAGTCCGCCAATCCCAACCTTGCCATCGTGAGCAAGATCGGCACCTCTCATATCGGCATTTTGGGCAGCCGCGAGAACATCGCCCGCGCTAAGGCCGAGATTGTCCAGGGTATGTGCGCCGCCGGCGACTTCTTGCCGCTGCTGGTTTTGGGCGGCGAGGACGACTTTACACCGTTCATTCGCGATACGTTCGCCCAGCCTGCTGGTATCGACGTGATGCTGGCCGGCGTCTCGGACGATGATGAGGTCCGTGCCCGCGACATTCGTGTTGATGACGAGGGCCGTCCGGTCTTTACGCTCGATTTTGGTCAGGGCGAGACAATCGATACCATGCTTGCCATCCCCGGCGTGCAGTCCGTTCCTAATGCCGTTAAGGCCGCCGCGGTTGCCTATCGCTTGGGCGTGACGCCCGAGCAGATCGATGCTGCCTTTAGAGGCCTCACGATCACCGGTCACCGCCAGGAGATCAAGCGCGCCAAGAGCGGTGCCCGCGTCATTGACGATTCCTACAACGCCAGCGCCGAATCCATGGCTGCTGGTCTCGATCTGCTGTGCTCGCTTTCGTGCACGGGGTCTCGCATGGCGATCTTGGGCGAGATGGGCGAGATGGGCGATGAGGCTCCTCGCATGCATGAGCTCGTGGGCGCCTATGCCGCCGCCAAGAAGCTCGACATGCTGGCGTGCGTGGGTGGTGAGCTGGCCCAGCTTATGGCCGATGCCGCGCGCATGATGGGCATGGACGAGGACCGCATCCAGGTGTTCTCTGATTATCAGCAGGTGCTCGACCGCATGGGCGGCGCGCTTGAAAAACATGATGTTGTACTGGTCAAGGGTTCCCGCTTTGTTGAGCTCGACCGCTTTGTGGAAGGTGTGTGCTAGCCCATGTTCGGCAATCCCTCATATCCAACGTATCAGGCTTTTTTGGGGCTTGGCATCGCCGCCGCCATTGCGCTGCTGCTCATGCCGTGGTGGATCAAGCTGCTCAAGGTCGAGGGTATCGGCCAGCAGGTTCGTGCCGACGGTCCCAAGCGTCATTTGGTTAAGCAGGGAACGCCCACCATGGGTGGTGTTGTCATCCTCGTCGCGATCTCGCTGACCTGCCTGCTGATGGGCAAGCTCACCACCGAGCTCGTGCTCGTGCTGCTCGCCACGCTGGCGACCGGCGTGCTGGGCCTGATCGACGACCTGACCTCCGTTACGCATGGGCGCTCGCTCGGTCTGACGCCTCATGCCAAGATGATCGGCCTAACCATTATCTGTGTCACCTTTACGGTACTTGCCGTTAACTGGTGCGGCGTCGCCCCCGAGATTCGTTTTCCCGGCGGCCTGACGATTGACCTCGGTGTTCTTTCGACCACCATCTGCGGCCTTTCGTTCCCGTGGCTCTACATTGTCTTTTGCTGGCTGATGATCGCCGGTCTTTCTAATGCCGTGAACCTGACCGATGGCCTTGACGGTCTTGCTGGCGGCACCTCCATGATTGCCATGCTCGCCATGGCTGCGATGGCGTTTTTGCACGGAGACGTGAACCTGTCCATCTTCTGCACCGCGTGTGCCGGTGCCTGCTTGGGTTTTCTGTGGTTCAACTGCTATCCGGCGAGCATCTTTATGGGCGATACCGGCTCGCTTGCCCTGGGCGCCGCGTTTGCCTGCACGTCCATCATGACCAACACCGAGGTCGTCTCCCTCATCATCGGCGGCCTGTTTATCGTTGAGACCCTGTCGGTCATGATTCAGGTTGTCTACTTCCACTTTACGCACAAGCGCGTCTTCCTTATGGCGCCCATCCATCATCATTTCGAAAAGAAGGGCTGGGCCGAGACCAAGGTCGTCATCCGTTTTTGGATTATCGCTGCTGCCTTTGGTGCCGTTGGCCTTGCTCTGTTCTTCCAGTTGGGATAGTGGTCTTTCATGTCTCTTGCTGATGTCTTTAGCCTGCTCGTTTTGGGTCAGGGCAAATCCGGTCTCGATGTCGCCCGCTGGGCGCTGGCACATCCCGAGCGCGTAAGTGCCGTTACCGTGTATGGCGGTGGCACCTCTGAGCCCAATGACGCCACGCGTGCGCTCGAGGCTGCTGGTGCGTCGTTTGTCTATGGGACCGAACAGGTCGAGGGCGCCTATGACGTATGCGTGACGTGCCCGGGCATCTCGGAGTTCTCGGGCTTCTTTAAGGCCGGGCGCGAGCATGCCGCCCAGATTATGGGTGAGCCCGAGTTTGCCTATCGCCTGTCGCCCGATAACTGGATTGCCATCACGGGCACCAACGGCAAGACGACCACCACGTCGCTGACTGATTATCTGCTTAAGGCTGCCGGCGAGGCAAGCGTTACTGTCGGCAACATCGGCGAGCCGCCGGTCAACGAGATTGACGGCCGAGCCCACAACGAGTGGTTTGTGGCTGAGCTCTCGAGCTATCAGATTGCTACGACAACCGAGCTCCACCCCCGCGTGGCGGTGCTGCTCAACATCACTCCCGACCACTTGGGCTGGCATAAGAGCCATAAGAACTATGCGCTTGCCAAGATCAAGCTGTTTGACAATATGGTCGATGACGATCTGGCGGTTGTCGACGTCGAAGACGCCGGCATTCACGAGTTCGATGAGTACATCTACACGCCGGGTCGTCGCATCTGCAAGGTTGCCTTTGACGAGCCTGAGGGCGACGATGCCGCCTTTGTGCGCGATGGCAAGATGATCGTGCGTCTGAAAGGCGTCGAGACCCCGCTCATCGCTACATCCGAGCTCAAGATCTCGGGCCATCACAATGTTATCAATGCCCTGTGCGCTGCCACGGCTGCCTTGGCGGTCGGTGCCGATGTCGATGGTGTCTGCCGCGGTCTTGCCTCGTTCCAGCCGCTCGAGCACCGCGTGGAGCCGTGTGGCGAGATTGACGGCGTGCGCTACGTCAACGATTCCAAGGCGACCAACACCGATGCGGTCGAGAAGGCACTGACGGCATTTCCCGATGACGACGTGATCTTGCTGCTCGGCGGCCACGATAAGGGCACGCCGCTCACGGACTTCGCGCGCGTTGTTATGGATAACGTGCGCTCGGTCGTCTGCTTTGGCGATGCGCGCGAGCGCTTCACCGTCGCTATGGACGAGGCCGATGTCGATGGCGATGTGGATATCGCCCAGGCGGATGACCTGCGCGACGCCGTGGACGTTGCCCGTTCGTTGTCGAGCCGTGGTGACGTGATCTTACTTTCTCCTGCCTGCTCTTCGTTCGATGAGTTCTCGGGCTATGAGGAGCGCGGCCGCGTGTTTAAGGACTACGTGGCTCAGCTTGCCGCTACGGCGAAATCGCAAATGGAATAGGGGTTGCGGTGAGAGAGGAGAGCCCCCGACAAGGTATGAGGAGGCCCGACTCGGACCGTGCTTCCTCACGTCGCATCACACCGCGTTCCGGCCGCGGCGGGCAGTCGTTTAGCGAACGCTATATTGCCGGCGTTCCCGCCCGTATCATGCGCCCCCGTTTGATATTCATGGCCTGCCTGTTTACCTTGGTATGTTTTGGCCTGCTGATGGTGTACTCGGCGTCTTCGGTCGAGGCGCTGCACGAGAATGGCTCGGCGACGTTTTTTCTGGGTCGACAGGCCGCGTTTGTCGTGGTCGGTGTTCTGGCGCTGATTGCCATCGTGCGCGTCTTGCCGGACAGTTGGTTTGGGGAAGACGTGCTCAGGATCTTCCTCATGGGCATGATAGGGCTACTGGTTCTGGTGTTCTTTATGGGTAGCGGCAGTCGTGGCGCCACGCGCTGGCTCAACATCGCCGGTATTCAGTTCCAGCCGTCTGAGTTTTTAAAGCCGTTCGCCATCGCGTATTCGGCCATCATGCTCGACCGCATCTTTTCGCCCGGCGGCAACATCAACGAGTTTCTTCGCAACATGGGCGTCTACTTGGGCATTTCGCTCTTTCTAATCTTTGTTCAGCCCGATTTTGGCACCGTTCTGATCATCTTGCTGACCCTTATGTGCATGGCGTTGTTTGCGGGTCTCGACCCCAAATTTATCATCGGCGTGATAATCTTCGGCATTCTCGTGATCGTGATTGCGCTTGTCGCAGAGCCGTACCGTATGGTGCGTATTCAGGTTGCCTTGAACCCTTGGGCCGACGAGTATGGTGACGGCTATCAGGCCACGCTTGCCATCATGGCCTTTGCCTCGGGCGGTCTGTTCGGCCGTGGCATCGGCAACTCAACCATGAAGTACTCGTATCTGCCCGAGGCGCACAATGACTACATCCTGGCCATCATTGGCGAGGAAGTCGGTTTTGTCGGAACCGTGCTGTTCTTCTTGGTGTTTGCGATGCTGATCTACTCGGCGTTTCGCATTGCCGAGCAGGCGACCGATCGTCGGGGCGCGCTCATGGCGTCTGGCTCCGCAGTCATTCTCGCGGTGCAGTTTTTGATCAATGCGTTGGGCATCCTCAACGTGTTTCCCATGACGGGCAAACCGTTGCCGTTTATTAGCTACGGCGGTTCGTCGATTATTGTGTCGCTTATGCTTGCCGGTCTGATCCTGCGCGTTTCGTACGAGAGCGCGCGTCGCGATGAGTACGACCGTCGCCGCGAGAGCTTTGCCGTTATGGATGAGAGTGCCGCCGGCGTGCCCCACGTGCGCGGCGAGCGATCTTCGCGTAACGGCTTTACCGTTCTGGATGGCTCTGCGACCGAGCCGGCAGCCCGTCCGCGTCAGCGAACGGCGCCGCAAGGTCGTCCGCAGCGCCCAACCCCTCGCAATGCGGGCGGCGGATATAATCGAATCGATTTGAACTCGGACCCGTCGGCGCGTTTGCGCACCGACGACCAGGGACCGCGTGTACGAAGGGACTACCATGACCGATAAGATGACCGTTGCTATCGCAGCCGGCGGTACGGCAGGGCATATCAACCCCGCGCTCGCCCTGGCCGAAGAGCTGCGTGATCGTGGCCACCACGTTGTGTTCGTGGGCCAGTCGCGCAAGCTCGAGGGTCGTCTGGTCCCCGAGGCTGGGTTTGATTTTGTGCCCATTACGGTCACGGGCTTCGACCGCTCCCGTCCTTGGACGGCGCTGACCTCCCTGTGGCGTGTCAACAAGGCCAAGCGTGCGCTCGCCAGTCATTTCTCAAAGGTCGGCAAGCCCGATGCCGCCATCGGTTTTGGTGCCTATGTCGAGGTTCCGCTGCTGGGGTGGTGCAAGGGCGCGGGCGTTCCGTATCTGCTGCATGAGCAGAACTCTGTTCCGGGCCTGGCCAACAAGATGATGAACTCCCATGCCGCCCGCGTGTGCATCTCGGTGCCGGCAGCGCGCTCGGTCTTTGAGCGCGAAGGTGACCCTGACCATGTACTCATGACCGGCAACCCCGTACGTCGCTCGGTGATCGAGGGCGATCGCGCTCGCGGCCGCAAGGCACTTGGCGTTCCCGAGGACGCTACGCTGCTGCTCGTCTTTGGCGGTTCACTCGGCGCCCAGCACCTCAACGAGCGCGTGGTTTCGCTCAAAAACGAGCTGCTTTCGCGCAAGAACCTCTATGTGTTGCATTCGACGGGTGCCGATGGCTTTGAGGACACCGAGTGCGCTTTGGCGCTGACGCCCGAGGAGGCAAAGCGTTACCGCGTCCAGCCTTACATCGACAACATGGGCGATATGCTGGCTGCTGCCGATTTGGTGCTCTCGCGTTCGGGCGCATCGAGCGTGGCCGAGATCGCTGCGCTCGCCGTGCCCTCGGTGCTCGTGCCGTATCCGCATGCGACGGCCGACCATCAAACCACCAATGCCCGTTATCTGGTCGACGCCGGGGCCGGCGTGCTCTGCGCCGATGCCGATATCGACGGTTCTGCCTTTGCCGATGAGCTGCTGCACCTGGTCGATGACGCGGCGGCGCGCGACGCCATGCGTCAGGCGGCGCGTGGTCTGGCTCAGGATAGGGCCGCCGCTCTTCTGGCCGATGCGGTAGAGGGTTTGCGTTAGTTAGACGGGATATCGTCGGTCGCCCTCGCGCTGATGCGGTAGGTGCGGTACAGTTAACGGGTTACAGGCAGTGTTTACGCAAGGAGTACACGAGCACATGGCTGATTCCCAGACTGCAACCTCCGCGCCCGAGTTTAAGAGCGCCCACTTTATCGGTATCGGCGGCGCCGGCATGAGCGGCATCGCCCTCGTTCTGCACGAGCGCGGTTATGCCGTTACCGGCTCCGACCTTAAGACGTCACGTTATATCCGCCAGCTTACCCGCGCTGGTGTGAAGGTGCACGTGGGCCATGAGGCAGCCACGATCGACGAGGTCAAGCCCGACGTGGTTGTTGTCTCCACCGCTATTCCGGAGTCCAACCCTGAGCTCGTGCGCGCTCGCGAGCTGGGCATTCCCGTGTGGCCCCGTGCTAAGATGCTCTCTGCTTTGGGCCACGGCTACACTACCGTCGCCGTTGCCGGCACGCATGGCAAGACCACCACGTCTTCGATGTGCGCCACCATGCTCGACCGCATGGGTCTGGATCCGAGCTTCTTGATCGGTGGCATCGTCGAGGGCTATGACACGAACGGCAAGAACGGCTCGGGCGACTACTTTGTCGCCGAGGCCGACGAGTCCGACAGCTCCTTCCTGTTCCTGAACCCCAACGTAGTCATTGTGACCAACGTCGAGGCCGACCACCTCGATCACTACTCGGGTATCGAGGAGATCGAGGCGACTTTCGCCAAATTCATGAGCCTGGTGGGCGAGGACGGCACCGTCATCGTCTGCGGTGAGGACCCGCATCTGGTCGAGCTCGCCAAGTCGACGGGCCGTCACGTGCTTTCCTACGGCTTTGCCGAGAGCAACGACATCGTCTGCATGCACCCGGATGTTAAGGGCATCCAGAGTGACTTTATCGTTCGCTTTGAGGACGGCACTGAGCATGCTGTGGAGATCAAGAGCAATCCCGGTCGCCACAACATGCTCAACGCCACGGCGGTGCTCACCGTCGCCCACGTCCTGGGCCTTGACATCGACGCCGCCGCCAAGGCACTCTCGAGCTTTGAGGGCGTCCGCCGTCGCTTTACCCACGTGGGCGATATCGATGGCATCACCGTGGTCGATGATTACGGCCATCACCCCACCGAGATCAAGGCGACGCTTGCTGCCGCTTCGTCGCTGGGCTACAAGCACGTCGACGTCGTGTTCCAGCCGCACCGCTATTCGCGCCTGCAGGCCCTGTGCGACGACTTTGCCGATGCATTTGCCAATGCCGATAAACTGCTGCTGATTGATGTGTTCTCGGCTGGCGAGATGCCCATTCCGGGTGTCACCTCTAAGATGCTCGCCGATACCGTGCGCGCCAAGCATCCTGGCAAGGAGGTCGTGTATTGCTCCAGCCGTCTTGAGCTCAATCAGGAGCTTGAGCAGATGGTGGGCGAGGGCGACCTGCTGCTCACTATGGGTGCCGGTGACGTTACGACCGTCGGTCCCGAGTTCATTGAGTATCTGACTGCCAAGAAAGACGCTTAAGTCTAATGGGTCTGTTTAACGCCGTCATGGCGCTCTCGGGCATGATCGACACGGATGTGATCGAGGACGAGCGCCTTGCGCGTCATACGAGCTATCGTATCGGCGGCAAGGCCGACCTCTTTGTGACGTGCCATAGCTATCATGCCCTCCGCCGCGCCGTGGCGGTGCTCGATCGCGAGCAGGTGCCGTGGGTCATCATCGGCAAGGGCTCCAATCTGCTGGTTGCCGATGGCGGTTATCGCGGCGCCGTCATTTCGCTCGGACGTGAGTTTCAGCGCACGGTTGTTGCCGATGACGGTTGTACGCTGACGGTCGGTGCGGGCGTGATGTTTGCGCGCCTGGTCAACGATGCCCTGTCGCGTAGCCTCACGGGCCTTGAGTTTGCCGTTGGCATCCCTGGTTCGGTCGGCGGTGCGATATCTATGAATGCCGGCACACGGACCGAGTGGATTGGCTCGCTGGTTGAGGATGTCGTAACGTTTGACCCGGCATCCGGTATCAAGCATTATGCGGGGTCCGAGATCACTTGGGGCTACCGCGAATGTAGCCTTCCCCGCAATGAGATCATCCTCGAGTGCGTGCTCAAGCTTAAACCGGCGCCCAAGGCCGACATTCGCGAGCGCATGGAACGGTACCTGACGAGGCGCAAGCGTACGCAGCCCATGGGTCGCGCATCCTGCGGGTCGGTCTTTCGCAATCCGCCCGATGTGAGCGTGGGCAAGCTTATCGAGGATTGTGGATTAAAGGGTTTTTCAATTGGCGGCGCGGAAGTTTCGCCCGTTCACGCTAATTTTATCGTTAATAACGGAACTGCCTCGGCCGATGACGTTGCCGCGGTTATCAGACATGTGCACGGAAAGGTGAGGGAGGCGTATGGCATCGAGCTCAGACCGGAAGTTAAATTCCTCGGCTTCTAGAGCATCGAAACCCACCTTCCGCCGCGCCGGAGGGCGTTCCGGCGCGCCTGCCAAACCTCAACGCAATACCGTCGCGCACTCTAAGTCTGTCGGGCATGCTCGACAGACCAGTCGTCCGGTTGTCGGCTCGCAGCTCGGTAATCGTCCGGCCGCAAAAAAGTCCTCGCGTCCCTCGGTGACGTCAAAGCCTGTTATGGGCGCCAAGCCTGCCCGTCCTATGGCAACTCCTAAGCCCTCGACGGGAACTAAGGCGGCGCGTCCGGGTCGCACGCTGGGCGCATCGAAACCGCGCTCGCTGACATCGGTGCCGGCTACCGCCAAGAAGCCTTCGGGTAAAAAAGGCGTCAACCCGTTGTCTTCACTTAGGGCGATGGCAAATAAAACATCAGACGCCGCTTCTGTCGTTACAGGCAAAGGCAAAATCGTGGGCGGCGTTTTGGCCGTCTTGGCCGTGCTCGTCGTCGTTGCTATCGTGGTGATTAACTCTGGATTGTTTACCGCCACTGATATTGAGATTCAAGGCAGCGAGCATGTGACGAAGCACGATGCTATCCAGCTGATCGATTTGCCCGAGGGAACGTCGCTTTTTAACGTCGATCCCGACCAGATTACCGAGGACCTCAAGCAGAATCCGTGGGTCTCGGGCGTGGATGTCCAGCGTCAGTTCCCGCATACGCTCATCATTACGCCGATGGAGCGCAAGGTCATCGCAATTGCCTATATCAGTTCCGATGACCTTGCCTGGGCCATCGGGGATGATGACACCTGGATCGCCCCACTGTCGACGTCGGTCGAAGTGGACGACCAAGGCAACGTCATCACGACAGGGCAGGGCTCAAATACCTTGACCGGAATCGATGCCGCGCTGGCGCTCGCTAAGCACTATGGCGCGGTGTTGTTGACTGATGTCTCGGCGGATGTCGCTCCGGTTTCAGGCCAGGCAGTGAGCTCCAAGGCCGTTAAGGCCGGCTTGGATTATGTGCGTGGTTTTTCGAGCGAGTTCTTGGGACAAGTCAAGGATATTTCCACGCCTTCGGTCGAAGCCATCTCGGCAAACCTCAATAACGGCATTGAGGTGTCGCTGGGCGATTCGGACGATATCGCCAAGAAGGAACGCGTAGTCACCAAGTTGCTTTCGCAGGTAGAGGGCGTAACGTATATCAATGTGCGCTCTCCGGGCAACTACACATTTAGGAATGCTCCGACCTCGTAGCGCTGGTTGATGCTTTGTTGAGGGGCCATACCACGCCGTTTATCTGGTTTGTTTGGTTTTCACGGTCAATTATTTGACTGATACGTTCATAATGTGCAACCATAATACGGTTTACCTTTGCATTTACTTTCAACCTGAAGGTTAATGTGCGCAGGGGTCGACCCATGCTATGGCTATAACCTTTGTTCGGAGGACCGACATGCACGAGACAGAGATCAACAACTACCTTGCCGTCATTAAGGTGGTCGGCGTCGGCGGCGGCGGTACCAACGCGGTCAATCGAATGATCGAAGAGGGCATCCGCGGCGTCGAGTTTGTTGCCATCAACACCGATGCTCAGGCACTCGCGATCTCTGATGCCGATATCAAGGTGCACATCGGCACCGACCTTACCCGCGGCCTGGGCGCCGGCGCCAACCCCGAGGTTGGCCGCAAGGCTGCCGATGAGTCCCGCGACGACATTGCCGAGGCGCTCGCTGGCGCCGACATGGTGTTCATCACCTGCGGCGAGGGCGGTGGCACTGGTACCGGCGCTGCTCCCATCGTTGCCGATATCGCGATGAACGAGGTCGGTGCGCTGACCGTCGCCGTCGTGACCAAGCCCTTCACCTTCGAGGGCCGCAAGCGCAAGAAGAGCGCCGAGGAGGGCATTAAGACCCTCTCCGATTGCGTTGACACCATGATCGTCATCCCTAACGATAAGCTGCTCGACATCGCCGAGAAGAAGACCACCATGCTCGAGGCCTTCGCGATTGCCGATGGCGTCCTTTCCCAGGGCACCCAGGGCATCACCGACCTCATCACCGTCCCCGGTATCATCAACCTGGACTTCGCCGATGTTAAGACCATCATGAAGCAGGCCGGTACCGCCATGATGGGTATCGGTACCTCTTCTGGGGACACCCGTGCCGTCGACGCTGCCCAGCAGGCCATCTCCAGCCCGCTGCTCGAGAGCTCCATCGATGGTGCCACACGCGTGCTGCTCTCCATCGCCGGTTCCAAGGACCTGGGCATCCAGGAGATCAGCGACGCCGCCGACGTTGTCGCCAACGCCGTCGACCCCGAGGCGAACATCATCTTCGGTACCGTTGTCGACGAGTCCCTGGGCGATCAGGTGCGTATCACCGTCATCGCTACGGGCTTCTCCGACTCCAATGTCAACCGTCAGGACGAGCTCTTTGCTGCTCAGCAGTCTCAGAGCAAGGCCGCTGCCTCCGCTGAGCCGCAGCGCACCGCTCCGGCCACCAGCCCGGCTCAGGCCGCTCCGACCCGCAACGTCGGTGGCACCGAGCTTCCTAACTTCGGCAACGATCAGTTCGAGCTTCCCGACTTCCTGAAGCGCGGTAGCTTCTAAGTCGTTCTTTGCATTGTTGTGCACAGGGGCGTGTCCGTATGGACGCGCCCTTTTTATTTCGACTTTGTAAACTAGAACCTCCAATCTCTTTACGTTCCCTTTACGATTGCCTCCAGCGCAGCAGGTATCCTTTTAGAGAAGTATGACAGCCGTATAAACGCGGGCTGTAGCGGCGATGCCGCGGTACTTGTGTTATTAGGAGGCTTTAGTATGGCAGCACGTGCGGACAAAGTTTCGCGTGTCGACCATGATGGAGTTACGTTGGTGGAGGGCACGACATCCGATGTTCGCTTTGCCTTCACCGAGCGCGCCGGTGGTGTTTCCGAAGATGCGTACTCCTCACTCAACTTGGGCTCGCATGTTGGCGATGACCTCTTTGCTGTTCAAGAAAATCGTCGTCGCGCGCTCGAGGCTATGGGTGCCGCCGAGTGTGAGCGCAACCTGCTCGTTCCCAATCAGGTCCATGGCGACCATATTGTTGCGGTGATCTCGAACGGCGCCGATGACCTTGAGGACGTTCGCGAGCAGATTGCCGAGGGCTGCGATGCCATCGTCTGTACGGCGCATAACGTGCCTGTGCTGCTCTGCTTTGCCGACTGCGTTCCCGTGGTTCTGGTGGCCCCCGGCGGATTTGCCGTGGTGCACTCCGGTTGGAAGGGCACGATTGCACGTATTTCCGCCAAGGCGTGCCAGGCGCTTTGCGATGCTGCCGGCTGCGATGCGAGCGACGTTTCCGCCTATATCGGCCCCCATATCTTGGGTGACGAATATGAGGTATCCCAGGAACTCATGGATCGCTTTGCCGCCGAGTTCTCTTGCATCGATGCGAGCACCTCTCGCATGCTCAATCTTTCCGCTGCCATTTGTGAGGCGCTGGTAGATGTCGGTGTCGACGCGGATAATATTGTGGATACCCAGCTTTCGACTGTGCGTCAGAACGACCGCTTTTATTCCTACCGTAACGAGGGTGGCACCTGTGGGCGCCATGCTGCGATCGGCGTGATGCTATGAGAAAGATCGTATCGGTCCTGAGCGCCGCTGTGCTTACGCTTACGCTGTGCGCCTGTTCTTCGGGATCTTCTACCTCTTCCATTACCGTCGCCGGTTCCACGACCTGCCTTCCTATCGCCGAGATTGCGGCCGAGGGCTTTAAGGAGGAGACCGGCATCGACGTGCTCGTTTCCGGTTTGGGTTCTTCCGCTGGCATCGAGGCCGTCAGCGCTGGCACGGCCGATATCGCCAGCTCCTCCCGTGGACTCAATGCCGACGAACAGGATCTGGGCCTGACTCCCATCGTCATTGCCCACGACGGTATCGCGGTCATCGTGAACGACGACAACCCCGTCGATAACCTCTCGACCGAGCAGCTCCGCGATATTTACGCCGGCAAGATCACCAACTGGAAAGAAGTCGGTGGCGAGGACCTGAAGATCCAGGTCATCAACCGAGATGAGGCGTCCGGCACGCGTGAGGCCTTTCGCACCATCGTGATGGACGGCACCCCGTTCGATCGCCGCTCGGCCGTTCTTTCGGGCACGGGCCAGGTGCGCGACGTGGTATCTCGTTCGCGCGGTGCCATTGGCTACATTTCGCTGGGCTTCGTCGATAGCCTCAACGCCAAGACCTCGGTCAAGGCCGTCTCGGTCAATCATGTTGAGGCGTCCGAGAAGACGGTCGCGAGCGGCGGCTATCCCATCTCGCGCGACCTTTACTTCTTTGTGAAGGGCGAGCCTTCGCAGCAGGCGCAGGATTACATCGACTACGTGACGTCCGAAAAGATGGACAAGCAGATTCGCGAGGCGGGCTTTATTCCCGTCACCAACGACGAGAAGGGGAGTGAGTAGCATGGAAGCACAGGAAAACTCCCAGGCTGAGCAGAATGCTCAGGCGCCCAAGAAGCGCGAGCTGGCGCTCGTATCGCGCAGTACCTATCTCAAGGAGAAAGCGCTGCAGTGGATCTTCTTTGCCTGCGCGTTCTTGGCGGTCGTTACTGTCATCCTGATTTTTGTCTTTACCACGTACTCGGCGCTTCCCGTCTTTACCGACATCGGTCTGGCGGACTTCTTTAGCTTTACGTGGGCGCCCTCCGAGGGCCACTACGGCATCTTGTCGCTGCTTGCCGGCTCGGGTCTGGTGACCGTCGGTGCGCTCGCCATGGGCGTGCCGCTGGGCGTGGGTACGGCCGTTTACCTGGTCGAGATTGCCAGCAAGCGCGTGCGCAAGCTCATTAGCCCTGCCGTCGACCTGCTGGCCGGCATCCCTTCTATCATCTACGGCTTCTTTGGCATGATCATCATCCGCCCGTTTATCGCACAGCTGACCGGCGGCCTTGGTTTTGGTGCGCTGACGGCGTGGTTCGTGCTTGCCATCATGATCGTCCCTACCATCACCACGCTTACCATCGATGCTCTCAATTCCATTCCCATGGGCATTCGTGAGGCATCGTATGCCATGGGCGCTACCAAGTGGCAGACCATCTATAAGGTCGTGTTACCTGCCGCCAAGCTGGGTATCGTGGATGCCATCGTGCTGGGTATGGGCCGTGCCATCGGTGAGACCATGGCCGTGCTCATGGTCGTGGGCAACGCTCCGGTCATTCCCGATAGCATCGCGAGCCCCATCTCGACGCTCACGAGCCAGATCGCGCTCGACATGAGCTATTCTTCGGGCCTTCACCGCTCGGCGCTGTTTGGCATGGGCGTGGTCCTGTTTATCATCTCCGCCGCGCTGGTGGGCATCGTCCGTCTGATTTCCAAGAAGAAGAGGGGGTAGGCTATGTCCGATTCCGTTGACACGACGGTCGATACGACCTCGTCGCGCGAGCGCATCAAGCGTGCCCTTTCCCACGGCAAGAAGGGCTGTATCAACAAGGACCTGTCAAACAAGATCATGCTCGGTGTGTTCCGCGCCGCGGCCTACATCACCACGCTGGTGCTGGTCGCTATCATCGCCTACGTGGTTGTTAACGGCTTGCCGCATATCTCGCTCGACTTTATCTTCGGTTGGCCCCAAGGCGTCAACGCCGAGGGCGGAATTTGGCCCACGATTGTCTCGACCGTCTATGTGACGGCGCTCGCCATGCTCATCTGCACGCCGATCGCCGTGCTAGCGGCCGTCTATCTGGCCGAGTACGCCAAGCAGGGCAAGGTCGTCGAGCTCATCCGTTACGCTGCCGATGCTTTGGCCTCGGTGCCCTCCATCGTTATGGGTCTGTTCGGTTATGCCTTGTTTGTCGAGGCCATGGGCCTGGGCCTTTCGATGGTCTCGGCCGCTCTGGCACTCGCGCTCTTGATGCTTCCCATCGTCATGCGCACCACCGAAGAGGCCATTCGCGCCGTTCCGCGCTATATCCGTTGGGGCGCGTACGGCCTGGGCGCCACCAAGTGGCAGGTTGTCTCCAAGATTGTGCTTCCTTCTGCCTTTGGCCGTATTGCCACGGGCATCGTCCTCGCCATCGGCCGCGCCATTGGCGAGACCGCGGTGGTGCTCTACACCATGGGCCAAGCCATCAATCTACCTATTTCGCCGCTCGATTCCGGCCGCCCCATGACGGTTCACCTGTACCTGCTTGCCAACGACGGCATCAACATGAACGCAGCCTACGGCACCGCGCTCTTGCTGATGGTGATCATTCTGGCCTTCAACCTGTTTGCGCGCTTCCTGTCGCGCAAGCGTCGCTAGTTAAGGAGTCCCATGTCCGTTTATCAGTCCGCTCCCACGCTGGAGCAAGCGGCCATTACGGCCAAGGATTTCAACTTTTGGTACGGTGACTTTCATGCGCTGACGGGGCTTGACCTCAACATCGCCAAAAACGCCATCACCGCCTTCATTGGCCCTTCGGGCTGCGGCAAGTCGACGTTTTTGCGCTGCATCAACCGCATGAATGATCTGATCGAGGGTACGCGCGTCGAGGGCACCATGACGCTCGACGGCAATGATATCTATGCCGAGGGCGTCGACCCGGTCGACCTCCGTCGTCGCGTGGGCATGATCTTTCAGCAGCCCAACCCGTTTCCCAAATCCATCTACGAGAATGTCGCCTTTGGCCCTCGTCTACAGGGCGTGACTAGCAAAAGCGACCTCGATGACATCGTGGAAGAATCGCTCAAGCGCGCCAACCTCTGGAAAGAGGTATCCAATCAGCTCAACAAGGATGGTTTGGCGCTCTCGGGCGGTCAGCAGCAGCGTCTGTGCATCGCGCGCGTGCTTGCGGTGCAACCCGATGTTCTCCTGATGGACGAGCCCTGCTCCGCCATCGACCCCACGTCCGTCTCTAAGGTCGAGGATCTGATGGCCGAGCTGGCGCCCGAGATGACGATCATCATCGTCACGCATTCAATGCAGCAGGCAGCTCGTATCAGCGACTACACCGCATTCTTCTTGCAGGAAGTTGCCGGCGAGCCCGCCACGCTCATCGAGTATGGTCAAACCGACGCGATCTTCACCAGCCCGGTGGACTCGCGGACGGAAGACTATATCACCGGCCGCTTTGGCTGATCGGTGCGACTAGTCCCAAGCCGATCGGACCTAGTCCGGTGCGTATTCACTGTGCGGGCGGCATGACCGCACCCAACTGATTGGAGTGAACCATGCGCAAACTGTTTTCCCGTCAGCTCGTCGAGGCCCGTCACGAGATGCTGAGCATCTATGAGGCCGTCGATCTGGCCCTCCACGATGCCGTGAGGGCCTATGTGACCGACGACCGCAAGCTCGCCACCAAGACCAAGAAGCGCACGCTTTCGATTGACGCGCGCTGCGCCAACCTGGAGGCCGTCTGCTACAACCTGATCGCCACGCAGTCACCGGTCGCCTCCGACTTCCGCCTGCTTCAGACGATCATCTACGTCGACTTTAACCTGCAGCGCATGACCGATAAGGTCCGTCAGATCTGCCGTGCCACGCGTCATATGATCAAGGCCGACATCTCGCTGCCCAAGGAGCTTGTCGGCACGGTCGAGGCCGAGGCTGAGGCCGTCTACCAGGTGCTGGGCTCTTCGCTTTCTGCGCTCGTCACCAATGACATGTCCATCATCTGCAACCTGGCCGTCGAGGACGAGCCGGTGCACGCGGCCTACGAGAAGTTCTTCCGCACCTTTAACCGTATGGATACGGGCGACTTTATGGACGACGACAGCAACTATGACGACCTGCGCCGCGCCATCATGGTTTCGCGCTACCTCGATCGCATCGCTTCCATTTCCATCGATGCCGCTTGCCGTCTGACCTTCCTGTTGACTGGTCAGCGTATGAACGCCGGCGATATTGCCCGTGTGGACGAGGATGAGCTCGAGAGCATGCGCGTGCCTTCGGGCGAGGGTGTTATCATGAGGCCCGCCGTCGACGCGCGCTACGTTGCCAAGGTGCCCGTTAACGAGGTCAGCGAGGGTCTTCGCTACCTGCTCGATCATCTTGAGGACGAGGACGATGGCGAGGACGACGAGGAGTAAGTAGCCCTGTTCGTCGAAAGATTGTAAATACCTAAGTGAGCGCGGCCTTGCACATGCGGGGCCGCGCTCTTGCGTTAGCATGGGACTACTTGTTTGGCTGTCAGCGGAGGCGATTAGCAATGGATAACTATTTGGACTTGATGCGCGCTCGCCGCGAGCAGATTCTGGAACGTTTTTATGCGGCGCTCGATCGCGCGGGCCGCCCCCACGACGCCGCGCGCCTCATTGCCGTGTCCAAGACCGTTGGTGTCGATGAGACCGTTGCCGCCATCCAGGCGGGGTATCGCCATTTTGCCGAGAACCGCCCGCAGGAGCTGGTTCGCAAGCTCACGGGTCTGGCGGAGCATCCGGAGCTGCCCGAGGTGCGCTTCGATATGATCGGCAACCTGCAGACCAATAAGATCAATGCGGTGCTGGGCTCAGCCGAGCTGATTCACTCGGTGGGTTCGCTGCATCTGGCGCAGGCGATCTCGAGCCGTGCTGTCCGCAAGATTGAGGCAGGCGAGCTCGCCGGCCCCCAGCGCGTGCTCATTGAGGTCAATGTGAGTGGTGAGGAGTCGAAGGGAGGCTTTTCGCCCGATGAGATTCGCGCCGCCGCGGGTGAGCTTGCGGAACTTGAGGGAATTTGCGTACAGGGGCTTATGACTATGGCGCCCCGGGGGAATAAGGATGTGGCACGCCGCACCTTTGCGGGGCTTCGTGAGCTGAGGGATGAGCTGGAGGCGGCGCATCCCGATTTGAACCTGCCTGAGCTTTCCTGCGGCATGAGCGAGGACTTTGAGCCTGCCCTTGAGGAGGGCTCTACGCTCGTTCGCCTGGGCAGGGTAGTATTTAGCCCGGAGTTTGCAGTAAAATAAGGCTCTGAAGTGCGCACTGATTATCGGGGCGCCTGCACTAAACCGCGAGAGGACACAACCATGGGCTTCCTTGACGAGATTAAAAATAAGATGCACCTGGGCGGCCAGCAGGGTTACGACCAGGGTTATGGCCAGGACGACGACTACGGCTACGATGACAGCTATGACGATGGTTATCAGGGCAACGGCTACAGCGGTGCTTCGGGCGAGGGCTTCTACACCCAAGACGAGCCGAGCAACGGCCTGCTTGGTCAGACGCGCCGTGGTGAAGCTGAGTCGGTTGCCGTGTATACGCGCTCCGGTCAGCTGGTCGGCGATGACTCCCGCCATGCCACGACGTATAACCCGCCTTCGCGCTCGCAGGACAGCGTTGCGAGCGGTTATCGTCCTGGTGCCTATGACACGCCGTCGAGCTACGCCGAGAACACCCGCGCCCGTGCCGCCGCCGCGCCCGCACCTGCACCGAGCGATGCCTCGGCCTATGCGAGCAATATCATCAACGCCACACCGCAGCTGCCGGCCTATGTCCTGCGCCCCGAGAGTTATGACGACGTGGAGACCGTAGTGCGTCGCGTTCGCACCAAGCAGCCTGTCGCACTGATTTTTGTGGGCGTACGCACCGAAGTTGCTAAGCGCGTCTTGGACTTCTCTTACGGCTTTGCCTGCGGTCTGGGTGCCACGGTCAAGGAGGTGGGCGACCGTGTGTTCATGGTGCTGCCCGCCGGCTGCGAGGTCAAAGATTCCGATCTCAAGAAGCTTCGTGCGGACGGCTACCTTAAGTAAAGACAAGACGAGGAGATTCCCATCAACATCTACACTATCGTCCAGCTGGTCAACACGCTGTTCAACTTCTATTCCACGCTTATTGTCGTCTACTGCTTTATGACGTGGATTCCCATGAAGCAGGGTGGTTTGCTTCAGGATATTGCCGCGGTGCTTGATAGTGTGTGCGGTCCGTGGCTCAACCTGTTCCGTCGTTTCATCCCGCCGATGGGCGGTATCGATTTTTCGCCGGTCGTTGCGATTATTGCGTTGCAGTTGGTGCAGAGGCTGGTTCTGCAGCTTCTTATAGGTATACTCGTGTAGAACTGACTTAGTAACTTACGTCGGGCGTGTAGCGCCGAGGCGATGAAAAAGGAGACTTGTTATGGCTATTACCCCTGCAGACATCCAGGCTCAGACTTTCTCTGAGGCCAAGCGTGGCTACGATCCTGCCGAGGTCGACGTCTTCTTGGAGACGCTGTCCTCCGAGGTTGACGCTATGCTCGCTAAGATCGTCGACCTTAAGGGTCGTCTGACTGCTACCGAGCAGCAGCTTGCCGATGCGCAGGCTCAGCTTGCCCAGGCTCAGGATACCGCCGACCAGGCCGTTCCTGCCGCCCCCGTGGCTGCTCCCGCCCCTGACTTCTCCGCTCAGGAGCGCCAGATTTCCGCTGCCCTGATCGCTGCTCAGCAGACCGCTGAGACCATCGTCAACGATGCCAATGAGAACGCTGAGCGTATCCGCAACGAGGCTGACGCCAAGGCACGCGAGGTTATCCGCCAAGCTCTGACCGAGAAGCAGGCCGAGCTCGAGGAGATCGATCGTCTCAAGGCTTCCCGTGAGGAGTTCAAGGCCGAGTATCTCAAGCTCATCCAGCACTTCATGGACGATGCCCAGAACTCCTTCCCGGCCGACCTCATGGCCTCCACGCCGGTCGGTTCTGCCGCTTCTCCTGCAGTGACTGTTCCCGCCGAGCCGCTGCCCGTCGCTGACCCGGTTGTCCCCGTGGCCGATCCTTTCGCCCCGATCGACAACTTTGCCGCCGACGACCTGGACTAGCATTCGGCCTACAATTTAGTGCCTAGAAAGGACCCGCAGCTTGCGGGTCCTTTTTTATGACTATGCAGGGGTGCGCATCATAAAAAACCGAGCCCTGCACATAGTGGCGCAGAACTCGGCGAACGGGTGAGCGGTCAAGGATAGGTTTTAAGGCATGTCCCAAAAATCTACTTGAGGAGGAAGTCGGAGAGGGGAATGGTGCGGGCCTCGCGATGCTCGGGATCGGCGATGTGGTCGGCAGGATAGCCACAGACGAGCATGTGATAGGGATAGACGCCCTCGGGCAGGTTGAACTGCTCGCAGGCTAGCTCGGGCTTAAAATGGCATACCCAGCACGTTCCCAGGCCCTGCTCGGTGGCCTCCATCATCATCTGATCACACACGATGGACGTATCGATTTCGCTGGAATTCATCTGATCATACGGGCGCACCCAAGCATCATCGGTAACGCTGCAAATAAGGAAGACAAGCGGAGCCCCAAAGATAGACCCATCACGAGCAAACCGAGGCTGACAAGCAGCAGCCTTCTCCAGAAGCTCAGGCGTATCCAACACCATCACACGGGCTGGATGATTATTACAAGCAGAAGGAGCAATACGCCCAGCCTCAACAATGGCATCCACAACAGCTTGCTCAACAGGACGGTCCTCAAAAGAACGACAAGAATACCGACCACGAGCCAGATCCAAATAAGACATACAAGCCCTCCAACAATTTAATAACGAAATAAAAGACAACCAAAGGGTACCCAGAGCAACATTCAGCCAAACGCTCAGCGCTGCCCAAAGTCATGACTGATGCCAAAGACGCTTTCAACCAAAGCCACCATGCATTCCGCCTATTAGCCCAGGTTCCCAATGGTGATACGTAAGGCGAAGGCCCGACACCTATTTACATTCGAACGACTCTGCCACGCAGCCGGAGTGAGAAAGCAAATAGGTGCCGGGCCTTCGCCGGTGGGATGCGTACCACTAATTAACCGCTTTTGAACGACTCTGCTTGCAGCCGGAGTGAAAAAGGTATTAGTGGTCGGGCCCGCGACCGGTGGGATACGTACCCCCAATTAACTGTTCTTCATGACAATCGAATCCACAACATCGGCCACATTCTCGCAGCAGTCGGCGCAGTACTCCAGGAAGGCGTAGACGTCACGCCAAGCGATGACCTCGAGCGGATCCTTGCCGTTAACGTGCAGGTTGCGCATGGCGTTGATGTAGAGCTCGTCGGCCTCGGACTCGATGGTGTTGATCTGGATGACCAGCTCGCGCAGCGTTTTGGACTTGCGGTAGTTGGGAAGCTCGACCATCAGGTCTTTCATGGCGCGGCAGGCGTCAGTCACCTTGTGGGCGATGACGATGGCGTCGGGATGGATGCTCTGAATGTTGGTGAAGTAGACGCGCTGCACGACGCCCTCAATACGGTCGAGCACGGTGTCGAGCGCGCAGCTCATCAGATCCAGATCCTCGCGCTCGAGCGGGGTGATAAAGGCGGTGAGCAGGGCGTCTTCGAGCTCGTGGTGCTTCTTGTCTGCCGCATGCTCAATCGCATGCATCTTATTGAGCATGTCGTGAATCTGCGCGGGATCGAAGTTCTCAAAAATCTGGGTAAGCAGCTCGGCGGCCTGGACGGCGAGGTCGGCGCAGGCGACGTAGTTGTCAAAGTAGAACGAATCGGGTTTCTTAGCCATGGGTGGGTCCTTTCGAGGCGAAGACGGGTGGGCGAAGTGTTGCGGTCCAGATGGACGTTCGGTTTGACTAGAGGAACATCATGAACAGCTTGGCCATGACAAAGCTGATGAGTCCGCAGGCGGGGAAGGTGAAGAACCAGGTGAACATCATGTCCTTAACGACGCCGAAGTTGATGGCCGAGAGGCGCTTGACGGCACCGACGCCCATGATGGCGCAGGTCTTGATGTGTGTGGAGGACACGGGGATGCCGGTAAGGGTGGCAAGCAGCAGGTTCGCGGCGCCCGCGAGGTCGGCGGAGAAGCCCTGATACTTCTCGAGCTTAACCATGCTCTGGCCGACGGACTTTATGATGCGCTCGCCGCCGACGCTGGTGCCGATACCCATGGTGGCCGAGCACAGCAGCATAATCCAGATGGGGATGCCGGCATCGCCGACGCTGGTCTGGCCGTTTGCGAAGGCCACGCCTAAAAAGAGCACGCCGATGAACTTCTGTCCATCCTGCGCGCCGTGCATAAAGCTCATGGCCGCAGCGCTCGCGATCTGAGCGTATTTAAAGAAGACATTGGCACGTCGCCTGTTGGCGGCGGCGAAAAGAATCGAGACGAGTTTGCACAGGACCCAGCCCATGACAAAGCCCAGGCCGATGGAGAGCGCCAGGCCGTAGATGACCTTCATCCACTCGTGGACGTTGACGCTGCTCGCGCCGCCGAGGGCGATAGCGGCACCGGTCAGGCCGGCGATAAGGCTGTGGCTTTGCGAAGTGGGGATGCCAAAACGCGATGCTGTGGCGCCGTAGACGACGATGGAGAACAGCGCCGCGCAGAGGCACGCGAGCGCCATGGTGCTGTTTCCGCCAAAGTCGACGATATGTGAGATGGTGTTGGCGACGCTCGCATTAAAGTGCGTCATGATGAGCACGCCGAGGAAGTTGAATGCGGCGCTCATGAGAATGGCGGCGCGGGCGGGCATGCAACGCGTAGTGACGCAGGTCGCGATGGCGTTGGGCGCGTCGGTCCATCCATTGACGAAGATGGCGCCGAGCGCGAGGATCACGGTGACGGCAAGGACTGGGTTCGACACAATTTGGCCGAGGAAGGTTGAGAACGTTACGTCCATATATGGGCTTTCTCGAAGTTTGCAGGCATGTTACAAAAACATGATAAATCGTATCACCTCCTGCGGGTTTCTTTACCGAGTTCTGATGGGAGAAGTGAATTTTTTGGCACTAATATTGAATATTAGCCCTGTTGACCGCGGGTGTTCTTTTTGCTAACACACCATGAGGACACGTGTGCGTGCCCCAACATCCCAAAACCACAGTCTGTTCGCTTTACAATATGCAAACATGCGTTCGATAATAGGAGGCATGGAATATCGACAGACAGATGGCAAAACTCGGCGCGTGCACAAGCAGTATGTGGACGTCGTGGCTCGCATCCTCGCGGGCGGACAGGTCGTGCCGGTCACCGTCTGCTGGGTCGACGGTCGTTGCTTTACGATTGACGAGATTGTCTCGACCACTGGGTTTGGCCTGACGGTTCACGGCATTCGTACGGCAACCTATAAGGTGCGTTTTGGCGGGCACGCGACCGAGTTGTATCTGGAGGACCAGACGCGTGAACGACCAGATGGCTCGCAGGCCCATCTGATGCGTTGGTGGGTGTGGGCATTCGACCGTACGCTCGAGGGCGAGCGCCGTAGGTAAGGACGTATGGCATTCGGGTACAATGACAGGAATCTTGTCAGCTACTGCGCCGTTATTTGTGGCGCTTTTTGAAAGGACGAACCTATGAACGATATCCAGGGCTATCAGAACGGCCCCGTCGAGAGCGGTGCAAGCCGCGCCAAGGAGATGTCGCCGCGCGCGTACAATCTCACCATGTCTGCCCTGATCTTCTTTGGCTTTTGCGCCATGGGCGCCGGCGCCTACTTTACGAGCACCATGTCGTTTGCGCGCATGATGATGAGCGGCACCGCCTTGCCGCTGGTCTTTGGCTCGTTTATTTTGACCATCGTCGGCATGGTCATGATGTCGGCTGCCGCCAGCAAGCAGTCCGTGGGCCTGTCCCTTGTGGGCTACGTAATCTTTGCGAGTACCTTTGGCCTGACCGCGTCGTTTGGCCTTGCCAACTACGACCTACCCACTATCAACACTGCCTTTATCGCCACGGCCGCCATCACCTTTGTCTTTGGCGCCTTGGGCGTGACGTTCCCCAAGTTTTTCCAGCGCGTATATGGCATCGGCTTTGGCATTCTGCTCGCCACTATTCTGGTTGAGATCGTGCTGATGTTCATGGGCGTCTCGCAGACCATCACCGATCTGATCGTGATCGTGGTGTTCGCCGGCTTTATTGGCTACGACACCTATGTTGCCATGACGGTGCCGCCTACGCTGCCCAACGCCGTGCTCATGGCGTCCAATCTGTTCGTGGACATTATCAACGTGTTCCTGCGCATCCTGAACATCCTTGGTCGTCGCGACTAGTGGCGAATTGCGGCGGTGTTTGCCGTGCGTGTAAATCGATGCGAAAGGCGGTCCTTCGGGGCCGTCTTTTTTGTACGCGGCGGGGTATCATGGATGGGAAAAGCCGATAGCGGCAGCGACAGGAAAGGTGGCCACGTATGGCAGACGTCGACAACAGGAACCGTAACCGCAGGTCCAACCGAGCGGGTCAGCCCAATCCCAAGCGCGAGGCCCGTGCCAAGGCCGCCGAGCGTCACGTGGCAACTGTGTCCGAAGCGTGCGCCAAGGATATCGAGCGTTCGCTTGCCGGTGTTCGCGAGTTTGACGGTATGCCTGC
>UQXP01000022.1 GCA_900545055.1 uncultured Collinsella sp.
AAAGAGAAGAGGCGGGGCATGCCCCGCCTCTTACACCACATCTCTGCGCGCTACCCTCAAGCGGAAAATGCATCCCGGAATTTGCGCTCAAAGTGGGATGCGGTTTCCGGTTGAGGGTCTAAGGGGAAAGTGCGTCCCAGAATCGACGCTTGAAATGGGATGCAGTTTCCCGATGAGGCACTCGACGGAAAATACATCCCAGAAATGGCCTTTGAGCTGGGATAAGATTTCCGCGGCATCTCGGATTCTCAAAAATGAGACACGCCGTTGGCGAAAATGAGACACGTGATATCGGGCATCGGACGTATCATTTGCAAAAATGAGCAGACTCCACTCGAGTAAAGCGAGGTCCCCCATGCACGTTCCACACCCCCACATTCGCCGGTTGTCGAAAATCCCGCTTGTTGGGACGGCGGCGCTTGCTGCGCTGATCGCCACGAGCGTCGCCTGTTTCACGGCGGCTCCCAACGTCGCCCAGGCGGCAGACACGCCTGAGATCACCGATATGACCGAGCAGGACTATAGCGATTTGGGCCTGGGCACGAGCGAGGACATTCCGGCCGATACCGTTGGCCCCTATTCCACTGATACCCCCACGACGTTTGCCACGCGCAGCGAGGTCTATATGGCAGCTAACGGTAGCCATGGCAATCGCTACACTCTGCGCGACAAGCTCGAGAACGTCGAGCGCGGTGACATTGGCGGCAGCAGCAAACTCACCGATGGCTATGGAAGTGTGTGGGGCGCCGCAAAGTTCTGGCAAAACGTCAACAACTTCGATACGAACAGCGATCTCTACAAGCATAGCGACTACGGTGGCGGCACCTGGTCGTACCTAAGCAACAATGAGTCCTCAACAGTACTCGCCAACGACAACAACGGTTTCTCGGGCATTCACGCCACGAGTGTTGAGTTCTGCAGCGACGCCAGCACGGGCAAAAAGAGCCGCGTTGCCGAGCTCCGTGCCTACGGCGACAGTTCCTCCACGACGATTGACGGCAAGTCATACGCCGGAAAGGTTGAGCTGGTCCTCTACTCGTTTAGCAACGGGCGTACGCGCACTCTCGACACACACCTGCCGGTGACGGTCAACACTAATATGATGTACGAAGGCCGTTTTAAGTACCTGGATGCCGGTTACCTGCAAGAGCACGACGCCGTCTTTGATGTCGAGGCGGGCGATGTCGATGGCGACGGCGTCGACGAGCTTTTTGTCTACGCGGGCTGCTATGTCGACGAGAACGGCGTGCGCAAGGCTGTAGTCGACATGTATGACTTGGAGGGCGGCAACTGGAAGCAAAGCGTCGTCAAGATCGATGCCGGTAACGCCGCGGACTACACCACGCACAACAAGGGCGGGAACGACTCCTGGACGCAGCTTCAGTCAGCTCCTGTCGTTTCGCTAGCGGCCGGCGACCTCGATCGCGATTTTTGCGATGACCTCGCCATCGTGGTCTCGGCACCCTACGGCAAGAAGAATATTGATAAGTCGACGCATTGCGAGCTGTTTTCGTGGGATGCATCCAAGGGTGCGCTCGTCCATGTCGATGCTCTGGGCGACGCGGGCGCAATCTCCCTCTCCGCGAACGGCAAGACCATGGTCGCTGCGAATGCGACGTTCGGCACGTTTGCCGCCTACGATGAAGAAGGAAAGAAGACGGGTGAAACCGTCACGGGCCTTATTCTTGCGGGCTATGACTGGCAACGCAGCGCTTTTGATTACGGCGCTTCTGACGGCAGCAAGGGGCTGTACGGCGCGCTGTACCGCTACACGTATTTTGACTCGGAGTCTGGCGAGTTCAAGCTTTCCGATTGCAAGGAATACAGAGACGGGCTCCTCGCCTCCTATGGGCTGATGCATGTGCCCAACAGCGCATGGAAGGATAGCGCTCAGGATAAGCGCTATCCGTGCACCTTGGCGCCTATTGCCCTTGCCACTGCCAACCTTGACGGCCTGTCCGAGCAGCTGGCGGTCGACGAGGTGCTCGTGGGCGGCGATGTGTTCCGCGACTTTGCCTGCAACACGGCACAGAGCGGGGCTCAGGGCTTGGGGTCCATGGTCGGAACCATGAGCATGAGCGGTCAGCAATACAACAGCAGCAACAAGCATGACCACAAGGGTATAGAGCAGGTGTGGATCAGCGACGTCAAGGCGGGCAGCGTCTCGGGTTCGGACCGCTATAACGAGAGCTTTATCGCCGTGGTGGGCAAGCACCGCGACGAGGACCTGCGCAAGAACGATGACTACTATTGGATGACCGCCTCGCATTTTTCGCTCGACGAGAACGGAAAGGTGCGCCGCGGCGAGGAGCAGGTGATTAGCGAGAGCAACCGTCGCGGCACTACCTACGGCACATTTATCTCGCTCGCGCTGCCCGATGTCGACAACGACAGCGTCAAGATCACGTACAAGGACCGCTACAAGGTCTATACCAACCCGCGCGTGCTTGCCGTGCTGCAGGATGCGCCCTATGTTGAGGATCTGGAGCAGGCATACGGCTATCTGGTGTTGGGCGGCACGTCATACGGAGAGGAAAAGGGCACGGGGACATCCCAGGGCTATACCATTGGCGCCGAGTTGGGCGTTGCCGTCGAGGTGCAGACCGGTCCGCCCCTGGTCGCGATGAATGCTTCAGTCGATTTTGCCGCCGAGGGATGCTATGACTACCGGAGCGAGCGCACGGTCAGCGCAAGCGTAAGCTATGAGTCGCATGCCGGCGAGGGTGACAAGGCCGTGCTCTACACGATTCCGATGGTCTATTACGAGTATGAGATCGAAAATGAGGAAACTGGTGGCAAGGGCGTGATGGCGGCGCCCGTGTCGCTCGGCGCGCAGACCTCGGTCGTTAATGTCGAGGCCTATGACCGCATTGCCAAACAGCACAATATGACGCCGCTCAGCTACTTTTTGACCAACCGGTCGGGAGAACCCGGAACCTATCAAACGACGCTCAACGGCGAGACTCCCGTTGGGGATTCCTTTGGCCTGGGCAAGCCTGGCGTAACGCGCGCCTACACGCACGATGGGTTTAACGGCGCCGCCGCGCAGTCGGGGGCGAGCATTGAGCAGACCATCGAAGTCGAGGAGGGCAAGGAGCAGGAGCTCGAGCTCGGCTTGACGCTGAACGGCAGCGTTGTCATGGGCGCGAAGCTCGCAAAGCACGAGTTGTTTGGCGGCCTGTGCTTTGGTGCCAACGCCGGCTTTACTACGGGTAACTCCTCGAGTGAATCGACCGAATACGGCGGCACCGTCGACAACCTGCCCGAGGCCGCGCAGGGCAAGTACGGTTTTGTGTGGCGTCTGGGCGTCAACGCGGTGGACGTCGACAAGTTCGAGGCAGACTCGGGCGACAAGCTCGGCACCAAGGACACCGACCAGTTCTGGATCGTGGGCTATGACGTTAAGGACGTCGAGATGCCCGACGCGCCGGCCGTGACGGGCTTTACGGCAAACGCCGTCGATTCGACCAGCGTTACGTTTAGCTGGGACGATGTACTCGCAAACAAGAGTGGCTTTAGCTACGGCGTGGGCATGCTGCAGAGCAATGCGGCGGATGCGGTCGTCAATAGCTGGAAGATTGCCGATAACACGCAGACCTCGCTCAAGTGGGATGGGCTGCAGCCCAATACGGAGTATCGATTCGCCATCGCCGCCGTTAAGAATGGATCCACGACCGAAACAGGTATTCGCTCGGCAATCATCACGGTCAAGACCATGCCCGATGGCATGACGATGACCGTGAGCGGACCTGCGGCGGATGCTGCGGAGGGGGAGAGTGTCGAATACGAATCCTCGGTTGAGCGCGCGGCGGGAAGCCACCTAACGCTCTCGGCTATCGGCAACGTGACGCAGCTCGGTGCCGACGGTAGCGAAACGGAGCTGGCGCCGACATATATGTGGTATCGCAAGGGTCGCGGCGAGACCGAGTTCAAGCGTGTGGGTGCCGATGGCAACCTCCAAGCCGGAACGGCCTCGACGCTTGGGATTGACCTGACCGCAGATGATGACGGCGCGCAGTACTACTGCCATGTGGGTTACAACGATGTTGGCCTCGATACCGGTGTGACGCTCGTGAATATCGCGACCGAGGAGACAGCACCCACAACGGTGAATGCCACCCCGATCCGCACGCGCCGCCTGTTCTCACAGGCAAGTGCGGGCGCCAAGAAGTTCCTGGACCATACCCTGGTGAACACTGCCGGCCCCACCGATTCCGAAGGCTCAAAGGACCCCGAGACTCCTGAGACCCCGACGAACCCGGACAAGCCCAAGTCCGACAACGGAGCTAAGACCGACACCAAGGTCAAGACTACGACCACAGCGAAGAACCTCGCAAACACCGGCGACCAAACATTCGCCCTAGTCGCCACCGCAGCAGCAGCGGGAGCAACGCTCGTAGTGATAGCCCTCATCATGCTAATCAAACGCCGCAAGACCCACTAGTAGCCAGTCGAACATATCGACAACCCAAAAACCCGGGTAGCCAAAAAACAGGCCACCCGGGTTTTCTGTTGAGTGGAGACTCCGCAAGCGGAAACTGCATCCCACAATTAGCGCCCGGAACGGGACACATTTTCCGTCAAGCCCTCATCCGGAAAATCCATCCCAGTTTGAGCGCCCAGACCGGGACGCACTTTCCCAACGAGCCTCAACCGGAAAATACATCCCGGAATCCAGCTGAATAGTGGGACACACTTTCCCAATCGGGTCCCAAGCGGAAACTGCATCCCATTCCAGACAAGAATTCCGGGATACACTTTCCGCAAACAAAGAAGGCCACATAACGTGGCCTTCAACTTATATATGTTCGGCGATACACCCAAGACAAGCCACGCCCCAACATCAGGGCGTCTGTCCAGGCGGAGGCATATAAGGTTCATCGCGAGTTCCGCACGCAAAGAAGGCCACTTAATGTGGCCTTCGTCTTGCGCAGGACTGTCCGAGCAGGGAACCTTATATGCCTCCGCCTGGACAGACGTTTCAGTTGTGGCTCAGCAGCTAGCAGCTACTTAATCTTGGTCGTACCCGGCGCCAGGTTGGGGTCGGTCTCGTTGGCCTCGGTCTGGAAGTGCTCGGTGTACACGTTCTTGCCGTCGCGGAACATCTCGTAGTATTGCATCTTGGCGTAATCCTCGCGTGCCTTGGTGGCGGCTGCTGCGGCGGCGTCGTCACCGGTGACGTTGGAGGAGAGCGCCCAGCGCAGGCTGGAGTCCTCGTAGCCCACGGAGTTGATAGCGGGCAGCGACTCGCGCAGCGTCATGTGCGCTTTCTGGTAGTCGGTCAGCGGGGCACCGATCAGCTGCATCAGCTGGGTGGACAGGTAGTTGGTGGACAGGTCGTCGACCTCGCTCGTCTGGTCGCAGCCGGCAACGTCGTAGTTGGCCCAGATGATGTAGTCGGTCTGCCACAGGCGCTCCTGATGCGTAGCGTCGTCCTCGCCGGTAAACCACTTATCGTTGAACTTGGATGGGAAGAACGGCTGGTGATCGCCCCAGAACACCACGACCACCTTGCGGTCGAGCTTGCTCAAGGCGTTGAGGAAGTAGCGCAGCGCCTGGTCGGACTGCTCAATGCACGAGACATACTCGTCGACATCGGACAGTGTGCCGTCCTCGACGGTCTTAGCGTCCAGGTCGGTCGCGTCGATGTTCAGGTGCATCTGCTTGTCGACCGGCAGCAGGCCCGTGTCGTAGCCCGAGTGGTTCTGCATGGTCACGTCGAAGATAAACTGCGGATCGGCGTTCTGGTCGAGCAGCTCAAGAATCTTGTCGTAGGTAGCCTGGTCGGTCACCATGCCGCGCAGGGTGTCGGCTCCCTGGAAATCGTTGATGGACAGGAACTGGTCAAAGCCAAAGTCCTTGTAGACGTTCTCGCGGTTCCAGTTGGTTGCGTGGTTGGGGTGCATGGCCGTGGTGGAGTACCCGAGCGACTTGAACTGCTCTGCCAGGTTCCCGGTCGTTTCCATGTTGTAGATGGTGTAGGGGTACACGCCCGAGCCCAGGTTGGCCATAGAGTTGCCGGTCATAAACTCAAACTCGGTATTGGCGGTGCCGCCGCCGTAGGCGCTCACGTAGAGCTTGCCGCGGCTGAGGCAGTTGGACAGGCTCTTAAAGTACTGCGGGCCCTCGTAGCCGGCGCGCATGTTCTGGTAGATGGATAGGTCCGAGAACGTCTCGTTCATGATGGCGATGACCGTGGGCTTCTCGCTGTCGAACTGCTCCTTTGCGGCGGCGCGCTCGTCACTCTTGGCGGCATCGGACTTGTCGTAGGCCTTGGCGTACTTTTTGAGCGTGGCCTTGGCATCGTCAACGGAGTAGTCGGCGGGTTTGGGCGGCTTGATGGACTGTGCTGCACTAATAAAGGCAGGCAGATAGCCCTCGCGCCAGTAGCTCTCGAGCGGGCGCCAGGTGTAGACGGTGATGCCGAGAGTGTTGTAGTAGTCGATGAGGGTGACGTGTGCGGTCACACCGCCCAGGCACAGCACCGCCACGAGCAGGTTGGTGAGCAGCATGCGCTTGGCATTGACAGCGCCCTTCTGACGGTGCGGTGCCACCAGACCGGCGTACTCGCACAGCAGCATGGCGATGGCGGTAAAGCCCATGGACAGCACGCAGAACAGCGAGATCGAGAAGGTGTAGCCGTTGCCGGCGACCGCGGCGGCGGTGGAGATGGCCGAAAGGTCGCCCGGCTGGATGGGCATGGATTTAAACGTGATGACGAAGAACTCGGCAATGCCCAGGACAAAGAGGGCAAAGGCCAAGACCGCAGGAGCTGCGCCGTGGCGCTGGAATAGGAAGAACAGGCCGACCATGAGCGTGGTGATGATGGCCCACTCGAGCAGGATGCACAGGGGGTAGACCCAGGTAAAGTCATGGTTGGATGAGACCTCCATACCCAGCAGCGCAAAGACGCCGGCGAGCAGCAGGCACAAGACGGCCGCGACGAGCGGTTTGCCCACAAAAGCGCCGCGCAGGCGGGCGAGCTTGCCGGTGGGGGCGGGGGCATCGGTAGCAGCGAATGCAAAGACGCGCGGGGCGATGCGGTCGCGGGCGATGCTGGCCCAAGCGCATCCGGTGAGGATGGCGTTGGTCAGAATGAGCATCACAAAGGCGAGCGGCTCGTTTTGGGCGACGAGGCCAATGGCGCCCCAAATGGTCAAAAAGAGCTGGAACAGGCCGAAGGCGACGCTCCACCCAAGAGCGCTTTTGGTAACGGTGCCCGACTGAGCGCGAATGGCCTTGGCCTCGCGCAAGACAAGGTAGACGGTCGCCGCAAGACCGACGAGCGAGATGGCGGCAGCGAACATGCTGAGACTCCTCACAAACTTAAAACCTACGAAAGCGGGGGTTTACCCGATTGTTACCAAGATATGCGCTGCATTTGAGGGCTGCGCACAACAACCAGCCATAATAACGCGCGGGTGTGACAGTGTTGCGCAATGGAGTGCCCGCCTGCGCGATAATGGACGGGAATTACACGGAAACGTAAAGGCTTCTTAAAGAATTGGCGAGGATGAGGCGATGAGCGAGCAGATTTGCAAGGCGGACATGGGCGGCGACGGAGCTGCGGCTGTGGACACGCACGGCTATCCGGTCGAGACTACGGGCAACGCGGCGCTGGACATCTTGGAACACCGCTCGTCCACGCGTGCCTTCGCGCGTGATGACGACGACCGTCCCGTGGCGGTGACCGACGAGCAGCGGGCGGCGATCTTGCATGCGGCGAGCCGCGCACCGTCGGCGGGCGCCATGATGATGTATTCCATCGTGAGCATCCGCGAGCAGGCAACGCTCGACCGCCTGGCCGACCTGTGCGACCACCAGCCCATGATCGCCAAGGCGCCCTGGGCACTTATATTTGTGGTCGACTATGCCAAGTGGATCGATCTGTTTGAGCACGTGGGCTGCTTTGAGCCCGAGTTTGTAGAGCGTACGGGCAAGGCGCCCCGCCGCGCGCCGGGTCTGGGCGACTTTGCCATCGCGGCTCAGGATGCCGTGATCGCCGCGCAAAACGCCGTGGTTGCCGCCGAGGCCCTGGGGCTGGGGAGCTGCTATATCGGCGACATCGTCGAGAACGCCGAGGAAGTTGCCGCGCTGCTCGATCTGCCGCCCTATACCATGCCGCTGTCGATGCTCATCATCGGCACGCCCCGTAAGGAGCGCCCGGCAATCGCGCACCCCGTGGTGAACCTGGTGCACGAGGAGCGCTACTGCCGTGCGGATGCCGCGACTATGGATGCGCAGGTGGCCGAGATGGATGCGATGTTTCGCCCGCACGCCCGCGAGGTGGGGGAGCGCGTCGTGGATATCTACACCCGCAAGCACACGAGCCCCTTTATGGCCGAGATGAGCCGCTCCATGGAGTGGTGGTTCAAAAACTGGCTCGGAAAATGACGAATGTGACAAGGGAATAGTTCCTTTGTCACACTTCATATCGCCGCGGTGGCCTAAAGACTGTATAAATCTTTATCTAGCTGGGAAAACAGTGCATTAAAACATGGGCCGATTGCCTATAATCCCTTCGAACATTAAAGTTGGGAGGAAACCGGCTTATGGAACAAAAGGCCAAGGAGGCAGCCTCGCACGCTGCGATTCCTGTGAGCATCTCGGCGATGCTCGTCACGCTGGGCGTGGTGTACGGCGATATCGGCACCAGCCCTATGTATGTAACCAAGGCGCTCGTTGCCGGCAACGGCGGCATCGGAAGCGTCACGGAGGAGTTCGTGCTCGGCGCGCTCTCCCTTGTCGTGTGGACGGTCACGCTGCTGACCACCATCAAGTATGTGCTCATCTCGCTGCGCGCCGATAACCATGGCGAGGGCGGCATCTTTGCCCTGTACAGCCTGGTCAAGCGTTGCGGCAAGTGGCTTATCATCCCCGCCATGCTGGGTGGCGCCGCGTTGCTCGCCGACGGCATCCTGACGCCGGCCGTTACCGTTACCACGGCCATCGAGGGCCTGCGCACTATCCCGGCGGTTCATGCCGTGCTGGGCGATGACCAGGGCCGCGTCGTCGCCATTACGCTCGCCATCATCATCGTGCTCTTCTTGGTACAGCGCATCGGTACGGCCAAGATCGGTCACGCCTTTGGCCCCATCATGACGCTGTGGTTCCTGTTCTTGGGCGGCACGGGTCTGTTCTTTGTCTTACAGCACCCCGCCGTGCTGCTGTGCCTCAACCCGCTCCGCGGCATCGCCTTTTTGTTGAGCCCCAACAACCACGCGGGCATCATGATTCTGGGCAGCTGCTTCCTCGCCACCACCGGTGCCGAGGCGCTCTACTCCGACATGGGCCACGTCGGCCGCGGCAATATCTACGCTACCTGGCCGTTCGTTAAGTGCTGCCTGCTGCTGTCCTATATGGGCCAGGGCGCTTGGCTTATGAACAACGCTGCCAACCCCGAGCTCATGGGCATTGCCGATCTCAACCCGTTCTACCAGATGCTCGCCCCGGGCCTGCGCCCGTTTGCCGTCGGCCTTTCCACCGTCGCGGCCATCATTGCCTCGCAGGCGCTTATCACCGGCGCATTCTCGCTGGTGTCCGAGGCCAGCCGTCTGGACCTCATGCCGCACATGCAGGTCTTCTACCCTGCCGAGACCAAAGGCCAGCTCTACATCCCCATGGTCAACAACGTCATGCTTGTCGGCTGCGTCATCGTGGTACTGCTGTTCCAGAACTCGGCGCATATGGAAGCCGCCTACGGCCTTGCCATTACGCTGACTATGATGTGCACCACGCTGCTGCTCTTCTTCTACCTGCACGAGGAGCGCAAGCTCAAGGTTGCTCCGTGGATCTTCGCGGCCTTCTTCCTCATGCTCGAAGGCTTCTTCTTCGTGAGCTCGCTCACCAAGTTCTTCCACGGCGGCTATTTCACCATCCTCATGGCTGCACTCATCATGGGCATTATGGTGTGCTGGTACAACGGCACGGCTGTTGAGCAGCGCCAGTTTACGCTGCTGCCGCTGCGCAGCTACCTGCCGCAGCTCAAGCGCCTGCGCGACGACGACCGTTACGAGCGTCTGAGCGACAACATCGTGTACCTGACCAAGGACACCCATACCGACTATATCGACCGTGATATCGTCTACTCGATCTTGGACAAGCATCCCAAGCGCGCTCGCGCCTGGTGGTTCGTGAATGTCGAGACCATGGACGAGCCGCATACCTTTGCCTATTCGGTCGAGACGTTCGGCACCGACTACGTGTTCCGCGTGCATCTGTACCTGGGCTACAAGATCAACCAGCGCGTCAATGCCTATCTGCGTCAGGTCGTTCAGGACCTGGCTGCCACCGGCGAGCTGCCGCCGCAGACGCATGACTACTCGGTCTACAAGGACCCGGGTAACATCGGCACGTTTAAGTTCGTCCTGATCCGTAAGCTTTTGGCGCCCGAAAGCGACGTGGAGCCGAGCGAGCGTACGGCCATCACGCTCAAGTACATCATCCGCCGTGCCGCCGGCACGCCCGCGCGTTGGTACGGCCTGGAGAACTCCAACGTGAGCTTTGAGTACGTGCCGCTGTTCACCAAGTTCAAGGCCGTGAACAAGATGCAGCGCCTGGCCCCCAACGAGCGGCCGTAGGCGCCGACGGGTTGCACGGAGTTGGTTTTCGATGGACAAGATTGAGACCGGGGAGGCAAACATGGATGCAAAGATGCTTGATGGCCGCGAGGTGGTTGCCGAGCTGGTACGTGAGGCACGCGCCGACGCCGCCGAAGATCGGTTTTTGACGAATCGTGCCAACATGGATATGGCCGACCGCGTGATCTCGATCGTGGTGACGGTGCTTGTCGCGGCGTGCGTTTGCGCGCTGCTCGCGCACGTGCTGTTTGTCTAGTGACCGCCGGTCGTAGAAGGCTTTACACTTGGAACCACCACAAGGGAAACCACCACAAAGGTGCCTGTTCCTTTGTGGTGGTTTTTGTTTTTGAGAGAGGGGCGGGGCACTGATGGACGTCCGTACGGACGGCGATATTGCCGATAGCTTTTGGTGGCGGCGCACAACGCTGACGCGCCGCACTCCTCTGTATGACGTCTGCGTATCGGCGGGGTTGCTGGTCGCGGCGACGATTGTGGGCGCGCTGCTCGACCATCCGGGTCTCGCGCCGAGCATCATGATCGTCTATGTGTTCGCCGTTCAGCTGTGCGCATTCTTTACCTGGAGTCGCCTGTATTGCTTGCTGAGCTCGGCTGCCGCCGTGGCACTCTACAACTTCTTGTTTGTCGACCCGCGCTACTCGCTGTCGCTTATCGACCGCGTCTATCCCGGCATGTTCTTCATCATGTTCGTGGTCTCGCTTGTGTCGAGCTCGATTGCGTTGGCCCTGCGCCGCGCCTTGGCACAGGCTGCCGCCAGCGACCGCCGCACGCATATGGTGCTCGAGACCAACCGCATGCTGCAGCGGTGCGCCGATCAGCAGCAGATTGTCCATGCCATGGCAACGCAGCTGGCGCGTCTTTCGGGCTGTCCGGTCGTGTGGTACAGCGCCGACGCCGAGGGCGATGACCTGCTGCCGCGTGCGACATACACGGCCGTGGGCGATGCCGCGCCGGTGCATGAACTGGCGCCGCAGATGCCGCCGCGGCTCTCGGCGTCCGCCTATGTGGGAACGCCGCTCGATGCCACCTATGGCGGCTCGGCGTTTTATGGCATCTACCTGACGGTTCGCACGGGCGACGGCTTCGTGCGCTCGGGCGACCCCGCCTCGGTGGTGGGCGTGCTGGCTATCGTTGCCGAGCCCGACGTGCTGACGCATGAGGAGCGGACACTTGCCGATGCCATCGTGAGCGAAGGCGAGCTGGCGCTCGACCGCGCCCGCGCCATGGAGGCCCGCGAGGAAGCGGCGGTGCTCGCCAAAAACGAACAGCTGCGCGCCAACCTGCTGCGCTCCATCTCGCATGATCTGCGCACGCCGCTTACCAGTATTTCGGGTAATGCCGACGTGCTGCTCGATCAGGGCTCGACCGGCACCGCCGTGCTCGATGCCCAGACGCGCCGCGGCCTGCTTCTATCCATTCGCTCGGATGCGCTGTGGCTCAACGCCACCGTCGAGAATCTGCTCGCCATCACCAAGCTCGAGGGTGGCGGTATGCGCCTGTCGACCACGCTCGAGCTCATGGACGATATCGTCGAGGAGGCGCTGCGCCACGTAAGTCCGGCCGTGCGCGAGCACGACCTTAAGGTGGTGGCGTGCGATGAACCGGCGCTCGTTAACGTCGACGCGCGTCTGATGGTACAGCTCGTGGTGAACCTGGTGAACAATGCCATCACCTATACGCCCGCGGGCTCGCATATCATGATTTCGATTAGCGTCGACGATGGACGCGTGGCGTGCTCGGTGGCCGATGACGGCCCGGGCATCGCACCCGAGGACCGTGAACGCATCTTTGAGTCGTTCTACACCGCCAACCACGGTCTTGCCGACAGCCATCGCAGCGTGGGCCTGGGTCTTTCGCTCTGCCGCTCCATTGCGTTGGCGCATGGCGGTAGCATAGAGGTTGCCGCGGCGGACCCGCACGGCTCGGTCTTTACGATTGAGCTTCCTGCCGCCGACGTTTCGTTTGATAAGGAGTAACGCTGTGCCGAACTCTGCCGTAAAACCGCTCATCTTGGTCGTTGAGGACGACCCCGCCGTTCGCAACTTAATCGTTGCCGCGCTCGAGGCGCACGGCTTGCGCCATATGGCTGTGGAGACCGCCCATGCTGCCATCGCCGCCGCCTCATCGCAGGCACCGAGCATCGTGCTGCTCGATCTGGGCCTGCCCGATATGGACGGCGTCAAGGTGGTGGAGTCGGTGCGCGCATGGTCGGGCATGCCGATTATCGTGGTCTCGGCGCGCAGCGAGGATGCGGACAAAATCCGCGCGCTCGATGCCGGTGCCGACGACTATCTGACCAAGCCGTTTTCGGTCGAGGAACTGCTCGCGCGCATTCGCACGACGCTCAGGCGCCTTTCGTATGCGCAGACGGGCGGCGTTGTCTCCGAGGGCTCGTTCGATACCGGTGAGCTGCATATCGATTTTGATGCCGGCATCGCCACGATGGATGGCGAGGAACTGCATCTGACGCCGATCGAGTATAAGCTCCTGTGCCTGCTGGCACACAACGCCGACAAGGTACTGACGCACCAGTTTATCCTGCACGAGATTTGGGGCACGGCGACCAAGAGCGACCTGGCAAGCCTGCGCGTCTTTATGGGCACGCTGCGCAAGAAGATCGAGTCCGACCCCGCGCATCCGCGCTATATCCAAACGCATGTGGGTATCGGTTACCGATTGGTCACCCAGGAGTAGGGCAGAGCGCGGCCCCTCTATGAGGTGCGGTGAAATAGATCCTATTTTGGCCTTTACCAGGCATTTTTAGGAACTATTCCACCGCAATTTTGTTATTTGCCCTTGGGCTTGCTGGCGTAGAACTTCTTCTTTTTGGGCTTACCTGCACAGGTGGGCTTGCCGTCACCGCGCGGCCCTCGGTCGCCGGCCTGCGCGTGCGCGGGCACTGCTGTACGGGGCTTGCGGGCTTCGGGGTTGCGCAGCTCCTCGGTTCGCTCGGCAATCTCCTCGGCACTAAAGCCGACTTCGGCCATGGCATCCTCGATGGGCAGGCGGCGCACGATATAGCAATGGTGCACCTTCTGGTTGCGCGCGAAGTCCTCGGGGATGGTCTGCGCCGTAATGTCTTCCAGCACGACGCCCGCGCGCGCGAGCTTGCGCGTCTCGGGGCGGAAGCCGCGCAGGTTGCAGCTAAAGATGGCGTGGCCGCCCTGCGCGAGCAGGCGCGATACACCGGCCAAAAGCTCAACATGGTCGCGCTGAACATCCCAGGTGTGGCGGCCCATCTTGGACGAGTTCGAAAACGTGGGCGGATCGACAAAGATCAGGTCCCAGCGATTGCGCGTCTGGCGCTGGTCGCGAATCCAGGCGAGCACGTCGTCGCGCACAAAGTGGTGCTGCGGCCCCACAAAGCCATTCTGGCGCATGTTGCGCTCGGCCCAGTCCAGGTAGGTGTTCGAGAGGTCGACCGTCACGGTTTCCTCGACGCCGCCGTCGGCTGCATAGCAGGTGGCGGTGCCGGTGTAGGCAAACAGGTTGAGGAAGCAGCGCGCCTGCTTGGCGTGCTCGCGCACCAGATTGCGCGTGACGCGATGATCCAGGAAGATGCCGACGTCCAGGTAGTCGTCAAAGTTGACGGCAAAGGTAAGGCCGCCTTCCTCGATGAGCGGCAGGCGACGACGCGCGATATTGGCGCGCTCGCCCGAGCCGCCCTTGCCGGCGCCCTGCTTGCCGTACTGCGAGCCGCCGCGCGAACGCATGCGGGCCTTGGCGTGCACATGCTCGGCGGGAACATCTAGGATGCGCGGCGCGATGGCCAGAATGTCGAGCATACGGGCCTGGGCCAGTGCGGGGTCGATGGTCTTGGGCGCGGCGTATTCGGCGATGACGAGCCAGCGGCCCGGCGTCTGCGGGCAACCCTCGTACAGGTCGATAGCGGCGGAGTAGTCGGGCAGGTCGGCATCGTAGACGCGGTAGCAGCTCACGCCCTCGCGCCTGGCCCACTTGCGGCGCAGACGGGCATTCTTGCGCAGGCGGTTGGCGAACTGCTCGGACTCGGGGATGAGCACGGGCAGCGGCTTGCCGTCGCCCAGGTCGAGCATGGCGGCAGGCTCGGGCATGGCGGAAACGGCGGCTTCATCGTTGACTTCGTTGGCATCCGCAGCCTCGGCCTCGGCATCCGCACTGGTCGCAGCCTCAAACGCTGCGGCGGCGTGGTCGAGCGAAGGCCAGACTTCGACGGTCGCCTCTTCGTTGTTGGGCATGACGGCGATCGAGCGCTCGGGCTCGGTGTGGAGCGCGCGGGCCAGCAATCCGTCGCGGGTGAGCGCGGCGACCGGCGCCGCGGCAAGCTCGGGCGCGCGGCGCAACTCGCCGACCAGCGTCATGGTGTCATGCATGAGCGAAAGCGGTGTCTCGGTCGTATCCGCGACCACGGCGGCGCCGGCGACAGCGCCCGCGTGGTCCAGTACGGTGGCGGACTTGGCGGCGCAGAAATCGACAAAGCGCTTGTAGCCAGCGCACTTGACCATGCGCTCGGCGGTCTTGCGGGCGGCGGGGTCGATGTCCACGGCAACGATGCGCGCCTGGCGCTCGCGCGCCGCCGCTTCGCGCTCGCGCGCCTCGGCAAGCAGCTGCTTCCACAGGGCGGCATCGTGCAGCTGCCAGCCCTCAAAGCCCCAGCGCTCGCGTGCGGCGCCCGGGGCGCGGTCGGTCAGAATGTTCACGGCCTCCAGCAGCAGACCGCCGCCGGCGCACGAGGCATCGATCAGCGTGGGAAGGGCTTCGTTCTCGTAATCGTCGGCCGTCAGCTCGCGCTCGCATAGTGCGGTCCAGCCGACCTGCGCCAGCACCAGGGCGGCGTAGTCGGGGCGCAGCACGTGCGCGCCCTCGCCGGCGCGGGTCGCTGCGGGCGGCAGGCGTTTGAACAGTGGGTCGCCCGAAAGGTCCAGGCTTATGCTCGCGCGGCGCTGGCGCAGCGAAAGCAACAGGTGAACATCGGGGTCGGCGGCATCGACGTCGGCGCGACGTCCCGTGGTCTCGGCCAGGCGGTCGCACAGCGCGTCCTTGGCGCGCAGGGCCGAGAAGCGCGTGTTGCGCAGCTGCTCGGTCACACCGCGGGCGGTAATGGCGATGGTGGCGCCGGGGCGGATGATGGTCTCCCAGGCGATGTCGTAAACGCCGCCGTACAACTCGTCGGCATCCTGCGCCTCAAAGCGCCCAAGCACCACAAACACGCGGCTGGCCAGGCGCGACCACAGACAGGCGCGGTAGCCCTCTTCGAGCTCGCCCTCAAACGTAGCGCGGCCTTTCAGGCGGCGGACATGCGAAAGCCCGAGGCGTTTAAGCTCATCGGCGAGTGCGGACTCAAAGCCCTCGGGGCAGCTTGCGTAAAATTCCATGGGTGACCTCTCTGGTTGCGTCGCTCCATTATATGATGGATGCTTCGTTTGCCCTTATCCTCGAAAGGAACCCATATGATTGATGCGTGCTCCGAATCCGCTGTGCTCTTTTTTGACGTGGACGGCACGCTGACGTCGTTCGATCCCGACGATATGACCGACAAGGACTTCAATGCAGTCCATCCGTCGAAGGCTGTTGTCGATGCATTTGGTCGACTGCGCAATGCGGGTCACCGGGCATTTATCTGTACGGGTCGCCCCTTGTGGCTGATTGCCGATGGCCTGCGTGCGCTGAACCCGGCGGGTATCGTTGCCATGGCGGGAGCGACGCTCGAGGTCGAGGGCCGCGTGGTGCATGAGGACTGCTTTGACGAGGACGTTATCGAGGAGCTTGCGCGCCGTATGGCCGCGGCAGGGATTGAGGCCTTTTTCGAGACCAACGTGGCTACTTTTGCCCTGGAACCCGCGGGTGTTGAGCAGTCGTCTCTGATCGGCACTTCTGTGGTGCGCAGCACCGAGGAAATGCGCGTCGACGGCCGTCTGCGCGTGGGCAAGGTAGACATCGTCGCGAGTGACCTGGCTCGCGTAGCCAACGATGATGGCTTTATCGATCGCGAGTTTGAGCTGTGCAACACCGGTGGCCAGAATCGCGAGCTGAGCCCCAAAGGCATCGACAAGGGCTTGGGCGTGGCACGAGCGCTGGAGTATCTGGGCCGCACCGGCAACGCGCGCACCTTTGGCTTTGGCGATTCGGGCAACGACCTGGGCATGCTCGCCGCCGTCGAGACGGCTGTAGCCATGGGCAACGCCATGCCCGAGGTCAAGGCAGTCGCCGACTACGTGACCGACGATGTCGCACACGACGGCACCGTCACGGCGATGCAGCATTTCGGCCTCATCTAATGAATCCCGCGTTCTGACGTTTGCTCAAACTGCGACTCTTTGCTTTTACATGCTCAATCGATTTATCAATCCAAACACTGAGGTGTTTATACCGTTCGCCGAGAAGATAAAAAACCGCAGCTCACGCCTTGATAAACGTAGGTAAAGTGTTTAGCAGTTTAACGCCCATGTGCAAGCGAAAGGAATCAGGCAGATGGCAATCAAGGTGTTCGCTGACGGTGCAAACCTCGAGGGCATGCTCGACATGTACGAGAGCGGCAACGTTCAGGGTTTCACGACCAACCCGTCCCTTATGAAGAAGGGCGGCGTGACGGACTACCGCGCGTTTGCCAAGGAGGTCCTGGCCCACATCACCGATGTGTCCGTCTCGTTTGAGGTTTTTGCCGACGACGTCGAGACCATGGAGGTCGAGGCCCGCGAGATCGCTACCTGGGCCGAGAACGTCTACGTCAAGATTCCGTGCGTGACCACCAAGGGCGAGTCCACCGCCGAGCTGGTCCGCAAGCTTTCCGCCGACGGCATCAAGGTCAACGTCACCACCATCTTTACGCCTACGCAGGTTGACGAGATGGTCGAGGCCGTTGACGCCGAGACGCCGTCCATCATCTCGCTCTTTGCCGGCCGCATCGCCGACACCGGCGTCGACCCCATTCCGTTTATGACGGAGTCGGTTAAGAAGGCCGCCGCCAAGCCCAACTGTGAGGTCCTGTGGGCGTCCACGCGCGAGCTCATCAACATTTACCAGGCCGAGGCCTGCGGTTGCCAGATCATTACGGTGCCCAACAGCATCCTGGCCAAGCGGAAGAACATCGGTCGCGACCCGTACGAGGTCTCGCTCGACACCGTCCGCGGCTTTGCCAAGGATATCGCCGCTTTGGGCTTCCATATTCTGCCGTAACGCGAACACTGGCTACGCCGCGGGCTGCTCGCCCCGGCCTTTCCTTTCCCTATCGCTCACGCGCTTCGCGAGGGTCGCGCTAGGCAAAGGAAAGGCCGGAACTGCCGACACGAGCTGAATATCGCCCCGGTTCTCAATCGTGAGGGTCGGGGCGTTTTGCTATAGCGGGACTGTTAGACTTGCAAGTTTTTGTCATCACGTGAGAAGAACTTGCAAAGTTTGCAAGTTCTTTCCATCGAGTGAGAAAAACTTGCAAGTTCGACGATGGATGGCGGCGGATTGCCCTTCTGTTACTTCCCCTGCACCATGGTGAGAGAGATTTTCTTTCGGTCGCGATCGACCTTTTCGACCCACACCTTGACCGTGTCACCGACGCGTACCACGTCGCTGGGGTGCTTGACGAAGCGGTTGGCCAGCTTGGAGATGTGCACGAGGCCGTCCTGGTGCACGCCTACGTCGACAAAGGCGCCAAAGTCGACGACGTTGCGCACCGTGCCCTTGAGTTCCATACCGGGCTTCAGGTCGTCGATAGAAAGCGCCGAGCGACTAAAGACCACCTCGGGCGCGTCGTCGCGCGGGTCGCGGCCGGGCTTCTTGAGCTCGTTGACGATGTCAATGAGCGTCAGAGTGCCACAGTCCAGGTCGCTTGCCAGTGTCGAGATGCTGCCCAGGCGGCGCTCGATATCGGGCACGCCCCCGCGGCCGAGCTCGCTGGCCGCCACGCCAGCGCGCTCCAGGACGGACGTGGCCACCTCGTAGCTCTCGGGGTGGACGCTCGTGGCGTCGAGCGGATTCTTGCCGCCGCTGATGCGCAGGAAGCCCGCGGCGTTGAGATATGCCTTGGGTCCCAGCTTGGGGACCTTCTTGAGCTGGCGGCGATCGGTAAAGGCGCCGTTTTCCTCGCGGTATGCCACGATGTTCTTGGCCACGCTCGGCGTGATGCCCGATACGTATCCCAGCAGGCTCGCGCTCGCGGTGTTTACGTCGACGCCTACGCGGTTGACGACGTCCTCCACCACGTGGCCCAGCGTGCGCGAAAGCTCGGCCTGGTCAAGGTCGTGCTGGTACTGGCCCACGCCGATGGACTGGGGCGGAATCTTGACGAGCTCTGCCAGCGGGTCTTGCAGGCGGCGGCCCAGGCTCATGGCGCCACGCACGGTGACGTCCAAGTCGGGATACTCCTGGCTGGCAAGCTCGGAAGCGGAGTACACCGATGCGCCGGCTTCGTTAACGATGGTGTAGCGAAGGCTGGGCGCCTGCTCGGCAATGAACTCCGAGACGACTTCCTCGGTCTCGCGGCTGGCGGTGCCGTTGCCGATGACGATGGTGTTGACGCCATCCTTCTTGACGAGGCGGGCGAGCTCGCGCTTGGTGCCGGCGACGTCGTGGCGCGGCTTGGTGGGGTAGACCACGCCGTGGTCGAGCAGCTTGCCGGTCTCGTCCATGACGGCGACCTTGCAGCCGGTGCGGTAGCCCGGATCGAGCGCGAGCACGCGGGCGCCACGGACGGGGCGTGCCGAGAGCAGGCCCTCGAGATTCTTGGCAAAGACGTTGATGGCCTCGGTCTGGGCGCGAACGGTGAGTTTGGCGCGGGCCTCGCGCTCCAGCGAGGGAGCCATGAGGCGTTTGTAGCCGTCGGCGATGGCGGCATCGAAGATGGGAGCAAACACGCCCTGGCGTCGGGGCCAACGGCTGCCGAGGCGCACCGTGGCGGCAGCGCCGTCGACGTTCACGCGCACGCGGAGCTTGCCCTCGCGCTCACCGCGGTCGATAGCCAGCACGCGGTGGTTGGGTATACGGCGCAGCGGCTCATCATAGCTGTAGTACGGCTCGTAGGGGGTCTTCTCGGCGGGGTCGGTGGCCTCGACGACGATGTCGGCGGTGTTTTGCGTAAAGGTGCGCAGGTCGGCGACGTTCTCGGGATCTTCGGCCACCGTCTCGGCCACGATGTCGGCGGCGCCGGCGAGCGCCTTCTCGGGCGTGTCGAAGCCGGCCTCCTCGTTGACGTAGTCCGCGGCGGCGTCGAGCGCGCTGCCCTTGGCCGAGGCCTGCATGATGATCATGTTGGCGAGTGGCTCCAGGCCTGCCTCGCGGGCCTTCTGCGCGCGGGTCATGCGCTTTTTGCGGTAGGGCTTGTAGAGGTCCTCGACACGCTGGAGTTGTGTGGCCTCGCGAATCTGCTGCTCGAGTTCGGGCGTGAGCTTGCCCTGGGCGTCGATGAGCAGAATGACGTCCTCTTTACGCTGCTCAAGATTGCGCAGGTATGACAGGCGCTCGTCGAGGGCGCGCAGGGCGACGTCATCCATGCCGCCCGTGGCCTCCTTGCGGTAGCGCGAGATAAAGGGGATGGTGTTGCCCTCGTCGATGAGCTTGACAGCCGCCTCGACGTTGGCGGCCTTAAGGTTGAGCTCGCGGGTGAGCTGGGCGATAAGATCCATGAAACTCCTTGCGTTTAAGGTGCGTTTGCAGCACAGAGCTACCAAGGATACCACCTGCCACTTCGCTCAAAAAAGACTGTTTTGGCTCGGAACCACGAAAGCGGCCTATCTACTACGTTTGAACCGTGTGGGTCGACCATCCCCCGGTTTTCCGAAAATGCGCAAGCCGTTTACCTGCGGTTTTTATTTCGCGAAATTCGGTATGGATGAGGGTGATTGGTTAAACGTAGTAGATAGGCACATTTCGTGGCGAACGAATCAAGCTAAGGTGCAAAAAGTCCCCCGTCCCAGAAAAATCATTGGCAACGTAGCAAAATGCCCCGCGGGTAGAAGGCTGCTCGCGGGGCAAAGAAGAGGGGCTTATTTGTGGCGGACCGAGGGGCACGGCATGGGGTTTCTGCCGCGGCCTGTCCTAAGGTGCTACAGCTCGACGAGCTGGCCGGTCTCGGCGGCCTCCTTGATGGCGTTGAGAAGCGTGAGCGTCTTGACGTTATCGGCGGGGGTTACGACGGGCTCAACTTCGCGGCGGACGACCTTCACAAAGTGCTTGAGCTGCATCTTGTGCGGCAGCGCCGGGTCGACGGCCGGAATCTCCATCTGCAGCGGCTTGTGCCAGTTGGAGGCGCCGTCGTAGGAGAACTGATGCAGGCGGGGCAGCGAAAGGGCACCCAAGGTTCCGCCGATAAAGTAGGCGTCGGCGTCGAAGGGGCGGTACTGCGGATCCTCGCGAGCGGTTGCCTCCCAGTTCCAGGGGCTGGCGGTGGCGTCGGAGATGGTCATGCTCGCAAGCGCGCCATCGGCAAAACGGACGTTGACCACGGCGGAGTCCTCGGTCTCAAAACCGCGGGCGGCGCTGGACTGCATGCCCTGGACGGCGACGGGCTCGCCCAGCAGGTAGCGGAGCAGGTCCACGTCGTGAACCAGGTTAACCAGGATCGGGCCGGCACCCTTTTTGCGGCGCCACTCGACATCAAAGTACTCGTCATTCTTATAGATCATGTAGTGGAAGCTCGACACGGTGAGCTTGCCCAGCTCGCCGGACTCGATGATCTCTTTGGCTTTGTTGACGAAGGGGTTGTGACGACGGTGCTGGCCCACGAGCACGGGCACGCCGGCGGTCTCGGCCTCGGCGGCGAAGGCCTGGGCATCCTCGAGGTCGTTGGAGATCGGCTTTTCGACCAGCGGCACGATGTTGCGCTTGATGGCCTCGCGGGCAACGCCCAGGTGCAGGTCGTTGGGGGTGGCGATAATGACGGCCTCGGGTTTGACCTCGTCCATCATCTGAGCGGGATCGGTGTAAAACGGTACGCCGGCGGTCTCGGCCGTGGCGCGGGCGCCCTCAAAGGCGTCGGCGATGGCGACGAGCTCGGCCTCGGGCTCCTCGGTGACAAAGCGGATGTGGTTGCGGCCCATGGCGCCGGCGCCGATAACGGCAATGCGGACGGGGTTGAGCTCAGACATTTCGACTCCTTAATACTGGTGACCGGTGGAATGCGACAAAGGGACTGTCCCTTTGTCGCATCGGTAAAACTAGGCGGACTTCTTCTTGCTGTCGGAGACCATCATGTAGACGGTGAGCACGACGGCGATGGCGGCGATCACGATGGCGCCGTAGAAGGACTGCTGGTAGGCGGCGCTGCCGGCCTCAGCGTGATACAGCACGGCAGTGATGGGCTGGCTGATCCAGGTAGAAGCGGCGTAGCCCAGGAACATGATGCCGTAGTTGACACCGATGTTGCTGGTGCCAAAGGCGCCACCGGTGAGCGGCGGGTAGATGACGAGCAGGGCGCCAAAGCTAAAGCCAAGCAGGGCGAGCGCCACAAAGAACATGCTCTGCGTAAAGCTCATCGACATGATGACGAGCGCGACGATGGTCACGACGAGGCTGATGAGCAGCGACTTGTAGGCGCCGAGCTTGTCGATGATCTGGCCAAAGGACAGACGGCCGACCAGGTTGGCGCAGGTGTTGACGGAGACGACCACGCCGCCGAGGGCGACGGCCGCGGCGCTCGTGGGGTCGGCGAAGAGCTGGACAGCGGCGATGGAGGCAACCTTGCCCACGAGCAGGGTGCCCGCGGTGGCGGCGAAGGCGAAGGTGGCGATGAGGACCCAGAAGCGCGGGGTTTTGACCATCTCGCCCGGGGTGAGGTCGCCGAAGGTGCCGGCGTGCGCGCCGCCCTTGGGGGCCTCGAAGCCCTCGGGCAGCCAACCGGCCTCGGGGGCCTTCAGGAACAGGGCGGAGGCGGCGATCGTCACAAAGAAGATGACGCCGAGTGCCTTAAGGGCGCCAAAGATGCCCAGGCTCGGGATGAGCAGCGAGGCGAGCACCGGGGACAGCACGGCGGGGCCGGCGGTCGAAGCGGCGAGCGTAATGCCGGAGGCGAGGCCCTTTTTGTCGATGAACCACTTTTGGCCGGTGGTGAGCGCGGGGTTGTAGCCCAGGCCGTTGCCGATGGCGGCGACGAGCGAGAACCACAGGTAGAACTGCCACGGCTCGGTGACGGTGCCGGACATGAACCAGCCCACGCCGTAGCACACGGCGGCAGCGATCACGACGTTGCGCGGGCCGATCTTATCGGAGATGCGGCCGGCGAAGATGCCCGTCACGGCCATGATGGTCTGAAAGACCGGGAAGGCCCAGGTAAGGGCGCTGGACCACTCGGGGTAGACGGCGAGCAGGTTCTTGGACACGACGGAGTACAGCGCGATGGAGCTGATGAAGAACATGGTGACGCACGCGGCGGAAAGCACGACGGCGCGACCCTTGTTGGAGTTGGTGGAAGCCATGGGACTCTTTCTAATCGATGCGGGGGGAGGGGAGGGGCAAACGCCGCTGAGGTGCTTGCCCCGCGCCCCTTTCTACCGGGTTGGTTTACTGGTCAGTCGGCTTGGCGACGCCGGACTCATCGGACCAAAGCTCGACGCCCTTGTTCTTGAGGTAGTTGTCGGCAAAGGCGCGGCGGCCGCCGGGCTTGGCGGTGAGGTCGCCCATCATGTTGGAGAAGCCGCCGTCGACCTTGATGGCGTCGCCGGTGGTAAAGTCTGAGCGCGTGGACGCCAGGAACATGACGGCGTTGGCGATATCGCTGACCTCGCCGATGCGACGCGTGGCGATGAGGCGGCTGCGGCTCTTCTCGACCTCGGGATCGGCGTAAAAGCTTGCCGACATGGGGGTCTTGACGAAGCAGGGCTCGACGCAGTTGGAGCGCACGCCGTAGGGACCCCACTCGGCAGCCAGCATCTTGGACATCATGTTGACGCCCGCCTTGGTGGAGCTGTACACGCCCGAGAACGTTTCGGGGGAGTGACTGGCGACGGTGGAGATGTGAACCAGGCGGCCCTGGCCGGCCTTGATCATCTCGCGACCAAAGCGCTGCGAGGTGATGAAGTAGCCGGTGAGGTTGACGTTGAGCACCTGCTCCCAGTCGCTTAGCGGCAGGTCCTCCATGGCAGCGAAGCGCAGGATGCCGGCGGTGTTGACGAGAACGTCGACGCGGCCGAAGTTGGCGATGGTGGCGTCGACGGCAGCCTGAACCTCGGCCTCGTCGGTGGCGTTCATCTTGTAGCCCTCGGCGTGGATACCAAACTCGGCGGCGAGGTCGGCGGCTGCTGCCTTGACCTTCTCCTCGTCTAGGTCGAGCAAGACGACGTTGGCGCCGTTGCGGGCGAACTCGCGGCAAATCTCGACGCCCATACCGCCGAGCGCGCCGGTCACGGCGCAGACATCGCCCTCGAGCTTAAGCCAATTGCTCATAGGAACTTCCCTTCTTGTGCCTCCCGGTGGGTCGCTCCCATTAATCGACCCACGTGGTTTTCGCTGGTTATCGTATGCTTTGCATTTGCGCAGGTGAATTGCATATTTGTTAGAATGGCGTTAACTATAGGTTTACACTGTGCGATGCAGTTTATTCTCAATTGAGCGCATGACCTGCGAAAACAACCTCCTGTGGCACCATGTGGCCCCGGGCGCGAAAACGGGAGATTGACGTGTACGATCGACGACTTGAGGCCATATCGGCCGCTGCGGAGCTGGGAAGCTTCTCGCGTGCGGCGGCACAATTGCGCGTGTCGACTCCGGCGCTCGTCAAGCAGGTGTCGGGCTTCGAGGCCGAGTTCGGCATCACGCTGTTCGAACGCTCGCACTCGGGCGTCAAAGTGACGCCGGCCGGCGCACTGCTGGTGGACGACGCGCGCTCGATCATGCGGCAGTCCGAGGACGCGCTGCGCCGTGCCCGACGCGCGGCGGGCGATGGCGGTGCCGTGCGCCTGGGCGTGTCGATGATGTGCCCGGGGCGCCAAACGCTGTCGATGTGGTCGGGCATCCACGATCTGGAACCGTCGCTGCGATTTGAAATCGTGCCGGTAAGCGATCTCTACGACGAGCGCGAGACCGTCATGCGTAGCTTGGGCCGCGAGGTCGATGTGGTGCAATCGAGTTTTTCTACCCCACGCTGGGGTGATGCCTGCCAAAAGCTCCGCATTGTCAACGTGCCGTTTTATATCGATCTGCCGCGCACGAGCCCGCTGGCGCGCAAGAATCGCATTACGGTTGCCGACTTGGAGGGTATGCGTCTGCGCGTACTGCGCCACGGCAACGACGCCATGGACAGCCTGCGCATCGATCTTTTGGCCGATGGCGGCGTGGACGTGATCGACGTGGACAGTTTTGACTTTGCGCTCTTTAACGAGGCGGAGGAAAAGGGCGACGCGGTGCTCACTTGCGGGGCGTGGTCGGGCGTGCACCCGGCTTTTGTAGGCGTGCCGTTCCTATGTGGCCGCGAGGTGCCGGTCTTCTTGCACTACCCGCTCGAGCCCACCCTCCAAGTACAAAAATTCGTCAACGCCATGGCCCAACTCCTCAAGTAGCTCATTTGGCGCGGGTAGTCTTTTTGGGACGTGTCTCTATAGTTTTGTCAACCGCGTGCTTCGCGCCATTTCGGCATGAC
>UQXP01000023.1 GCA_900545055.1 uncultured Collinsella sp.
CTTTTAGGCCGCGCGTTTGTTTTGGTTTGCGCCATGTGGGGGTGGTGGCGACGTGCATTTTTGCGAGTATTCTGCAATCGAAGGGCCCTGCATACCGACCTCGGGCAAAAAATCGGGATTTCTCGATGTTTTCTACGAATGATGGGCGGGGTTATGGGCTGGCAGCGTTTGATTTGCAGGGATATTCGCGGTCTTTGGCATTTATCGTGGCGCCCGAAGCTCTTGGTTATGTTGAATACTCCTGAAAATGCACGGCGCTCAGAGGGGGACCTTCGCGAAAAAGGAAACCGCCCCGTCGAAGTATGCATTCGACGGGGCGGTTTATACATTTGGCCGATTAAGGATGCGCTGCCAAACTACTAGAACTTGACGGTCGGGGCCTGGCGGGCTGCTTCGGCGGCCTCGAAGCCCTGGCGCTCCTTAAACTGGAAGATGCCGGCAAAGATGACAGCCGGGAACGTCTGAATGGCGTTGTTGTAGCTGAGTACGCAGTCGTTGTAGCTCTGGCGTGCATAGCTAATCTTGTTCTCGGTATCCTCGAGCGATGCCTGCAGCTGCGTAAAGTTGGTGTTTGCCTTAAGATCGGGGTAGGCCTCGGCTACGGCGAAGAGCTGGCGCAGCGCACCGGTCAGCACGTTGTCGGCTTCCATCTTGGCCTCGGGCGTGGTGGCCTTGACGGCGGTGTTACGCGCGCTGATCACGGCGGAGAGCGTCTCCTGCTCGTGCTTGGCGTAGCCCTTGACAGTCTCGACCAGGTTGGGGATCAGGTCGTTGCGGCGCTGCAGCTGCGTATCGATGTTCTGCCAGGCGTTATCGATGCGGTTACGCTTGGTGACCATGTTGTTGTAGATGCCGGCGATGGCGCAGACAATCACAATGACAACAACGATGCCGATGATGACGGTAATCATGATGTCTCCGTTTCGAATGGCCGCGGCGGCATGCGCCAGCTGCCGTTGGTATAACGCTACTAGTATACCCGCAACGTTTTGCCGTGCCGAACTTTCCGGCAAGCGTTATGTTTTCGGCGGGTCGGCACCGGGGCAAAGCGCGCGAGGTACAGGTGTAAGATATGCGACAGATTGACGAGTGTTGTCTTTGCCCTGAGGATGGCGATACCAGTGGACCTTCGCATTAAGAAAACCTACCGCGCCCTGTTCGATGCCTTCACCGAGCTTCTCGAGGAGCATCGTTTTGAGGACCTGACGGTTGCCATGCTGTGCGACCGCGCCATGATTCGCCGCACGACGTTCTACAAGCACTTTCGCGACAAGAACGATTACTTTGCCTTTTATATCGATGAGCTTATGTCGGGCTTGCCGCAAAAACAGCCCGATGAGGCCGGCGCGGTATCTGCCGAGGACGTGCGCGCGCTTCGGCACGCGATTTTGGACGATGCCATGGATTTGATTCTGGCGCACGAGCAGCTCATGGATAACATTTTGGCAAGCAGCATGTCGGGCATGTTGACCAACGTTATTTGCGACCGCATTGCCCGCTCCATCCGCGAGCGTGTGATGAACGTGCTTGCCGAGGATGCCCTGGCCCCCGTGTCACTCGAGACGACGTCTGAGTTTGTCGCCGGCGGTATTATTCGACTTTTCACGATATGGTGGGAATCGGGCCACGATCTTGAGCGTCGACCTGAGATAGCCGACGTGGTCGATGCACTGTTTGAGCGGACCATGACGCCGGTGAATCACTAAAGTGGCGGAGAGAGGGGGATTCGAACCCCCGGAACGCTCTCGCGCTCAACGGTTTTCAAGACCGCCGCATTCAACCGCTCTGCCATCTCTCCGTGAGTCGTAATGATAGCATCGTTTTGAATTTGCAACAGGGAAGGCGAACGATGACGATCACCGAAATCGACGAGAAGTTCATGCGCGAGGCGCTGGCGGAGGCTCGCGCCGCTGCTGCGGTGGGCGAGGTGCCGATTGGTGCCGTGGTGGTGCGCGCGGGCGAGATTGTCGCGCGGGCGCACAATCGGCGCGAGCTCGATCAGGATCCTTCGGCGCATGCAGAGTTCGCGGCCCTGTGCGCTGCTGCTCGGTCGCTCGGTCGCTGGCGCCTTTCCGATTGCACGGTCTATGTAACGCTCGAACCCTGCTGCATGTGCGCGGGCCTTATGGTCAACGCGCGCGTGGGGCGCTGCGTGTATGGCGCGAGCGACGCCAAGGCGGGCGCACTGGGTTCGCTGTATGACCTGAATGCCGATTCGCGCCTGAATCATCGGTTTAACGTTAATGCCGGCGTGCTGGCGGATGAATGCCGCGAGCTGCTGAGTAGCTATTTTGGCGGTCTGCGCGGAGCGGGCGGCGCTGGTTGCGGTTGTGGGGCCGATCTTGAGGCACATGCCGCTCATGCCGAGGCGCTCGCGTGTGCCGAAGAGGATGCTGGCACGGCGGTTGATTTTGGCCCCGTGCAGCGCCGGCCCCGCCGTGTGCTGCTGGCGATCGACTCCTTTAAGGGCAGCGTTTCGAGTGCGCAGGCGGAGGCGGCGGTTGCCGAAGGCGTGCGCCGTGTGTGGTCCGATGCCCAGGTAGCCGCGTTGCCGCTGGCGGATGGTGGCGAGGGAACGCTCGATGCTATCGCCGCGTGTGGCGGTGAGATTGTGACCTGCGAGGTGGCAGGTCCCTTGGGCGATCGCGTGTCTGCCCGGATGCTGGTGGACGACGAGCGCGACTCGGCTGTAATTGAGATGGCCGAGACGGCGGGTATTGGGTATTCGAGCTGTACGGAGTCGGCGGCGTTGGCGGCTTCGACCTATGGCGTGGGCGAGCTTATGCTTCGCGCAGTTCGCACGGGCGCAAGGACACTCTATATTGGTCTGGGCGGCAGCGCCACCAACGACGGTGGCGCCGGCATGCTGCAGGCGCTGGGCGCGCGCGTGGTCGATGATCAGGGATGCGATATCGCCCCCGGTCTTGCCGGCCTTGAGCAGGTGGCGAGCGTTGATTTGGCGCCAGCGCTGCAGGCTTTGGATGGCGCTCGTATCGTTGTGCTTTCTGATGTCGAGAACCCACTCGTGGGGCGTCGCGGCGCGCTGACAGTGTTCGGTGGGCAGAAGGGTCTGCCGAGAGATGACGCCGAGGCACTTCACAGGTACGATAGTTGGATGGTCGGCTACGGCCGCCTGCTCGATACGGCGATTGCTAGGGCGCGGGTTCAGGGGTTGCTGCGCGTGTCCGAGGGTGCACGGACATTTGGCTCGGTGCTCGGCGTGCCCGGCGCGGGCGCTGCCGGTGGCTTGGGCGCGGCGTTACTGGCGCTCGGTGCGGAGCTGCGCTCGGGCGTGGAGACGGTGCTCGATCTGATTGGCTTTGACGAGCGCGTGCGCGATGTCGATCTGGTCATAACGGGTGAGGGCAATATGGATGAGCAATCCGCCGCTGGAAAGGCGCCGGTTGGTGTGGCTCGCCGCGCCAAGCGATATGGCAAGCCGGTGGTCGCCGTCGTGGGCGGTCGCGCCGTCAACCTGGATGCGGTGTGTGAGCATGGCATCGACTTGGTGCTTCCGATCTGCCGCAAGCCCATGCCCCTCGACCAGGCGCTCAACCCTCAGGAAGCCACAACCAACCTCATCTGCGCCGGCGAGTCTGCCGCGCGAGCCTACGACCTCGCCCGCCTCTAGAGCTTATTCCCCCGGAGTCCGGTTTGGTCGAGTAGTCGAAAAGCCTCGTCCCAAATTAGCTACTTTGTGGGGCTGTGGGGGATAAAGATTGCCGGTCGATTTGTCCTACTGGGGCATGTCGACGGCGCGAGTGGTTCGATTTTGAGCCTGAGTGGCAACCCGAGGCGAAATTTCGGGTCACCCAAATTGCTACAATTTTAAGCATATAGCGATGTCCTGCCTTGCGTTTCTGCGCGGGGGGGGGCGTATATTTGCATCGATGGGGACGACGACACATATATAATGAGCCGCTGCTTGCCGTCCTCATGGATTTGGGGAGGGCCTTCATGAATCGCGCGTGTGCGAGAGCTCGAGAAATGCTAAAGCCTTTTGGCAAGAAAACCAATACCGCCAAGCGTGTCCTGAGGGTTTTGACTGTCCCGCTGGCGGCGTGTGCGCTCTTGTTTGGTGCGACGAGTGCGTCGGCCGACCAGCCCGTTCCCTTGAGCAACCATACCGTACAGACGGTGAATCCCACCGGCACCACGGTCAATCTGTTCGATTATTGGGTAGTGAATGGCGACAACGACAGCTCGAAGAACATAAACAACGACAACAAGAATGACAACACCGGCATCAATAAAGACCATCAGCTCAAGTTCAATGGCGGTGCCGGATCGGGCATTAATAAATGGACGGGCAGAAGCAATATCAACGGCTTTGGACGCCTTTCTTTTGTAAAGAACACGCTGGTAGATGGCTATCCGTCAATCAAAGCCGGCACCTACACCTCCTATAACACGAGTGGTACGTACACCGACGAGTCGCTGGCTTATCTCTTTAATAACGACAGCCAGGTCAACGGCAAGGCCGTCTACAACAACGTGAAAGGCCTCTTCCAGCTCCAGAATGGTTATTACGTTTACGATTCGTATGGGTCTGAAGGCAACTATGCCGTATATAACTCCACGACTAACACCTTTGACGTCTACGATAAGGCGGGCGTATATAAGGGCGATGCGAGTAGCGAAACCAATCTGGGTCAGTTCTTCCCCTTTGACTCAGCTAGCAAGGTTTTTGATGAGCGGGGCAACAGCCTCTCCCCTAAGCAGATTATTGATGGAAGCACGAACCTCAATCACCACTTTGGCATGTCCATGACCACGGAGTTTGTCCAGCCTGCGGGCGGCAAGACCACCGATAACAACGATATGGTCTTTGAGTTCTCAGGTGACGACGACGTCTGGGTGTACATCGATGGCGTACTCGTGGGCGATCTGGGCGGCATCCACGAGAAGGCGACGCTTGATATCAACTTTGCTACCGGTGAAGTAAAGGTCGGTCATATTGACGGTGCGAATGGAGCCGAGAAGGAAATCGAAAAAACCAACATCAAGGCAAAGTTCAAAGCTGCCGGCGCAGATACCTCTAACTTCTCCGGCAACACCTTCTGTGACAGCAGCAAGCATACGCTGAGCTTCTTCTATCTGGAGCGCGGCGCGGGCGCATCGAACATGAAACTTAAGTTCAACCTCACCACGCTGCCATCGTCCGAGGTCGCGAAGGTCGACCAAAACGGCGAAGCAGTCAATGGCGCAACTTTCAAGCTGTACCAGTCCGATGGACCAGATGCCGAGGGACACTGGAATAAGGGTGAGCTCGTCGCTCAGGGCACGACGAAAGACGGGGGCCAGCTGATACTTCGAAAGTCGGACGATTCCGTTCTTTCGTTCGATAACCAGCATGCCGAGGGACACGACTACTTTGTACTCGAAGAGGTTGGCCTGCCCGTGGGATATCGCTCGAGCCTGACCTCATCGACTACCGCAACGCCAGGTGAGCTGTATCTGCAATACAAGAAAGCTGCGAGCGGCACGGGTGGCGTGGTGGTTGCACCGCAGACAACGGTTACAACAGCCGACGGCAAGTCATGGACGGGGAGCCGCATGTGGCTGAACGGCGGCTATCTGGCCGCTAAGGAGACCATTTCCCTTAGCAAAGAAACAAAAGACAATAAGGACAAACCCATTAGCTCGGGTACGACCTTTGCTGTCGTGCTCAAGCGCACCGATAAGAGCAAGAGTGACACGGACGAAAGCGCATGGACGGCGGTCACGGGCAATCCGCTCGAGGGCTACAAGCTATGCTCTGCGCATGGCATTGCCGGCGCGGTCGAAGCTGCCAAATCGGCAGATACGAGCGTCTTTGGCGTCATCACCAAGGGCGACTATGAGGTAACGGTCAGGTCGCTGCCCGGCGATATCGAGAAGTACGCCGCCATGTTGGAAGATAAGTCCCAGTCCGAATATACCGTGGCGGTGTATCACACCACGGCATCGTCTCTGGCGGAGGCAACCACCGACAACACCTCCATGGTCCAATATCAAATGACAAACAGGCAGTTCTCTACGGTGATCCACCTCACCAACGTTCAGAACCGTCTGTTTGTGCAGAAGGTTGACGACCTGGGCAAGCCCGTGAACGGCGCGACGTTTGAGCTGTACGAGGCCAAGGATGTTACCGGCGATAGCCCCAGCACGTATGCCATTAAATCGGGTGCCGAGCCGTATGACACCGTGAAGGCAAACGGCATGACCTATCCGTATGACATTGAGGGTGCTGCATGCTTCCCGCTCGATTCGACAAAGCATGCACCCCTTATCAAGGGTACGTACTACCTGCGTGAGTCTAAAAGCCCGGATGGTTATGAGATTAACAACACTATCACCAAGGTAATCGTGGATGATTCGGGCGTATACGTGGACGCCGGTGAGGAGAACGACGGCGTGCGCAGCATGAGCGGCCCGGGTTCGCTGATTGCTTCCCTAGCGCAGTTTGGCTCTCCCGACTCGATCGATAATACGCTGACGCACATCAAGGGCAAGCTGCAGAGCGCGACTGGTGCAGATGTCAAGGGTAACCTGACGTGGGGCCAGACGAGCACTGCCAAGGGCGTGACGCCTTCTCTGGCGGACGACTTGATGCATATGCGCTATGACAAGACGACGCAAGGTGCCAAGACCGTCTTGCGCTATGTCGAGGACGGTGGCGAGCGCGACGGCCAGCTGGCGACCATCTTTGCCGATACGGGCATCAACCGCATGGCCCTTTATCAAGAAGACGATTCAGCATATATAGACGATGCCTCCAAGACCCGTACTAAGCTGGGCACACTCCAGCTCAATCATCTCTTTACCACGGCAACGGCCGTGCAGTATACCGATTGTCGCGTGGCACCTCTGCAGGTGACCAAGACGGTGACGGCAGATACTGGTCTTACTGCACCCACTAAGGATGCGAATAACAAGGATCTGACGTTTACGTTTAAGTTCACCCTGCCGGAGTCCCAGAAGGGCTACGAGGCGCATGTGTTCGATGCGAGCGGCAACGCTGTGGGCAATTCCTTTAAGCTTAGGAACGGCGACACCCACTCCATCAAGGCCGGCGAGACCATCCGCGTATACGGCCTTAAGAAGGATGCCAGCTATAGCGTGAGCGAGCTCACTACCAAGCGCGAGGCGTCCAACGGCGACGTGCTGGCGAGTATCGTCAACACCGTGACCGGTTCCGCCGAAGAGTCGGTGCTTCCGGCCGGCTTTAGCCTCGTGAGCCGTAAGGTCGGCGGCGAGGAGCAGTCGGGAACTGGCAACACCATCGAGGGCAAGATTGCAGCGCTCGTGGACGGGGAGATCCCTGCGAGCAACAAACTCGAGTTTACCAACAACTACAGCGCCAACTCGGTAACGCTTAAGGCCAAAGACGGTCTGAGCGCCAAGAAGGTGCTCGAAGGTCGCGATTGGGCCGATGGCGATTCCTTTACCGTGCAGCTTACGCCTGAGGACGGTGCCCCCATGCCCGAGGACGGCGTGTCGACGATTGCGCTGAACGAGAAAGTCCAGACGGCAACGTTTGGCAATATCACCTATGCCAAGCCGGGTACCTACACCTATACCATCTCGGAGGATATTCCCGGCTCCAATGCCAAGGCGGATGGCATAAGCTACTCCGCTGCTGTCTATACCGCGACGGTCAAGGTGGATGATAACCGCGCCGGTGCACTGGTCGTTACGAGCGTGAATGTGGTGCAGGAGCGCAACGACGCGGGTACCCACACCAACACGGATGTTGCCGATAAGATCGCAACCTTCACCAACCGTTACGATACGCACGAACATAGCATCATCATCCATGCCCAAAAGAACCTGACCGACAACGCCGGGAGTTTCCCGCTTTCCCAGAACGCCTTTAGCTTTAAGCTCGAGCGTGTGGGCGGCTATGCGGACGACAATGCAGCGTTCGATCCCGATAAGGTCGACACGAGCATCAAGGCTCCCATGCCCCAGGGCGCCGAGGGCAACACCGCGACCGTGGGCAATAACGCCGACGGTACGGTGACGTGGCCGGCGATCTCCTATACCGCCAAGGCGGATGCGGGACGCGCCTACGTGTACAAGTTCGCTGAGAATCTCGGTAGCATTAAGAAGGGCATGGACTACGACAAGTCGATCTATTACGCCGTGGTGCGCAACGCCAAGAAGGGCGCCGGCATCCAGACCTCGATCGAGTACTACAAGATTGCAGAAGACGGCTCGGTAAAGCAGCTGGACACGAATGTCACGCCCTCCTTTACCAATATATATAGTGTGGATCCCACGAGCGTGACCCTACAGGGCCAAAAGACCGTGAGCGGTCGCGACTGGAACCAGGGCGAGAGCTATACCTTTAACCTCGCTGCCGCTACGGATGATGCCGGCGCGACCGGTTTGAGCAAGACCACCGCGCAAGCGGTAAAGGACGGGGCCGTTGCCGTTAACGTCAACCAAGCTGTCGCCAGCGCGCCCGAGTCGGGACGCGTGGCATCGTTCTCCTTTGGCACCGAAGCCGCCCCGACCGTGACGTTCAACCGCGCAGGCACCTTTAGCTTCAACATCACCGAGGATGCCGCGCGGGATGGCCGGGCGGGCATGTCCATGGACAAGCACACCGCACGCGCGACCGTTGTAGTGACCGATCTGGATGAGTCGGGCAACCACACGGGCATGCTGCGTGTGCCGAGCGTGACCTACGCCAACACCGGTGCCTCCGATGCGGACAAGATCGTAACCGACAAGGCTGCCTTTACCAACGCGTACCATGCGTCGGGCACCTTTGGTGGCGTGACGGTGAGCAAGACCCTTGAGGGTCGTGCCTCTACCGCGGGCCAGTTTACCTTTGCCGTGACGGGCCTTTGGTACAACGGCGTTCAGACGTCGGTCGATGGCTCCGAGGCCAGCCTGTCCAATAAGGCGGCAGGGGCCGGCGTGTCCGGCGCTGTGGTGAGCGCAAGCGGGGAAGAGAAGCTCTTTGCCCGCAAGCTCACGGAACAGGACCTTGGCCGTACATTTGCCTATCGCATTCACGAGAACCAGCCTGCTGCTGCCGGCTACACCTATGACACCGGCTACGCTGGTGACGCTATCGTGCTCGTCAAGGTTCTTGCACACAAGGACGACCCCGCTAAGCTCTACACCGTGACGACCGTGCTCAAGGGTGCGGGTGTGACGGAGCTGCTGGGCGATGGCGCCGACGCGAGCGCGCTGACGGACGAAAAGATCGTCCAGCTCAAGCAAGATTCGAATACTTACGTGCAGCAGTACGATGCAGGTGAGGCCGGCGCTACGACGCCTACTGTCTCGTTTGTGAACCGTTACACGGCAAACCTCGACTATGGCGCCGCTGGCGGTCTGCAGATCGAGAAGACGCTGACGTATCCCAAGGACGCGACCATTTTTGGCTCGCCTAAGAGCACGTTCCGTTATATCGTCAAGCCTGCCGACGAGATATCTGCCAGCAAGGTTGGCATTTCCACGGACGGCAAGGTCTTTGAGACCGCAAATGTCGAGGCCGACGCCCCCAAGACCGTGAGTTTGATACCTGCGGGTGGGTTGACCTTCACTCAGGATGATGCCGGCAAGACGTTCACCTATACGGTGAGTGAGATTGACGACAAGGCGACGGGCTATACGTACGACAAGATGGTCCATACGGTTAAGGCTGTCGTGGCGGATAACGGCGACGGTACGCTTAGAGTCACGACAGCGGTAAGCAAGCAGGTCGATGGCAAGGACGAGCTCGAGGGCCAGTGGATCTATCCGTCGGGTGCAACGTCCACCGGTGTCGCGACGGTCAAATTCAAGAACACCTATACGGTCACCGAGGCGGCAACCTACACCCCGTCCGTGACGAAGGTGGTTGCCGGTGCCGATGCTCCGGGCAAGTTCACCTTTGCTATGACCGCGGCTGACGATGCTACCAAGACTGCCATCGATGGCAAGCTCATCACCGGATCTTCGATGAGCGTGGACAACGGCTATGCTGAGGAGAAGCAAACGACGGCGGCCCTCAAGGACGGGGAGCACGAAAAGATTGACTTTTCGAAGCTCACCTTCAACAAGCCGGGCACGTATATGTTTGCTATTAACGAGCTGGCCCCGAATGGCGGCCTCGGCGAGTGGACGTATGACGCGCACACCTATAACCTGACCATCACTGTAACCGATGAGGGCGGCAAGCTTGTGGCCCGCGCCGATGGCGCGACCGGCTCGGAAGGCTTCATCTTCACCAATAGTTACCAAACTTCAACGAGCTACGAGCTCCAGGGCGGTCTGGAGATCGTCAAGACGCTCAATGGGCACGACCTGCATGCCGGCATGTTTGGCTTTACGGTAACGGGCGAAGACAACGCCTCGACCGTTAAGCTCAACAAGCTGCTGCGCGCAGATGAGGGCAAGCTCACCGTGACAAATGATGAGCCGCAGGCCGATGGCACGTCCCATACCGACATTTTGGGCGGCCTGACCTTCGCGACGGAAGATGCAGACAAGACGTTCACCTACAAGGTTGTCGAGAATGGCGGCGGCAAGCACGGCTATCAGTACGACTCCACCTATTGGAAGGTGGAGATTACGGTTAAGAAGCGCGATAACGGTTCGCTCTATACCGTGACCACGGCCAAGCACTATGACGCCAAGAACGTCGAGCTTTCCGCTGATGCGAAGTTTAGCTCCGAGAGCGGTACCGCCAAGGCCCAGGTGTCCTTCACCAACAGCTACATCGCGACCGGAACCTTTGAGGGTCTTACTGCCGAGAAGGTAATGGACTCCGGCGACAAGATCAAGGCTGACCAGTATACGTTTTACCTGTATGCCGAAAAGGCCGATGGATCGCTCAAAAAGATGGATGAGGGTACGAGCCAAGAAGGTGAGAACGGCAAAGCCACGGTCGACTTTGGTAAGGTTTACTTTAAGCTCGGCGATGCCACCAGCGGAACTGATGAGCAGACGATTGACCTTGCCGACGCCGTCAGCGATGGCGTTGCCACCAAGCGACACAATGCCGACCACACTACCACCTATAGCTTTAACCTAGTGGCAAAGGAGTGCTTGGCCAACCTGCCCGATGGTGTGCGTCCCGTGGATACGTCCGCGACGTGCCGCGTGCTGCTCGAGGTGACCGACAACAACGACGGCACGCTGACGTCCAAGGTGACCTATCGCGATGGTACCGAGAACGGCAAGATCGTTTTCCACAACACGCACGATAAGGTCAAGACGATCGGCACGGTCGCGGAGCCTAATGTGGACATCGACGGGCAGCTGCTCTCTGTGGGCGACTCCTACGTCTACACCATCAACTGGGCCAATACTGCGGTCGATGCCGACGGTAACCTGGTTCCGGCCAACGTGACCGTAACCGACGAGCTGCCCACTGGCGTCGTGTTCGAGGCCTTTGAGGGCAAGTATGCCGATAAGGGCGCCGCGAGCGGCCAGTCGCTTTCCTGGAACCTGGGCGAACAGCCTGCGGGCGGCTATGGCTTGGTGCGCGTGCGCGTAAAGATTACCGAGGACGCCGTGAAGGACGCCCAGGGTGCGGTCGGCGCCGTCAACAATGCTGCCACCATTAAGGTCGGCAACAAGAGCTATACCGGCACCACGACCAATTACGTGCCCAAGAAGTCCGAGAGCGATGCTCAGGATTCGACGGGGTCGGGTGTGGCGCTGGGCGACGAGCTCACCTACACCATCGGCTACAAGAACACTGAGGGCGTGTCTGCCACGGTGACGATCACCGATACCGTTCCCGCGGGAACCGAGTTCGTGGAGTTCGCCGGCGACCATAAGGATGCCGGCTCCAAGGACAATGACGGCAAGCTCACCTGGACGCTGGCGGACGTTCCCGCCGGCAAGGAGGGTACGGTTCAGTTTAAGGTCCGCGTGACCGAGGACGCGTTTAAGAGCGGTGGCGCTTCGGGCAATATTTCCAACCAGGCGTCGGTGACGGTCGGCAACAACCCTGCCGTCAAGACTAACACCACTACCGATGAGGTCTCTGACGGGCGCCTGACGTTGAGCAAGACGGTCACGGCCGCCGAAGGCATCACCGCGCCCAACAAGGCATTTACCTTTAAGGTACTGCTCTACCAGGCCGATGGCACAACGCCTCTGGCCGGCACCTTTGCGTACGCCGGTCGCCCCAGTGGCACCAATGGCACTTATGTAAGCGGACAGATCAAGAGCGGTGACACCATCACGCTTAAGGCCGGCGGCTCCGTCACGGTTACCTTGCCTGCGGGTGCTCACTACGAGGTGCGGGAGCTCAACTCCAAGGGTGAGCTCATGACGAGCGAAGACGGCTTTGCGGTTGTCGATAAGGCGAACCCCCAGAAGGGTACCGTCGGACAGGCGACGCAGGTGGGCTTCACCAACGTCTACAGCGTGGAGTCCACAAAGGTGGAAAACGCTTCTAAGGTGCAAAAGAAGATCTCCGGACGCAACTGGATGACATCGGATGCCTTTACCATGACGCTGACTGCCCAAGGCGAGGCACCCATGCCCAAGGGCGCCAAGGACGGCGTGTCGACGATTGAGCTGCACAAGGATGCCCAGGTCGGCAACTTCGGTACCATCGAGTACGCCAAGCCCGGTACCTATACCTATGTGATTACCGAGCAGCCGGGTGACGAGGCAGCACTCACGTTCTCGAAGGCCACCTATCGTGTCACCGTCACGGTGACCGACGACGACGCCGGTAAGCTGTCTGCCAAGACCAAGATTACACAGCTGACCGACGATGCGGGCGACGCTGCTGGGCGCACGGTCGAGGCGGCGGTCTTTACCAACACCGCCAAGACCGGCAGCCTCACCGTCAAGAAGACGGTTGTCGGCGGCGACAGCCAGCGCGAGTTCGGCTTCACGGTCGCGCTGGCCGACGGGGACGGCGAGCCCGTCTCCGGCACCTTCGGCAAGGGCAAGAACGCCGTGACGTTCGCGGACGGCAAGGCGACCTTCACGCTCAAGGACGGCGGGGAGAAGACCGTCGCCGGCCTGCCCGTGGGCGCGCGCTACACCGTGACCGAGGACGCCGCCGAGGGCTACACGACTGCTGTTAACGGGGCCGACGGCTCCAAGGCCGAAGGCGCCGTGACCGAGGACGGCGCGACCGTCGCGTTCACCAATACGTACGGAACGGCCGCCGAGGGCAGGGACGTCTCCACCGCGGGGCTCTTCACCAAGGCGCTCGAGGGCCGCGACTGGGCCGAGGGCGACAGCTTCCAGTTCACGCTTACGGGCGAGGGCGGCGCCCCCATGCCCGAGGGCTCTGCCGACGGCTCTAAGACCGTCAGCGTGACGGCCGCCGCCGGAACCAAGGCGGGCGATAGGGTCGCCTTCGACTTCGGCTCCATCCGCTATACGCTCGACGACATCAAGGACGCCAGGTTCGCCGAGGTCGGCGGCAAGCGCGTGCGCGCCAAGACCTTCACCTACACGGTGCGCGAGGCCAGGCCCGATGACGGCTCCGCCATCGCCGGTGTGGCCTACGACGGCCACGTCGCCACGATGACGGTGACCGTGACCGACGACGGTTCCGGCAACCTCACGGCCACGACGCCCGCGATCGCGGAGGTGAGCGGCGGCGACTTCGTCAACACCTACACGACCGAGCTCGACTACTCGGCCCGCGCGGGCGTGCGCCTGTCCAAGACGCTCTCCGGCCGCGCCATGGAGGCGGGGCAGTTCGCCTTCACCGTGACCGCGGACGCCGAGACGGCCGCCAAGCTCGGCCTCAAGACCGGCAAGGACGCCTATGCCGTGGCCGCGGCCGATGATGGAGAGGCCGCCGTGGTCGACCTCATCGGCGGTGCTGCGGGCAGCGACGTGACGTTCACCGACGCCGACGCGGGCAAGACCTACAGCTTCACCGTCGCCGAGACCAAGCTCGGCGGCGACGGCTACACCAACGACGCCGCGCCGCGCACGGTTACCGTCGCGCCCGGCTACGACGCGGCGACGGGCAAGCTCACGGTCACGACCACGGTCGTCAAGGACGGCGTCGAGGTCGCCCGCAGCGAGGTCTCGACGGCCGATGACATCGCGTCGCTGCCCGTACCCGTGACGGTCGCGTTCCAGAACTCCTACGAGGCCACCGGCACGCTCGGCGGCGAGAGCAGCGCGTCCATCGAGGCCACCAAGACGCTGACGGGCCGCGCCGCGGCGGCGGACGAGTTCTCGTTCTCCGTCCGCGATGCCCAGGGCAACGTGGTCGCGACCGCGTCCAACCGGGCCTCCGGCGACGGCGAGGCCGCGGAGCTCGCGTTCTCGCCCATCGCCTACACCACCGGCTCGCTCGAGCAGATGGTGGCGGACGGCGCCGCCACCAAGACGGCCGACGGCTCCTGGACCATCCCCTATACCGTTTCCGAGGACACGGCGGCGCTGCCCGCCGGCGTGACGGCGACCGCCTCGAGCTTCGACATCACCGTCAAGGTGACCGATAACGGCAAGGGCGGGCTGGATGTGGTCGTGACCTACCCCGAGGGCTCCGACGGTACGCTGTCGTTCGTGAACGGCTACGGCACCAACGAGGCGACGGTCGACCTCGCGGGCACCAAGACGCTGGCGCTCGGCCAGGCCGGGCTCGGCCTCACGCAGGCCGACATCGAGGGCAAGTACACCTTCAAGATTGAGCCGCTGGACGGCGCGCCCGCACCGGTCGACGCCTCCGGCAAGACGGTGACCGAGGCGGTCAACGATGCCGCCGGCAACGTCGAGCTGGGCCACGTCACGTTCAAGCAGCCGAGTGACCTCGACGATGCCGCGATCGACGGCGATGGCATGCGCACCAAGACGTTCGCCTACCGGGTGAGCGAGTCCGGCTCGGTCGACGGCGTGGTCAATGACGCGGTGGCGTCCAGGACCTTCACGGTCAAGGTGGTCGAGGACACCAACGCGGGCACGCTCGCCGCGGAGGTCCTGCCCGCCGAGGGCACGCCCGAGGGTAAGGGCGCGTTCGAGTTCACCAATACCTACGGCGTCGGCCCCGCCCCGAGCACCGTCACCGACCAGATCAAGGTGAGCAAGAAGCTCAAGGGCCGCGACCTGGTCGAGGGCGAGTTCGAGTTCCAGTTGATCGAGATTGCCGCCGACGGCAGCGAGAGCGTCGCGGCAACGGGCAGGAACGCCGCCGACGGCACGGTCGCTCTCAGCCCCGTCACCTACACCGCGCCCGGCACGCACAGCTACGAGCTGCGCGAGGTCGCCGGCACGGCGGGCGGCGTGACCTACGACAGGGCGGCGTACCGCGTGCGCACGACGGTCACCGATGCCGGGAACGGCAGGCTCGCCGTCAAGCACGAGCTCGCGGATGCCGAGGGCAACCCCACGGGCGACGACTCGGTGGCGTTCACCAATACCTACGAGGCCGCGCCCGTCACCCTCAAGCTGGGCGCCGCCAAGGTGCTCAAGGGCGCCGAGCTCAAGGCGGGCCAGTTTAGCTTCGAGCTCAAGGGCCGGGACGGCAAGGTCATGTCGACCGCCAGGAACGCCGCGGACGGCAGCGTCACGTTCGACGCGCTGACGTTCAAGCAGGCCGGCACCTACACCTTCACGGTGAGCGAGGTCGACGACGGCCAGGCGCACGTGACCTACGACAGGGCCGTGCACAGGATCGTCGTCACGGTGAGCGACGAGGCGGCAGGCGGCACCAAGACGGGCTACCTGTCGGCGAAGGTCTCCTACGGGGGCGACGCCGACGTGCCGCCGGTCTTCACCAACGGCTACGCCGAGGAGCCCGGGACTCCCGGTACCCCGGAGAATCCCGGCACGCCGGGCGGCGGCTCGGGCGGCGGTTCAGATAGCGGCTCCGGCAGCGGCTCCGGCGGCGACGGCTCCAAGGGCGGCATGCCCGACACCGGCGACCGCAGCCTACCGGTCGAGGCGCTCGCGGTCATGGCCGGCATCGGCGCGCTGACCGCAGTGGGCGGCGCGGTCCTGTACCGCAGGCGCCGCTAGCGATATGCACGAGTGGGGCGAATCCATCCGATGGGTTCGCCCCACTTGCCCTGTTGGGCGGGAGCAGGTAAGATATACCGAGCGCCTAGCGCGTTCGATGGGTTCGGATGACGACATGTTCCGAATCTGGTCAGGTCCGGAAGGAAGCAGCCATAAGGAGCCTCTGTCGGGCATCCGAATCCATCGAGCGCACGGGCGCTTTTTTGGTGCCGCGACATGGCCCGGCCGGCGGCGAGGTGTTTGGTGTCTCGCTGGTCCTCGGCTTCGCCTGCGGGATCGCTCGACTACCAAACACCTCGCCGCCGGCCGGGCCCCGTCGTCCAAAAATCACCCGTAAAGGCGCGTTTATCTAATTTAATCTATCCCTTGCGGAATGCGGCTTGCTGGTGTTGTCTGGGCATTGAAGGCTATGTGGTTCAAGAGACGGCGGTGCTGTTGCTTGAATTTTTGCAGTTAAAGAGGCCCGTTTCCCTGGGGAAACGGGCCTCTTTTGTCTCTGGGTTTGTGGATTGGCGAAGATGGTATGCTCTGGCGGCTATTTTGAGTTCTTGATGCGGCGTGTGGCTGTGGTGGTTATTCCGAGGCCTGCGGCGGCGATTCCTGCGAGTGCTATTGCGCTCGGTGCTGTGTCGCCCGTGTTCGCGAGCTTGCCGGCGGTCGTATTTGCTTGCTTGGTGGAGCTCGATGGGGCGTCTTTGTCGGTCGCGAGCGAGCTGGCGGGCTGTGCCGTTTCGGCTGGCTGCGCTGAGCTGGAGGGTTTTGTCGTCTCGGTCGGTTTCGTTATCTCGGGCGAGGTGGCCTTGTCTGCCGCGGCTTTCGCCTCTTCGTATGCCTTGCAGGCGTCGTCATAGGCCGCTTTCGCCTTTTCCAAATCGCTAAGGAGCGCATTTCGCTTAGCTATGTCCTCGTCGATGTGGGCTTTAGCTTCCTTTGCCTCACTTTCGAAATACTGAACCTGTTTTTCCTGGCTTTCGAGCCGGCGTTGGTAGCGGTGAAGATCATCTTCACAAGATTCTTCTCGCCTTTCTGCCGTCATGATCTCCATGCGCAACTGCTTAATATGCTCCTTAATAGCTGTGCTGGGCTCCTCGCCGCCGAGTGCTTCAAGTGCCTTATCTAATTCTGCCTGAAGGCCGCTTGTCCGGTTGTGGGCCTCATCGTATTTGGCTTGGGCTGCATCGACGTTCGCTTGCATGGCGGGAAGGGGTTCCCTCCGTTTGGCGGCTTCCGCCACCACCATGTCGTAGAGTTCTTGAAATGCGGCAATGTCATCATCGATTTCCGCAATTTTCTCGGGACTTGCGGCGTCTTTTGCGGCCTCGAGGTTTTTGAGCGCTTCCTGCATGGCTGCATACGCTTTTTCTTTTGCGGCGGCCGCATCTTCCGTCTGCAAGGCAACTGCACCGGTGGGGGCGCTGGTTTCTGCCGCGATCGCCGTTGCGGGGGCGATTCCCGCGACAAGTGCCGCGGAAAGGGCGATGCCCACAGTTGCTCGTCTTGCTCTTCTTGCGAGAATGTCGTTCATCTCGGCACCTCATTTCAAGGGTCGGCGACTAACTTGGTAGCACTAATGTAAGTATACCAAGCGGTCGACCCGACACTGGCTGGGTGTGCGCGTGTTTTTCCGCTTCTTTGGAAACCGAATCCCATTAGAAATGACGAGTTGTTTACGCTTCTTTTGGGCTCACCGTACTATCATGGTTCGAATTGAATGTGGATGATGATAGGGAGCGCCTATACATGATTGATCTGCTCAGGCGTTTTGGTGGTAAGTTTCGCCGGTATATGGTGATCGGCCCAGCGTGCAAGCTGATCGAAGTGATCTTTGACCTGCTTACGCCGCTGGTGATTGCCCGGATGATCGATAAAGGCATCGGCGCGCACGACGTGAATGCTGTCGTCCACTACGGCATGGTACTTGGCGCTATGGCCGTGATTGGCATTTCGTTTACGCTCGTCTGCCAAAAGATGGCGGCGCTCACCTCGCAGGGCATGGGCACCGACATTCGCGGCGCGCTCTACGAGCACATCAACAAGCTGAGCTATGCCGAGCTCGACCGCTTTGGCACGCCGTCGCTTATCACGCGCATTACCAACGACGTTAACCAGGTGCAGCTCGCTGTGGCGCTGGGCGTGCGCATGCTCATCCGCTGGCCCTTTCTGGCGGTGGGCTCCATGGTCGCGGCCCTTGCCATCGACCTTAAGCTCGGCATCATCTTTTTGATCTGCACGCCCGCTATCGGCCTGGTGTTTTGGTTTGTCATGGCGCGCTGCATCCCGTACTACAAGCAGCTGCAGGCAAAGCTCGACCGCATCGCGCTTATCTGCCGCGAAGGCCTTTCGGGCGCTCGCGTGGTTCGCTCCTTCGTGCGCGAAGACCACGAGCGCGAGCGCTTTGCCCAAGCCGCCGATGACCAGGCCCATACCGCCATCGCGGTGGGCAAGCTCTCGTCGATTCTCAACCCCGTCACGTTTCTTGTGATGAACCTGGGCGTGTGCGCCATCCTGTGGGTGGGCGGCATCCAGGTCAACGTGGGCGAGCTTACGCAGGGCCAGGTCATGGCGTTTGTGAACTACATGACGCAGACCCTGACCTCCATCGTGTACGTTGCCAACCTGGTCGTGGTCTTTACCAAGGCGAGCGCCAGTGCGTCGCGTATCAATGAGGTGCTCAATTGCGTGCCGAGCATCACCGACGAGGGCAACCAGCCGGTCGCGCTGCCCAAGCCGAGCGAACTGGCGGGTGGCGCTGTTCCGGTCCCCGCGCTGAGCTTGAGCCATGTGAGCTTCTCGTTTGGCGCCGGCGCTGCCAACGCCGTCAACGATGTGACCCTGGAGCTCCCGCTGGGCAAGACGCTTGGCATTATCGGCGGTACGGGTAGCGGCAAGTCCACGCTCGTCTCGCTTATCCCGCGCCTGTACGATGCGAGCACCGGCAGCGTGAGTGTGATGGGCGCCGACGTGCGCGCCTGGCCGCTCGATCAGCTGCGCCACGTGGTCGCGACCGTTCCGCAGCGCGCGTCACTCGTGAGCGGCACAATCCGCAGCAACCTGACTTGGCGCGACGAGTCCGCGACCGACGAGGAGCTCTGGGCGGCGCTCGATATGGCGCAGGCCAGCGAGTTCGTGCGCAACAAGCCGCAGGGGCTCGACGCCCCGGTCGAGGCGGGCGGCAAGAACTTCAGCGGTGGCCAGCGTCAGCGCTTGACCATCGCGCGCGCTCTGGTGGGCTCGCCGCAGATCCTGATCATGGACGACTCCGCCTCGGCGCTCGACTTTAAGACCGACGCGGCGCTTCGCCATGCCATTCGCGAGCGCAGCGTACGCGGCGCTGCCGAGGGCGGGCTGTCGCTGACGACGGTAATCGTGAGCCAGCGCGTCTCGACCGTGCGCGATGCCGACATGATCTGCGTGCTCGACCACGGCTCGGTTGCGGGCCTGGGCACACATGACGAGTTGTACGCAAGCTGCCAGCTCTACCGCGAGATTTGCCAGTCGCAACTTCGTCGCGAGGAGCTCGAGGGCCAGCAGGGGAGCGCGACGTCCGCTTCGGGCTCCGCCCCCGCATCCGTCTGCGCAAAGGAGGGCTGCTAGATGAATCCGTATACTTCTTCCGGTTCGGTCGCCACGATGACGGCCAATGTCTCCGGCAACGATAACCTCAACGACTTGGGCGACGGCCCGCGCCAGCCCGGCGATCCCGAGCGCTATCCCGTGGGCGCGGTGACCCGTCGCCTGCTGGGCTATGTGCGCCCGCACCGCATTTCGTTTGCGGCGTCGTTTGTGAGTGCCGCCATCTCGGTGATTCTGCAACTCTATACGCCCATCCTCGTCGGCGAGGGCATCGATCTCATCGTTGCCGCCGGACAGGTGGACTTCGATGCGCTGCTGCGGCTTGTCACCAAGCTCGCGATTGTCGTGATGGGCGCTGCGGCGTTCCAGTGGCTGCAGGGCTACTGTGTTAACCGCCTGTCCTACGAGACGGTGCGCGACATGCGCGTGGAGGCGAGCGACAAGCTCAGCCGCATGCCGCTCAGCTTTATCGACAGCCATGCCCACGGCGACCTTATGAGCCGTGTGGTCAACGATGTCGACCAGGTGGGCGACGGCCTGCTGCAGGGCTTCACGCAACTCTTTACTGGAGTCATCACTATCGTGGGCACGCTCGCGTTTATGCTGTCCATCAACCTAACCATGACGCTCGTGGTGGTGCTCGTCACGCCGCTCTCCATCTTTGCGGCCGGCGCCATCGCCAAGCTCTCCAACAAGAGCTTTACGGCTCAGCAGCGCATTCAGGGTCAGCTCGGCGGTCATATCGAGGAGTATGTGGGCGAGCAAAAGCTTGTGGATGCGTTTGCCTACGGACCAAATGCGCAGCAGCGCTTCGATGCACTCAACGCCGAGCTCTACACGGCGGGCGAGCGCGCGCAGTTTATGGGGTCGCTGTCCAACCCCGGCACGCGCTTTATCAACAACATCATCTACGCCGTGGTTGCCGTGATCGGCTGCGTGGGCGTGATCACGGGTGTGCCCGCGGCGCTCACGGTGGGCGGCGTGCAGATTTTCCTGTCCTACGCCAACCAGTACACCAAGCCGTTCAACGAGGTCACCAACGTCATCACGCAGATCCAGACGGCCTATGCCTCGGCGCGGCGCATGTTCGCGCTGCTCGATGCGCGCGAGCAGGAGCCCGACGCTGTGGATGCCATTGAGCTCACCGCTCCGAAGGGCGAGGTCGCCTTTGAGCACGTGGACTTTAGCTACGTGCCCGACCGTAAGTTGCTGCAGGACATCTGCATCGATGCCAAGCTCGGCATGCGGTTTGCCCTGGTCGGTCCCACGGGTTGCGGCAAGACGACGCTCATCAATCTGCTGCTGCGCTTTTACGATATCGATGCCGGTCGTATCGTAGTCGACGGGCATTCCTCGCGCGACTACACGCGTGAGAGCCTGCGCCGCGCCTTTGGCATGGTGCTGCAGGACACCTGGCTGTTCGAGGGCACGGTGGCCCAGAACATTGCCTACGGTTGTCCCGACGCCACGCGCGAGCAGATTATCGAGGCGGCCAAGCGCGCGCATGCGCACAAGTTTATCGTGCAGCTGCCAGGCGGCTACGATACGGTGATCGGCGAGGACGGCGGCACGTTTAGCCAGGGTCAAAAACAGCTGCTGTGCATCGCGCGCGTCATGCTCGCCGACCCGGCGATTCTGCTGCTGGACGAGGCAACGTCGAGCATCGATACACGTACCGAGCTGCAGGTGCAGGCGGCATTCGACGAGCTCATGGCCGGTCGTACGAGCTTTGTCGTGGCGCACCGCCTATCGACGATCCGTAACGCCGATTGCATCCTAGTCATGCGCGACGGGCAGATTATCGAGCGTGGCACGCACGACGAGCTGCTAGCGGCAGGCGGCTTCTACGCCGAGCTCTACCGCAGCCAATTCGCCCAGTGAGCAAGACGCGGGACAAATTAATCAGAAGTGTTTGTCCCAAGATTATGCATTCTATCTGCGGCGTGGTGACGATTGACGAAATAATGTGGTGACGATTGATCTCGATTGGGGGCGCTGGGAAACTTAACTGTTTCAAAGCGTATACCTTTTGAGACGTCGTGGCCTTGAATATGAACAATAAGATGCGTATCAGCTCTCGATTTGTCGCGAATCTCCGCGAAAGCTTGCGAACCATCGCGAAATCCTGTGGCCCATTCGCGATGGTTCGATGATGGGACCGGCTATACCGGTTTTTCGATATGGCTATGGCAGTTTTTATATATCGAGTGAGCACGAAGGGCCAGAAACTCGACTCGCGGAGGGGGCGGCGGCAACCCGCTGGTGAAGGGAGTTAAGTTGGCGGGTTCGATCTCCCGGTTCTAAAAATACTCAGTATACTGAGTGATTTTACTCAGTATACTGAGTATTTAAGAAACAAGGAGGTAGATTGACATGTTTGAGCGCCATCAAGTTGCCGTGATAGCCCAGAGGATGCGGGAAACGAATAATCCGTTGATGCAATTTATAATCGGGCCCCGCCAAACGGGAAAGTCGACCATGTTCGTGCAGGCGTTGCACCATGCAGACATGCCCTGTCACGTGGCCAATGCGGACGATGTTGTGAATCCCGATGCCAGCTGGCTGCAAATCGAGTGGCAACAGGCAAGAAACCTCACGTCTGGAGGTAAGGTCCCGGCCGTTTTCGTTGTTGATGAGATTCAAAAGGTGCAGAGTTGGTCCACGGTCGTCAAGGGATTGTACGACCGGGATCGCCGGGAGGGGACGCCGCTCAAGGTCATTTTGACCGGATCGTCGTCGCTGCTGCTGCATAAGGGCTTGGAAGAATCCCTTATGGGCCGTTACGAGCTCATTCGGTCGCCGCATTGGTCCTATCGCGAGTGCAGCGAGGCCTTTGGCTTTTCTTTTGAAGACTATCTCTATCACGGTGGATATCCGGGTGCGGTGCCGCTGGTTTCCGATGACGCCCGTTGGCGAAACTATATCCGAGATGCGATCGTCGAGCCGGCGATCTCGCGCGATGTTCTCTCGTTGGAGAATATCCGCAAACCGGCGCTGATGCGCGCGCTCTTTTGGCTCGCGGCAAGCTATTCGGGGCAGGAGCTTTCGTATTCAAAAATGGTAGGCCAGCTGCAGGATGCCGGTAACACGGTCACGGTCGCCGGGTATTTGGACCTGCTGGGCAAGGCCGGTTTGGTTACGGCGATTCCCAAGTTCAGTGACAAGGAGCTCGCAAAGCGCCGAAGCACCCCGCGGCTCATGGTTTATGACACGGCGTTTATGACGGCGCTCGGCGATAAGGGCCGAGCAGAATGGCTGGAGGATTCGGCGCGGCGGGGTCATTTGGTGGAATCGGCAGTGGGTGCACGACTGCTTGCGCGCGCGCCGGAAGAGGGTTTTGAGGTCATGTGGTGGCGTGAAGGCGTCAAAGAGGTCGACTTTGTGCTGCGAAGGGATGATGCGCTGAGCGCCATCGAGGTCAAAAGCGGTGGAGAGTCCGGCCAGAGTGGCATGTCGACGCTCCTAAAAAAGTATCCGCGAGCCAAGCGGATCGTCGTGGGAGGGGCGGCGGCCGGGGCGTGCACCGTGGAGGATTTTCTGCTCGATAAGGTGACGCTGTTTAACTAGCCTGAGCAAATTGAGAAAATACTCAGTACACTGAGTGAAATTACTCAGTGTACTGAGTATTTTGACTTGGGCGTTGGATGGGTGCTCGGCCGCCGCGTGCGATGGCGAAAACCGGGCCAGGCCTTACCAGCGGATATGCATGCAGGAGGGGCTCCAATTTTCATGTCCCACTCGTATCGTCTGTCAGAAACCTGACGAATGACCTGTCTCCCTGTCATGCCCTTGTCACAAATCTATTAACGGGACCGTCAAATTTCCTCCTGAATTTTCTGACGGTACCGCGGTTCCCGCATGATTTTAGGGACTTGCGCTTCAGGCGGCTTTATCCATTGATGTCAGCTGTGCCGTCAATCAGCAGAAGTTGGTTTACATCTGTGGTTTTAGTACTAAGATATGCTTCTAATAAATTGCATTAGTGGCTTTAGTTTTGGGGGAAACGAGGCAACGTGACTATGACGTGCTCTTTGGTGGTTAACAGCAAGAGCGGTAATACCAGGATGGTTTCGGGCGCGATCAAACGCGCTCTGCAGGCTGCGGGCGTTGAGTTTGTCCACGCCGCGGCGTTGAGTGACGATGCGGACGCAGATCAGGTTGCGCGCGAGGCGCAGGGCGCCTGCGCGGCCAACACGGTGCTCGTCGGTTTTTGGTGCGACAAGGGCGCATGCACGCCTTCGGTCGCGGCGTTGCTCTCCGCTCTGCACGGCAAGCGCGTTTTCCTCTTTGGTACCTGCGGCTTTGGCGCCGACCAGAGCTATTACCAGCAGATTATCGATCGCGTGACCTCCAATTTGGCCGACGACGCCGAGCTTGTGGGTTGGGCCATGTGCCAGGGCAAGATGGGCCCCGCGGTCAAGCAACGCTACGAGGCCATGCTCGAGCAAGATCCCGACAATGTCCGCTTTAAGATGCTGCTCGATAACTGGGTCGCCGCAAAGGATCACCCCACCAAGGAAGATCTGGACAACATGGCTGCAGCCGCCAAAAAGGCCGTGCTGGGGGAGTAGCTCCCATCGCTGACGGCGGTCGGTCCATCTTTCTAAATGAAACGTCCTCCCGGGCGTCGGGGCACGAAGTTCCCTGCTCTACAGTCCTGCGCAAGACGAAGGCCACATTAAGTGGCCTTCTTTGCGTGCGGAACTCGCGATGAACTTCGTGCCCCGCCGTCCGGGAGGACGCCTCTTTATTGATGGGAGGCCTGATAGGTCGATGGTTCCGTGCCCGGATGCGTCCAAAGTGGGACGGGCTTTCCGGATGGGCAGGCTTTCGAAAAATGCGTCCCGGAATTTGCCTTTGGAATGGGACGTAGTTTCCCGTTGAGGTGCTTTGCGGAAAGTGCATCCCACTCTGGGCGGTCGAAGTGGGACACACTTTCCCAAAGGCGCTCCAACGGGAAATTGCATCCCATTATTCGGTCAAGAAACGGGATGCATTTTCCCAATGAGAGCAAAACCGGAAAATGCATCCCACAATCAGCCCTCAAAGTGGGACGCCGTTTCCCAATGAGGCTCAAGCGGGGTCGCGCGCGCAGACGTGGTGTAAGAGTGTCCTGAGGTCCGTCGCTGCAAGTCC
>UQXP01000024.1 GCA_900545055.1 uncultured Collinsella sp.
CTTGAACATGTCAAACAGACCCATACGTTTTCTCCTCTTGATTAAGCGCAACGTTATGCGCATGCCTATGGTGATTATAGTGCCAAATGGTTCAAATGCTAAGGTGGGGACTCGAATCGCAAGCCCTTCTCGGTAGTGCTCGTGGGATGAGCATCTCCTTTGCATCGCGGTTCGATAAGCCGAGTATCGCCCACGCGCGGGACGGGCAGAAGCGGGCACGCCAAACCCGATACTTCTTTTCGCTCTCGAGTCCTGCCGCCGCCCCGTCCCTAACACTTCCTGATACCGACCGAAACGTGCCAAAATAAACCCGTCCCTTTTTGGTAGGTTTGGCGAGTGTGGATTTTCGGACGCTTAACTAGCGAGCGTGGATAATCTCCCACTTTGACTTTGAGGCCGTCACCGAGCCAAAACGGGAGATTATCCACGTTCATTTTGGATGACCCCCTTGTACCAAGCCGAGCTCCATGGTCAAGTAATAACGACTTCTCATCATTAGATTGTTTACATCAATTCTAATAACTATTTAATCCTTAAACTCGTTATTAGAATTGATATGATTAGCCTAATAACGAGTTTCCGGCACTAAAGATATGGAGGGCGCGATGCAAATCGAGGAGAACGGCCAGGGAACGCTCCGCAATAATCTATCGGGGAAATTGGCTTACTATTCGTTTTTTCCAACGCCCTTGCAATCATTGAGGCAGCTAAACCTCACCGAGGAAACCTATCGCACGCTTTCCGCATGCTCACGAAAGCTTGGAGAGCTTGAAGGCATGCTCTACTTTGTTCCCAACGCCGACATGTATCTGACAATGTACGTGCGCAAAGAAGCACTCCTTTCTTCGCAAATTGAGGGAACCCAGTGCACGTTTGACGACCTACTTAGTCCATCGCAAACACAACTCCATCATAAAGATGTTGCAGACGTCGTGAATTACGTCCGTGCTGTCGACCGCGGCGTAGAACTGCTCAAAAAGATGCCCTTGTGCACGAGACTTCTTAGGCAAGTTCATGCGGTCCTGCTGGACGGAGTGCGCGGAACGGAGAAGAATCCAGGCGAGCTGCGCTCCTCACAAAACTGGATTGGCCCCTCAGGCTGCACCATTGCAACCGCATCGTTTGTCCCTCCAAACATTGAAGATTTGAGTAACACGCTCCAGGACCTCGAACGCTTTATCAATGAGCCTCAAGTCGAAATGGATCCGATTGTGCGGGCGGCGCTCGTCCATTACCAATTTGAAACTGCCCATCCATTCCTAGACGGAAACGGTCGCCTGGGCAGGCTTCTCATTACACTTATGCTCATCAATGATGGCGTTCTTCATTCTTGCTTGTTCTATCCATCGTTCCAGTTCAAGAAAAACCGAAGCGAGTACTACCGGCAACTCACATCCGTAAGGGAGAGAGGCACTTACGAGGAATGGATAGAGTTTTTCTGCAACAGTCTTCTCGAGAGTGCGAAGGACTCGGTAGGGTCTTTAAAAAACCTTGTTGACCTCCATAACCGTTCCACAGCAACCATTACCGAAAATCTCGGAAGGACTGCTGCAAACGGGCAAAGGCTGTTGGGCATTCTTGAAGAGCACCCCATCATCGACACCGCATTCATCGCTGCCCAACTCGATATCGGCAGGAGTACCGCGAGCTCGCTCGTCAAATCATTTGAAGAATTGGGTATCCTCCGTCCGCTCGACGAGTCAAGACAGAGATACCGGCAGTACGGGTATGAAGAGTATCTTTCGATTCTCAGGGAAGACGCCGAGCCGATTAGATAGGCATCGCAGCCCAGGCAAATTAAAGCGAGCGTGGATAATCTCCCACTTTGAGCCCGCACACAGGCCAAAAACGGGAGATTATCCACGCTCGTTCCTGAGTAGTCATTTATGAACGTCCCCAATGACTAGTCCGGCAACGCCGATGCCTTGGCAACGGCAGCGAACGGGCCGCATTCGGAGCAAGACGACGCCGCAGATAGAGAACGGACAGCGAGCGGGTCGCATTTGAGACAAGGTGACGTGAAACGAAAGGGCGCTGACCTTCTGGTCGCGCCCTTGAAGTTGAACGTCAGATTGTCCAAATGCGGCCCGCGCAGCGTCGAGCAGTTACGCGGGTTGGTAAACCCGCGTAACTAACGTGCTCCGTACTGCTCGTAGTAGGCGTCGATGGCGGTCTTGAGCTCGTCGTCGATGACAACCTTGCCGTCGATCTCGTGGTTGTAGAGGGTCTCGACGACCTCGGCCATGGAAACGATGCTCGCGACGGGGAAACCGTACTTGGCCTCGATCTCCTTCTGAGCGGTGGTCACGCCACCCTTGCCGACCTCCATGCGGTTGAGAGACACGATGAGGCCCTTGATTTCGACGTCGGCAGCAGCCTTAACCTTGGGATAGGTCTCGTCGATGGACTTGCCGCTGGTGGTGACGTCCTCGACCATGACCACGCGGTCGCCGTCCTTGGGCTCATAACCCAGCAGGTTGCCCTTATCGGCACCGTGGTCCTTGGCCTCCTTGCGGTCGCAGCAGTACTTGACCTCCTTGCCGTACAGCTCGTGGTAGGCAATGGCGGTCACGACGGCCAGCGGAATACCCTTGTAGGCCGGCCCAAACAGCACGTCAAAGTCGTCGCCAAAGTTATCGTGGATGGCCTGGGCGTAATACTCGCCCAGCTTCTTGAGCTGATAGCCCGTCACGTAGGCGCCGGCGTTCATAAAGAACGGGGACTGACGGCCGCTCTTGAGCGTAAAGCTGCCGAACTTAAGAACGTCGGACTCAACCATAAACTTGATGAACTCTTGCTTGTAAGCCTCCATGCGGGCTCCTCTCGTAATCGCGTACGTGCCTTCCAGTTTAGCGCAGGCGAAGCGTCGATGCGGGCGCGCTTTGGGGCCACGGCATTCTGTAAAGGCTTTGTCAGGGGAAATGGTTTTCCGAACAATGGGGTTGACATGTCAAACCCCCTCATCAAGAATACGGGCGGATTAAAAAGGGGTACGAGATACCCAAAGCGCGCTGCGCTCAGCCTTTAGGAGGTGTGCCATGGAAGGCAGTCCTAGTCGAAAAACCTGCATGTCGCCCTCGGCACGCCGCGAGGACTCCGCACACGCATAAACGCCACCGGCAGATCACCAAAACCACCACAAAGGCGCGCTGCACCCTTTGTGGGCTCAAGAGCTTGACGTGAGCGACATCTAGGTTTTTTGAAGCAAATACGACACGTACGCTAACTCCCTTCAACAAGGAGGACCCTATGCTGATGCTCAAAACCGTCACGGTACTCGAAGCCATCTCCAAGCGCCGCCGCACGGCGCGCCCTGCCGCTCATACCGGCCTGTCCAAGAACACCATATTCGCCGCCACCCATAGTGCCGAGGACGCCCTCGTACTGCTTGACGCCACGGCAAACGGCCTCACCGTCGAGCAGGCAACTGAGCGTCTGAACGCCGTCGGCCCCAACACCATCGAGGCAACGACTAAAACGCTCGCCCGCCGCATCGCCGACGCGTTCATCGATCCCTTCGCCGGCATCCTCGCCGCGCTCGCACTGGTCTCGCTCTACATCGACGTGCTCGCCGTGCCCGAACCGCAGCGCGACCCCTCCACGGTCATCGTCATAGGCATCATGCTGCTGGTATCGGGCGGCATGAAGTTTATCCAGGAAGCCCGCAGCGGCAATGCGGCAGAGGCCCTCAAGGACCTGGTCTCCAACACTTGCACCACCCTGCGCGACGGCGAGCGCATCGAGATTCCCTTCGACGAGCTCGTCCCCGGCGATGTAATCCGCCTCTCTGCCGGCGATATGGTGCCGGCAGATGCCCGCATCATCACCGCGCGCGACCTGTTTGTGATCGAGTCCGCACTCACCGGCGAGAGTGAGGCCGTCGAGAAGACCACCGCCGTCACCGTCGTCGAGGGCGCCGACGGCTCCGCACTGCCACTCTCTGCCTGCAAGAACATCGTCTTTACCGGCACCTCCGTGCAAAACGGCACCGCCATGGCGCTTGTCGTTGCCACCGGCTCGGACACTTACCTGGGCGGCATCGCCAAGATGCTCAACGGGCGCGGCGAGAAGAGCGCGTTTGACCGCGGCGTCTCGAGCGTCTCCATGTTGCTCGTACGCCTCATGCTCGTTATGGCGCCGGCCGTCTTTGCCATCAACGCCGCCACCAAGGGCAACGTCATCGACGCGCTGCTGTTCGCCACGAGCGTGGCCGTGGGCATCACGCCGCAAATGCTTCCCGTCATCGTGACCACGAGCCTGTCGCAGGGCGCCAAGGACCTCGCCCGTCGCCAGGTTATCGTCAAGGAGCTGCCGGCGATTCAAAACCTCGGCGCGATGGACGTCCTGTGCTGCGACAAGACCGGCACCCTCACCGAAGACCGCATCGTGCTCGAGCGCTATCTCAGCACCGACGGCAACGAAGACGCACGTGTGCTGCGCCATGCGTTTTTGAATAGCTTCTTCCAAACCGGCCTCAAAAACCTTATCGACCTGGCCGTAATCGACCGTGCCGATGTGACGCCCTCGACCGTCGTGCCCGATTCTATGCTGGGCCAGAGTCTGCGCGACCGCTATACCAAGGTCGACGAGGTTCCCTTCGATTTCTCGCGCCGCCGCCTGAGCGTAGTTGTCGCCGACGCCCAAGGCAAAACCCAGATGGTTACCAAGGGAGCTGCCGAGGAAATGCTCGAGATCTGCTCCTTTGTCGAGATCGATGGCATCGCTCAGCCGCTCACCGACGAGAAGCTCGCCCAGATTCGCAAGCAGGTCGCCGGACTTAACGCCGAGGGCCTACGCGTAATTGCCGTGGCGCAGAAGACCAATCCGCGCTGCGTGGGCGAGTTTGGAATCGCCGACGAGTGCGACATGGTGCTGATGGGCTTTTTAGCCTTCCTCGATCCGCCCAAAGCAAGTGCCGCGGGCGCCGTCGCCACCCTCGAGGCCAAGGGCGTGGCGGTCAAGGTCCTAACCGGCGACAACGACCGCGTCGCCGCCACCGTCTGCGAGCAGATTGGTATCGATGCGAGCAACGTCTTGCTCGGCTCCGAGATCGATGCGCTCGATGACGCCGAACTTGCCGAGCGCGCCGAGAAAACCAACCTCTTCGCCAAGCTCTCGCCGCTGCAGAAGGCGCGCCTGGTACGTGTCATGCGCGAGATGCTCGGCCACACCGTGGGCTTTATGGGCGACGGCATCAACGACGCCGCCGCCATGCGTGCGAGCGATTGCAGCATCTCGGTCGATTCGGCCGTCGATATTGCCAAGGAATCCGCCGATATCATCTTGCTTCAGAAGGACCTGGGCGTGCTCGAGCGCGGCATCATCGAAGGCCGCCGCACTTACGGCAACCTGCTCAAGTACCTCAAGACCACGGTGAGCTCCAACTTTGGCAATGTGCTGTCCGTGACCGTCGCGAGCCTGTTCTTGCCGTTTTTGCCCATGAGCGCCCTGCAGCTGGTTCTGCTGTCGCTGGTCTACGAGATCGTGTGCATCGCACTGCCGTGGGACACCGTCGATGACGCCTGGACTGCCCGCCCGCGTGCCTGGGACGCCGCGTCCATCAAGGGCTTTATGCTCGAGCTGGGCCCCGTGAGCTCGCTGTTTGACATCGTGACCTTCGCCGCGCTCTTCTTTGTCGTGTGCCCCGCCGCCGTGGACGCAAGCTGGTCCGAGCTTGCCGCCGCGGGCGACGTCGCGGGTATGACGACCTTTGCTGCGCTCTTCCAGAGCGGCTGGTTTGTCGAGTCCATGTGGTCGCAGACACTCGTGGTCCACATGTTGCGCTCCCCGCATCTGCCGAGCCCGCGCGATCACGCCGCGCCCGCATTGTGCGTTCTTACCGTGCTGGGCCTGGCGCTCGTCACCTGGCTGCCGGCAAGCCCCATCGCCGATGCGCTCGGCCTCATGCCGCTGCCCACGAGCTTTTTTGGGCTGCTCATTGGCATCGTTACCGCCTATATCGCGCTCACCCAGCTGGCAAAGCGCCGCTACATTGCCCGCCACGGCGAGCTGCTGTAGCAAGTAGACGGAAAACACCCTGCCGGCTGCCGTTGCCACTACCACAGCTGCCAACGCCGCTGCCGTTGCCTCTGCCGCCGCCGCAGTCTATCCCCCCAGCAGTTGCGGTGAAATAGTTCCTGTTTAAAGCCCCGTGACTTTAATTTAGGGACTATTCCACCGCAACTTATTGGGAGATTAGCTAGTCCTTGGGTGTCCAGGACCAGAAAAAGTTGATGAGGGCCACGCGCGAGGCGGTACCGGCCTTTTTGTTGATCGAGGAAATGTGGCGGTAGAGCGTGGAGCGCGAAAGAAAGAGCGTTGTGGCGATGTCCTGAACGCTCTGGTCCGAAACGACCAAGACCTCAAGAATATCGCGCTCGCGCTCTGTAAGCCCAAAGGTGGCGACGAAGGCATCAAGGCGTTCATCGGACGTGAGCTCCGCTGCTTCCACGGGCTCGGAGTCGGAGCATGTGGGCGCAAGATCCCCACCAAGATCGTCGGTGGCAAGCGGCAGGCCATCCTGCATCACGGCATCATCGGCTCGTTGCCCCAACTGCCCCAGCAGCGTAATCGCAATGCCCACAAACATCACGAGCGCCGCACCGACCGCAGCCAGCACGTTTTGACTCGAGATGATCGCCACCGCCGGCGCCGTCACGAGCATCGAGCACACGTTGTTGACGACGCGACCCATGCACGGCCAAAAATATGACCAGCGCGCATAGAGCGAGACGGCGGCATATTTTGTGGTAAAGAACACCACGAAAAAGCCCGAGCCCAGATAAAAGATGATCGTGGCAGCAAGCTCGTTGCCGCCATTGCCATCGACGATGAGCACAAAGAACGAAAACGTGGACAGTATGGCGGCACATGTCATGCCGATATTCATATACGAGCGGCCGTGCAGGTCAAATAGTGCGCCAGCGACCAACGAGCTCACGACAAGCAGCAGGCGCGGCCAATCGCCCAAATCGACGGCTCCGACAGCATGCAGGGTCGTGAAGCCCGCGTTGAGAGCGGCGAATACGCTGGAAAGATACGCCGTCGCCACGGTCAGGCGAACTACGGCGCGACGGAATGCCGCCTTTGCCTCGGGATCGTCATGCCACTTGGCGCCATATTCCAGAGCATCTACCGAAAGCCCGGCAGCACTGGGTTCAAAGTTGGGGTCGGACTCGTCGCGCAGCTTGGCGCGTCGGGCACCGTGGAGCAACGCCACCTGCGCGATCGCACAGACGACCAGAACAGCCTGCTGAGGAATGCCGACAGGCATCACCATGTGGTTGATCACCTGTACCAGAACGCCCATGGCATAGGAAAGTGCGGCGGCGCGCGCCAGGCAGGGCGTCTGCGCAAAACGCCGCGCAAGATTGGCATGGGCGGTCGATCCGCAATAGCCCAGGGCGCAGCACGCCACCAGGCCGCCGGCAATTACTACCTCAAACCGCACTGCCGTAATCATCAGCAGCAACGCCGATACCAACAGCACGCCTGTAATATCGCTCGTCGCATCGATCGTCTGGGGAAGGCGATAGTACAGAAATGGGCGCACGAAAAAGCCAATCACGCTCGCGCCGACAACGATGCTCTCGTAGATGACGACCTCACTCGATGGCACGAACTCGGCCATGCGCACATCAAAAAGATACTCGCACGCCAAAAACGTGAAGAAGAACAGCGCCAGGCATATAATCTCCCGAATGCCCCGACGCAAATATGCGGTTGTGTCTCCCATGCCCCTCATGGTTAACCCCCAGCCGCTCAATTGTCTGGAAATCTATTTTCATAAAGAACCAGTCTCAATATCGAAGCCAGGCTCGAAATGCTGCCAATTCGACCCCAGCCGTCCACATCACGCCGCGATTTTGAGCCGCATGGACCAGAAGGGACGCGCGCGATCTCTAGCTCGGCCAGGAGTGTCTCCAACTACCACTCATTTAAGTACGTCCCCAATGAGTGGCCGAAGAGTGTCCCCTGCGACTAGTCGTTTAAGAACGTCCCCAACGACTAGTCAAAAAATGGGCCATGTGTCCCAGTTGTGGAGACTCCTTGAGCCGTCTGGGTATCGCGAAGGATCGCACACTCCCCCATCATCAAAAGTGACACACGCTACCTGTTGATGGGAGGCAGCCATGGGCTTCTTTGACAAGATGTTCGAGAAGAAAGAGTGCGCGATTTGCGGTACCGAGCTGGGACTTCTAGGTAAGACAAAAATCAATGAAGGCTACCTGTGCAAAGAGTGCGCCGGCAAGCTCTCCCCCTACTTTCACGGCTATCGCTCCAGCACCGCGGACGATATCCGTGAGCAACTCGCCTACCGCGAGGCCAACGCCGAACGCCTGTCTTCGTTCAACCCCACGCGCACGCTTTCTGCCGGGCGCACCAATATTATGCTCGATGAGGACGCGGGCCTGCTAATCATCACTTCGCAGAGCCGCTGGCGCGACGCCAATCCCGACATCATCGAGTTCTCGCAGGTACTCGGCTGCGATATGGATATCGACGAGCAACGCACCGAGATCTATCGCGAGACCAAGGACGGCGAGCGCGAGAGCTACAACCCGCCGCGCTACGACCTGGATTACGACTTTAATCTGACCATCCATGTCAACACGCCGTACTTCACCGAGATCAACCTGCGCGTGAACGACTCCACCATCGATCAGCGCGGCTCCATCGAATATCGCGAGGCCAAGCGCCAGGCAACCGAAGTTCGCGATGCGCTGGTGCAGCTGCGCCAGGAGACGCGCGACAGCGTCGTGGCCGCCAAGGCCCCCAAGACCGCGGTGACCTGCCCCTTCTGCGGAGCCACCACCATTCCCGATGCCAGCGGGCGCTGCGAATACTGCGGCGGCGCCATCGGCGCATAGCCCCCGGCACGGAAAGGACCGATCATGGCCTTCGAGAGCGTTAACTATCAGTGCCCTGCCTGCGGTGGCCCCTTACATTTTGCAAGCGCCGAGCAAAAGCTCGTCTGCGACTACTGTGACTCGCGCTTTGAAGTCGAAGAAGTCGAGGCCCTCTATCGCGAGCGCCAGGACAAGGCCGACGCCAAAGCCGATGCGGCAGCCGCAACGCCAAAGCCCCTCGCCGACGACGCGGTGCAGGAGCTCGCCCAAAACGCCGGCTACATCTGTTCGTCGTGCGGCGCCGAGCTCGTGTCCGACGGCACCGTCGCCGTCACCACCTGCCCGTACTGCGGCAACTCCGCCGTGGCGCCCGGCCAGCTCTCTGGCGACTTCTCGCCCGACCTGGTGATTCCGTTTAAGCTCGGGCACGACGACGTCACGGCCGCACTCAAGGAACACTACAAGGGCAAGATCTTGCTGCCCAAGAGCTTTGTCACCGGCAACCACATCGACGAGGTCCAAGGTGTCTACGTGCCGTTTTGGCTCTACGGCGCCCGCGTTGACGGCGAAGTGTACTTTGACGCGACCAACGAGACCGTGACCGAAGAATCCGACCGCACCGTCACGACCACCGACCACTACGATGCCTATCGCAAGGGCAATATCTCGTTTAAGCGCGTGCCCGTCGACGGATCGTCCAAGATGCCCGACGGCCACATGGATGCCATCGAGCCGTTTGACTACGACGCGCTGCGTCCGTTCTCGGTCGCATATATGCCCGGCTACATCGCCAACCGTTACGACGAGGACTGCGAGACCTGCAAGGCGCGCGCCGAGCGCCGCATGGAAGAAAGCACGATCTCGGCCCTGCGCGAGACCGTCGTCGACGAATACGACGATGCCACGGTCGAAAGCAAGCAGCTCGACTACACCTGGGAAGACAGCGACTACGCCCTGTTCCCCGTCTGGATGCTCTCCACCTCGTGGAACGGCAAGAGCTACCTGTTTGCCATGAACGGCCAGACCGGCCGCTTGGTCGGCGAGCTCCCCTGCTCCAAGCCCAAGCTCGCCATCGCCTCGGTGCTGTTCTTCGTGATCGGATTTATCCTCTCCCAGATTCTCTTTATGGGGGAATACGCCTTCGATCCGGATTACCTCACCTTTGATATCGAGGGCATCCTCATCAACATCATCGCGCCGCTGATCATCGTGATTATCGGAGACGTGCTACTGGTAGGCCAGCTCAAGACGGCCAACGAAGCAACCCATGCCGATGAGTATTGTGGCGAGCTCGACCTGACCGAGAAGCACGACACCTTCAGCCACACCGAGACCACCGTTGTCATGAAAGACGACAAGGACGACTAAGCAATCCAACCAATACCACCCGGCCTTTGACGAGAAAGGAAGATCACCATGGGACTCTTGAAAGCTGGATTGGGAGCTGCCGGCGGCGTCATGGCCGACCAGTGGAAGGAATTTATCTACTGCGAATCGATGCCTGCCGACGTCTTGGCCTGCAAGGGCAGCAAACGTACCGGTGGCCGCAGCTCCAACACGCGCGGCGAGGACAATGTCATCTCCAACGGCTCGGTCATCGCCGTCAACGACGGCCAGGGCATGCCGTGGTGCAAAACGGCAAGATCATCGAAGTCGCGCTGGAGCCCGGTGAGTTCGTCTTCGATACCGGCAGCGAGCCGAGCGTCTTTAGCGGCAACCTGGGCGATTCCATCAAGGAGACCTTCGCCAATATCGGCAGCCGCTTTACCTTTGGCGGCGACGCGGGCAAGGACCAGCGTGTCTACTTCATCAACACCAAGGAGATCATCGGCAACAAGTACGGCACCGCCTCGCCCGTGCCCTTCCGCGTGGTCGATAACAACATTGGCCTGGACGTCGACATCTCCGTGCGCTGCAACGGCGAGTATTCGTACCGCATCACCAACCCGCTGCTGTTCTACACCAACGTATGCGGCAACGTGACCGACAGCTACACGCGCGACAAGATCGACAGCCAGCTTAAGTCCGAGCTGCTCACCGCCCTGCAGCCCGCCTTTGCCAAGATCTCGGAGATGGGCATCCGCTACAGCGCCATCCCCGGCCACACCACCGAGCTCGCCCGCGCGCTCAACGAGGTCCTCTCTGCCGACTGGCGTGACCTGCGCGGCGTCGAGATCGTGAGCTTTGGCGTCAACTCCATCGCCGCCTCGCAAGAGGACGAGCAGATGATCAAGGACCTGCAGAAAGCCGCGGTCATGCGCGATCCCACCATGGCGGCAGCCAACATTGCCAGCGCCCAGAGCGACGCAATGCGCGCGGCAGCCGCCAACCCCAACGGCGCGATGGCAGGCTTTATGGGCATGGGCATGGCGGGTGGCATGGGCGGCATGAACGCCAGTCAGCTGTTCGCTGCCGGCCAGGCACAGCAGCAGGCCGCCCCGCAGCCGGCTCCGGCACCCGCTCCCGCACCGGCTCCCGCCGCACCTGCGGCCGGCGCATGGACCTGCAGCTGCGGCGCCACCAACACCGGCAAGTTCTGCTCCGAGTGCGGTAGTCCCGCACCCGCCCCGGCACCGGCCAAGTGGTTCTGCCCCAACTGCGGCAGCGAAAACGGCGGCAAGTTCTGCAGCAACTGCGGAACGCCCCGGCCCTAGCCCCTCTATCTGGTAATTGGCGGGGGATCCGCCACCCCCGCATTTGCTTCTATGGGTTTCGTTCGATAAAGGAGGACACCATGAAGACAACGTTCAAAAAGTCCGTACTCGCATTTCTGACATGCGTCCTGGCGCTCGCCTTTGCCCTGACGGGTTGCAGCGGCGGCGGCAAAGACCCCAAGGCCAACTTCGTCGGCAGCTGGGAACTCTCGGGTGGAACCGTGGATGGCGAAGAGCTGACCGATGAGTACATGAAGATGCTCGAGGATTGGGGTGTCCACTGCGTCCTGATTCTCGATGAGGACGGTACAGGTGCCCTCGACCTGTTCCTTGAAGTCGTCGACCTTAAATGGGAGGCAAAGGACGCCACCACCGTAACCATCACCGCCGAAGACGAGTCGCATGACATGAAGCTCAAGGACGGCAAGCTCATCCTCGAAGAGGATGACGGCAATCTTGTCTTTACCAAGTCCGACAAGGACCTGTCCGGCACGGTGAAGAAGGATCGCGAGGCGGCCGAGAAGGAAGAAGAGATCGACGAGGCCGTCGAAGACGACGACGTCCAGAAGATTGAAATCTCCCCCGCCGTCACCGTTGCCGATGACGACCTGTGCGCCATCACCATCACCGAGAAGTTCAAGGACGAGTGGGGCGACATCGGTTTTGTCGTCAACATCACCAACAAGAGCGACAAGGACCTGACCTTCTACGCTCCTTCCGGCAAGACCAACATCAACGGCACCATGAAGGAACCCTGGTTCTCGGCTCACCTGATGCCCGGCACCAACGCCACCGAGGAATTCACGTTCTCGAACGGCACGCTCGATAGCCTCGACGACCTGGTCAACACGACCATCGGCATCGACGCCTACCTGACCGATTCCTACGAGGACGTCGCCTCCTACAGCGCAACCATCGCGTAACGGCAGACCACGACAGTCGCGGATTGGCGGACACATCCGCGCACACAAGACGGGGCCGCAGGAGTTGATCCTGCGGCCCCGTCACTTTGCGCCGATAGGTAACGAGCGCTAGCGCTCCATATTGGGGACGATGCTGCCTTCGGTCACCGCGTGCACGGCCAGGCGCATGATGTTGTCGTAGCCGGTCTTGTTGAGAATCTCCGAGATGCGGCGCTTGATCGTGCCCTCGCTCATAAACAACTCGGCCGCGATCTCGCGACGGCTCTTGCCTTCGCAGGCAAGGCGCAAAATCGATAGCTCAACGTCGTCGAGCGCCGCCGTGCCCGAAAAGATGCTTTCGGGCGGCTTGGGAAACGTGCAGTAACCTGCCAACGTGGAGCGCATCACGGCGAACAGCTCATCGATACCGACATTCTTGTACACAAAGCTGTCGACGCCTGCCTCGCGCGCCTGATCCACAAACGTAATCTCGGGCATGCCCGTCATGATAATGATGCGACACTCGGGCAGCTGCTCTTTGATGCGCGCCGCCGCCACGATGCCGTTGGAATCGTGCTCGGTGCACACATCCATCAGTATCATGTCCGGACGCTCCTTAAGCACAACGTCCAAGGCATCCGAGGCGTCGGCGATCGCGGCGACAACGGTCATGTCGGGCTGGTCGCCCACGGAACGCGCCAGGCTCTCGCGCAGGATGGCCTGGTCTTCGACAATTAACACGCGAATCATGAACTTCTCCTTTGGACCGTGGCGCTGGAGGCGAGCGGGATGGACACCGTAAGCGTGAAGGGCGGGGCGGTGTGGACTTCCAGGCTGCCGCCCAGATTCTGTGCGACATGCCTCATACCTGGGATACCCGTTCCCTCGCGATACGATACGGGTGCAGGCGCGCCGTCGTTAGAAACGACCATCCGCGCGACAGCGCCGTCTTCTGTCCCCTCCTGCCACAGGCGCACATGGACCTGATGGGCCTGTGCATGCTTGGTGGCATTGGTCGAGGCCTCGCGGATAATCTGCAGAAAGGCTGCGGCGACACGTGCGTCGCTTGGCAGCTCGCCCTCCACATCGATCTGCACGCTCACCAGGCCAAAGGCATGGACGATATCGCCCAGTTGCTCTGCCGGTTCGGTGTCGCCTCCGCTGCGCAGATCGGCAGCGATTGAGCGCAGCAGCGGGTCGATCTGCTCGAGTGACTCATCGTCCAGGCGCCCCTCCTCCAGATAACGATGGAGGATGGACAGGCGCTGCCCGATCACGTCGTGCACGCGGGCACGCATGCGCAGGTAGGCTGCATTGTCGGCAACCTTCTTGACCTCTTCGATCTGAGTCTGAAGTTCTTGACCCGCAAGCTCAAGCAGGTGGTTGGCCTGCGTCAGACGGTCGTGGGCATGCGCGTACTCCGTCACGTCCAAGCCGATAATGCGCTCAAAGGGGCGGCCCGAAACCATAACCTCATCGCACGCGAACAGACGAATCTCGGAGGGGGAAACCTCGACCACCGCACGCGCCTCCCCAAAGCGGTCCAAGTCGATTCGAACGCGGTTTTTGCTGCTCTCGGGCATCTCCGCACTGAGTTTTCGAAGACCGCCCCACGTATCGCTCATGTCGTGCAGGTCGGTGGGCATGTGAAGCTCCACGAGATTCCTGCGCATGCAGCGGTTCATGAGCAACGGGCGGCCCTTCGAATCCAGATACAGAATGCCGACGGGGATCACGTTAATGGTCTCGATCGTCGAAAACGCCGTGATGTCCTCCTGGCGGTTGCGCACGTCCATCAAAAGCGCCGCAACGGAGCGGAACAGGAAGAACGCGCCCTCCGCGATAAGGACTGCGGGCCACGCCGAACCCATGACGTAAACAAGCGGCGGCGTCGCGGCGACAACAAGCAGCAGCTCAACCATCATGACGGGACGACGATAATGCACCATAAGGACTACGCCATAGGCGGCAATCGCGGCGTTGAGCCATAGCAGCGCGCCCGCCGCCTCGGCGACGACATAGAGCGGCGCCACCAGATACGACCCGCTCGACGCGAACAAGATGACGGCCGAGATAGCCAAGTGCAGCACAAGGCTCGCCTCGTAGGCGCAAATCACTTTGCGGTTGTAGGACGAGCGGCGCGATGCGATGAGCGGGACGTGAATGGTCTGCAGGCACGCCGCCAAGGCAAAGAGCACATCAAGCGCAACGATCTGGGGAAGGATAAGCGGCATCTGCATCATCACTCACCCGCCCGCGGCATCAGCACGATCATACGCAGCTGACCGGCCTCGCCCTCAAGACGATATGCCACGTTACGCCCCTGCAGCGCAACCTCGAGCTCGCATGCGGCAGGCGTCTGCGACAAGTCTTCCTCGTCGTTGGAAAAGAGCGTGGCACGCAGCTCCACGCTGCACGAATCGTGTTCGCTCAGATGGTACATAAGCGCCGGATGGTCGGTGGTGTAGGCAAAAAACGCAAAGTCATACACGCAGTCGTACAGGGCGCTTACCGTACTGGCGTGCATCGGGCGCCGTATGGCGATAATCGAGGCGCAATCGATATCGATGGTGCGCAGGTCACTTGCGAGCTCGTTGGCAATGAGCTGAATGCGGTCGCGATCAAAACCGCTCTCCCCGTGCTGTGCCAACGTGAGCGACCCCTTGCGCTTGCAATAGGCGACGAGCATCTTGGCGCGCTGCAGCATGCGGTAGCGCTCGTGCGAAGACGCTTCGTCGGTCAACGGCGGCAGCGAGCTCAGCAGGTCGTACATCCCTTCGAGCGCGCAGGCAAGCGCTTGGTCCACGTCTTGGACCAACAAGGTCTCGGCCTCTTGATCTGCCAAATGCGTCTTAAGGTCGTAGTCGGCGGCGAGCAGCTCGTTTTGACGCTGCAACTCCATGCGACGATGTGCCAGCTCACGGTTAAGCTCGTTAAGCTCCGACACGTCTTGGGCAAGCAGGGCCGATCCGCCCAGCAGTGGGAAGGCACGGTACATTACATCGGGATCGGACGCCACGGCAAAGGCATGAACGCGCCCGCGCTCCTGGACCCGCAACTCCTCGCGCACGCCTACCGGCATTGGCTTTGACACTGGCGTGGCATAGACTTCCTGCAGGTCGCGCGTTAGAACTTTGAGGTCAAGCGGCAAGGTGCCGAAAATACCGGCGATGCCGTGATATGACGGAATGACACCGCAATCGAGACAGATTTCCATCGCCACCACGCACAGGACGCAATAGACGAGCGAAAAGTTGAGCCTCCATGCCCAGGGCACGCGCAACGCATACGAGACGGCAAAGAATGCGCCACCCAGCAGTACGAGCGCCGCCGTACCCGAGAAACGCTGGATGCGAAAGGACGAGGACCGGCCCACCAGGATAAAAAAGGCCACGAAGTTAAAGGCCGTCCACACTAAGACGGCGAAATAACCCCAGCCGTACGTGTAATCGTTGCTCCAGGTGTCGCTCGTACGGTCAAAGCGGAAGACCTGCTGGTGAAAATCGTTGGTGAGCACAAATCCGATAAGCAGGATGGCCACAATCCACAGCGCGGCGCAGTAGCGGCGACCCAGGCGGTGTTGCTCCAAGCCCGCAAGGCGCAGACCACACAACTGGTAGAGCAGCGGAATGAGCGTCATGGGCACGTAGTACAGGTACCACAGCACGGTGGCATAGAACGGCGTGAACGACTTGTACTTGAGAATGACTTCGATCATCCACAGGGCGCAGATGGTGGCGATGGCAACAAGGCGGCGGCGCAACACATAGTCCAAACAGCGCAGATAGACCGATACGCCCCAAATCGAAAATGCAATTGCGGCAACAAGCAGCGGGAGAGAGCTCGAATGGACGAGCGCATCCACGACCTCTTCGGACACCTCGCTATAGGCGGGCACGGCGTTAGAAAGTTTGGGGTCGAAGGCGAACAGCGACGGCAAGACCGCCAAAAGCATGAGGAACAGCGCGGTGATGGCGCCGGCGATAGCAAAGACGCGGTGACGGTACACCTGATGTGTTATGCCAACCAGGAATCGCGGCATGGCGAAGAGCCTGCCGCCCCTGGGATCCGCCACGGGAGCGGATCGGGCGGCCGCGTGGCCGATATGTCGCTCGCGGGTACCCATAGTGCTTTTAGTGTACCGACAGATGGGTCGAAAAAGCGGGCCGCATGTCCCAAAATCCGCAGACGGCAAGGCGCCCGGCAGCCTCCCCCGTCTGGCACTTCCCGATATCCGCCCGCCCCAAACCACCGCAAAGGGGACAGGCACCTTTGTGGTGGTTTGGGGCGATGCGCTAGTCCACGGTGATGTCGAGGTTCTTGCCGATGAGGCCTACGTAGCCGCCCTCGGCAGCCTTGGGGCTGTCAGCATGGCAGAGAACCCACTTGTCGGCCTTCCAATAGCAGTAGCTGTCGCCGGCCGTGGGCATGTCGGCCGCAGCCTCGGGGCGCGGACCGTTGGTGCCGGCGGGCAGCGCCACCATCACCTGGAAGCCCCCATCGTCGACCATGCACGGCGTGTAGTGAAGCGTGGTGTTGAAAACCTCAACAAGCGTACCGGCCGGTACACGGAACGCCTTGACGCACGCGGTGTCGAGCTTGCCGTCCTCGATCTCCCAGCGATGCGCCACGAGCAGGATAAAATCGCGTGCACCCAGGTTGAACTCGCTGGCGCGGTGATACTCCAGGCAGTTGAGCTGCGTGTTGTGGCCGTTGCACCAGCCGAGCTGGAAGGGACGGCCGCCAAACATGAGAAAGCCCAGTTTATCGGCATCTTTGACGCCCTCGAGCTCCGGCGCGCTTGCTACGTACTTGCTGCCCTCGGGAATGGGCGTGGCTGAGAGCGCCTCGAGCACGGGCGACGTGAGCTCGGACGGAACGTCATCCCAAACGTTGCCATAGGATTTGAACTCGGGATCGTTGACAGAGTAGATATGCATGTTCACTCCTGTTCGTAAATGTGACTATACGAACATTCTAGAACAAACATGAGCGATTTTGAACGCTCGTCCCGACCAATCAACAAAAAGGCGCCCCCGCATAAGCGAAGGCGCCCAATGCGCGCGTTTTGGGCGATAAAGCCCTTACGCCTGCTGATAGTGCAGGTGCTTCTCGTCGATATCGACCAGGTCGCGGTCGAGATAACGGCGCGCGAGCCAGTTAGCCATGGGAAGGTTCTGGTCCAGGTAGTTACCGCACTCCTCGGGAGCGGCACCGGGGACATCGCCCTCAAAGTCGGCGACAAACTCGAACAGCTCACGCACGAGCGACAGGATCTCCTCGCTCGTCACCTCGCCAAACACGACGAGGTAAAAGCCCGTGCGGCAGCCCATGGGACCAAAGTAGACAATGCGGCCCGACCACTCGGCATGATTGCGAAGGAACGTCGCGCCCAGGTGCTCAATGGTGTGGCACTCGGCCGTGTTCATGACCGGCTCCTTGTTGGGCGTGGTCAGGCGCAGGTCAAACGTGGTGACGGCGGCACCGGTCGCCGGATCGCGGTCGATGCGGCTCACATACACGCCGGGCTCAAGCAGCAGATGGTCAACGGAAAAGCTGGCGATGCGCTCCATGGCAGATCCTCTCGATAGTCAAATTGGGACGGGGCTCTTTTAGCTGGTTCGAATGGTCGCACCAATCATACCAGTCAAAAAAGCCCCGTCCAAAAGACAACTTAGCCAAGGACACGGGCCATACGCGTCTTGAACTCGGACAGGAAGCGCGGAGCATCCACGGTCAGTGCCACAAGCGCGCTCTTGTCCGGATCGGACAGGCGGCGCTCATCGCAGATGGTGCGACCGCGGTACTCGCCCAGCAGATCAACACGCAGGTTGCAGCCGAGCGCGCCCACGAGCGTGGGATCAATCGCCACGGCAACCGCCAGCGGATCGTGCAGCGCGCAGCCACCCAGGTAGGGGGCGTTCATCTCGTACGAGCCAATGTAGTGCTCCACCATACTCGCAAACGCGCAACCGGCCATGGTGCCCGAGCCCGTCCAACCGGCAATGTCGCGACGCGTGAGCACCACGCGATGCGTCACATCCAGACCCACCATAGTGAGCTTGCGGCCCGAGCGCAGCACCGCGTCGGCTGCCTCGGGGTCGCTCGCCATATTGGCCTCGGCGCCCGCGCTCACGTTACCGGGCACGGTAAGGGCGCCGCCCATCACGACCACGCGGCCGATGGACATCATCGCCGCCGCATCGCGCTCCAGGGCGAGCGCCAGGTTGGAGAGCGGGCCAGTCGCTACGTAGACCAGATCGGGACCATAGGTGCGCGCGGCATCGATCAGATAATCGACCGCAGCGTTGCCGTCGGCCGAGGTCGCCCCCACCGGCTCGTAGGGCGACGCGGGCACGCTCGCGCCGCCGATGCCGTTCTTGCCGTGAATGAGCGCGGTGGACGCCGGCGGCGTATAGGGCTCAGTCGCCTGCAGAGGACGGTCGGCACCCAGGTACACCGGAACCTCGGGGCGACCCAGCAGATCGAGCACCGCCAGGCAATTGTGCGCCGATTGCTCGACGCGCACGTTGCCAAAGCACGTGGTGATGCCCACGAGCTCCACCTCGGGGCTCGCGATGGCATAGGCCAGCGCCATCGCATCGTCCACTCCCATATCCAGATCAAGGATCAGCTTCTTGATTGCCATTGTTCTACTCCGCTTCTCCGTCTTTATCGTTTAACCAAACCAATGTTCAACTTCGGCGCGCGTGGGAATCGATTGCTGAGCGCCCAGGCGCGACACCGTCACTGCCGAAGCGCGAGCACCCGCGGCCATGCACTCAAAGAGCGGCAAGCCCTCTAGGCGAGCCGCCGCCAACGCGCCGATAAACGTATCGCCGGCGGCCGTGGTATCGACTACCGCACTCGAAAGTGCCGGCATGCGCAGCAGCTCACCGCCATCGCCGAGCGTAACCGAGCCGGCACCGCCCAGCGTGATGACCGCGGCGCCGGCGCCCTTGTCGAGCAGCGCATTGAGCGCGGCGACGCAACTCACATCATCCGTGGGCAGAATGCCCGTCAGAACCTGGCACTCGGTCTCGTTGGGGCAGACCAGGTCGACCGCAGGCCAGACCTCCGCAGGTAACTCGCAGGCGGGCGCTGGATTAAAGACCGTATAGAGCCCCAGCTCGTGAGCGCAAAAAAGCGCATCGGCAGTCGCCACAAGGTCACATTCGCCCTGGGCGATAAAGACGCTTCCGGCAGCCGGGGCAATCTTGCTGGCGTCGCCGTCGAGCTCATCGGCCACCAGACGCCTCAGCGCGCGGGCAACGTCCTCGCCCGTAAGCGCATGATTGGCTCCCGGCGACAGCACGATGCGGTTGTCGCCCTCACAGCGAATGATGGTCGCCGTTCCCGTCTCCACATCATCGCGACGCGCCACAAAGTCACAGTTCACGCCAGTATCTTGGAGCCCCGCCACGAGCGACATGCCAAATGCGTCACAGCCGACCGCGCCGATCATATGCGTGCGCGCGCCCATGCGCGCGGCAGCTACGGCCTGATTGGCGCCCTTGCCGCCGGCGTTGGTGATAAACCCGCTGCCGCCGACGGTCTCGCCCGCACGCGGTATGCGCTCGCACGCCACCGAAAGGTCCATGTTCATGCTGCCGAACACCGCAACGATGCCGCGATCTGCCATGGAAACCTCCTCATCTGCGGGCCTTATACCCACCGCCAGTCGTCGATCGTGCACTCTCGCACCCCCTATAACTTTAGTTCACTTTGATGTGGACGCGCGCTTGAGCTTGCGCCAGCAGCAAGCATTCACAGGAGCAGGCAGCTACAATGAAGGCGTGCTGATTATTCTCGTCATTGGATGATGTTTTATGGAACAATTCTCGCAATCGGGCTCGCGCGGTCGACGCCGCACGGGCAACGAGCCGGCGCCGCACGAACGCGTGAAGAGCGAACGCCGTGCCAACGAGCCGCGACGCACCGCGAGCCCCCATCGCGCTTCTGCCAACAACGCGGGCCGCGCCAACACTCCCGCCGCGGAGCAGACGCCTGCTCGCCCCAAGTCCCGCTACATCCCTGCCCTTGACGGCCTGCGCACGCTTGCCGTCGTCGCGGTGGTGCTCTATCACCTTAACCTCACGTGGGCGCAGGGCGGCCTGCTTGGCGTCACGATCTTCTTTGTGCTTTCGGGCTATCTGATCACGCGTTTGCTGCTCAACGAAGTCGCTAAGACCGGACGCATCGACCTTAAGAGCTTCTGGATTCGCCGCATCCGTCGCCTGGTCCCCGCCGTGGTGACCGTCGTGGTGGTAACCTGCGCGCTGTGCACTCTCTTTAACCACGTGATGCTCACCAAGATGCGCCCCGACATCCTGCCGTCGCTGCTGTTCTTCAACAACTGGTGGCAGATTGCCCAAAACGTCTCGTACTTCAATGCTCTGGGCGACCCCTCGCCGCTCACGCACTTTTGGTCGCTTGCCATCGAGGAACAGTTCTACCTGATTTGGCCGCCACTGCTGTTTGCCATGGTATCCACGCATGTGAGCAAACCCAACACGCGCCGCGTGGTTCTGGGCCTTGCCGCGGTATCTGCCCTCGCCATGATGGTGCTTTACAACCCTGCCGCCGACCCCAGCCGCGTGTACTACGGCACCGACACCCGCGTGTTCTCGCTGCTGCTGGGTGCCTGGATGGCCTTTATCCCCGATCGCGACCTGGCGCCGGTGCGTCTCGCTCATCGTTTGGGGCTCAATCGCCTGGCTGGCGCCGCCAAGCACGGCAAGAACGCCGAGGGCAAACCTTGCGAGAAGGCCGACGAAGCAGCCGAGACCGCCCCGGCACAGCCGAGCGCCCTCGTGCGTTTTTGGTCCTCGCCCGCATCCATCGATGTGTTGGGCGTCGTGGGTCTGGTTGGCCTTGCCGCCATGGTCGCGCTCACCAACGGCTACACCGCCTTCCAGTATCGCGGAGGCACGCTGCTGTGCTCGATCCTCACGCTCATGGTCATCGCGGCCTGCGTGCAGCCCCAGGGAATGGTTGCCCGCGCGCTGTCCGCCGAGCCACTCGTGTGGGTTGGCAAGCGCTCCTACAGCATCTACCTGTGGCACTATCCGCTGCTGCTCCTCATGAACCCGGTCGCCAACATCAACGATACGCCGTGGTGGCAGTACATTTTGCAGGTGTTGTTGGTGGTCGCCGTGGCAGAGTGCTGCTATCGCTTTATCGAGACTCCGTTTAGGAAGGGCGCCTTTGGGCGCACCGTCGCCGAATTCCGCGATGGCACCACCACGCCCGCCAACTGGGCACGCACGCACATCCCTGTCTGCGCAGCCTGCGCTGTCGTGTTGGTCGTTGCACTGGGCGGCCTGATCTTTGTGCCCGAGACGTCTGCGCTGAGCGGCGAGGGCGCCGAAGTTCTGAACAAGGAAGCCAAGAACACCGCGCCCACCGACCAGCAGGCGGCCGACGACACCGACAAGGACAACGACGGCTTCCCCGATGGCTCCTACGATCTGCTTATGATCGGCGACTCCGTGTCGCTGCGTGCCGTAGACACCTTTGACGGCGTGTTCCCGCACAGCCACATCGATGCCGAAAAGGGCCGCCAGTTTGATGCGGGGCGCGCGACATTTGAGGGCTATATCCAGCAGAACCTTGCCGGCAAGATCGTGGTCTTTGCCCTGGGCACCAACGGCTTGGTAACCGACGACCAGATCGACGCCATCATGGCCGATGCAGGAGATAAGCGTATTGTGGTGTTTGTGAACACGCGCAGCCCGCAGCCGTGGGTTGGCTCTACCAACCAGGCCATCGCCAACGCCGCTACGCGCTACAAGAACGTGCGCGTTATCGATTGGTACGGATACAGTGCCAACCGCAACGACCTGTTCGATGGCGATGGCACGCACCTATCGACCACTGGCGTGACTGAGTACCTCAACTTGATCCACGATGCCGTCAAGAAGGACCTGCCCGTACACCCCGAGGATCACGTCAACGATCCGCAGCCGGCAGCCGTCAAGTCTGCCACCGACGCACTCGTCAATGCGCTCGCTCTCAAGCCGCACAAGCTGGGCACCGACAAGTAACCTGCAGCGCAAACTTCCCACATCCGGAGGGGGTGTCTGCCACGGCAGACACCCCCTCCGGCAGTTAGGGACACTCCTGGCGCAGTCAATGAAGACCTCTACGGATGAATTCCAGGCCGCTCCGTCGCTCCAGACATCGTTTCCGCGCCTCGTGCCGGTCGCGCGCGCAGACGTGGTGTAAGAGTGTCCTGAGGTCCGTCGCTGCAAGTCC
>UQXP01000025.1 GCA_900545055.1 uncultured Collinsella sp.
TCGCGGCGAGTACCGCACCAAGAGCGAGGCACGCGCCGAGCTGGGCTCCTCGACCATCATCAGCGACGACGACTGGTACGACTACATCAAACTCATCGCGCGCTTTTTGGTCTGCAGCGGCTACAGGGGCATGCTGGTGCTCATCGACGAACTCGTAAACCTGTACAAGATCCCCAACGCCATCACGCGCCAGTACAACTACGAGAAGATCCTGACCATGTACAACGACACGCTGCAAGGCAAGGCGCAGTACCTGGGCATGATCATGGGCGGCACGCCGACCTCTATCGAGGACCGCCGCCGCGGCGTCTTTTCCTACGAGGCCCTTCGGAGCCGTCTCGCTCAGGGCCGTTTTGCGCGTGATGATCTCAAAGACATGCTCGCGCCCATCATCCGACTGCAGCCGCTCACCTACGAGGAGCTGCTGGTGCTCATCGAAAAGCTCATGCAGATCCATGCCGGCTACTTTGGCTGGACGTCCACGCTTACCGAGAGCGACTTGGTGGACTTCCTCAAGATTGAGTTCGGCCGCGTGGGGGCCGACACGCATCTGACGCCCCGCGAGGTCATCCGCGACTTTATCGAGCTGCTCGATATCCTGTGTCAAAACCCCGATGCTAACGTGGCCGAGTTGCTGCAAAGCGTCGGTGGCGACGCGCTGGCGCCGACAGCCGCAACAGACGACACCGGCACCGCAGGCGACGACCGCAACTTCGCCGAATTCACCATCTAACCTGCCAAAAAGGGACAGGTTATTTTTGGCAGGTTTTATCTGGGCAAACACCGACTTTGCAAGATATCGAGCCGTTGCTCGTTGCAATGATCAGCCCGTTGCTGAAAGGAGGCCCCATGAACGCTTTTGACCGATATGCCCCGTTTATCCAGGACTTCATCTACTCCCACGATTGGGAAAGCCTGCGCTCTATCCAGGTTGCGGCAGCAGATGCAATCTTTAACACGCAGGACAATGTGCTCCTAACGGCATCCACAGCGTCCGGCAAAACCGAGGCGGCTTTCTTTCCCATCCTGACCGAGTTTTGGGAGAACCCACCCGCGAGCGTGGGCACCCTCTACATTGGTCCCCTCAAAGCACTCATCAACGATCAGTTTGTACGCCTCAACGACCTGTGCGAAGAGGCCGATATTCCTGTCTGGCACTGGCACGGCGATGTCTCGCAATCGCACAAGGCCAAGCTCATCAAAAAACCGAGCGGCATCTTGCAGATTACGCCTGAGTCACTCGAAGCGCTCTTAATCCATAAGCACATGGCGATCCCGCGCATGTTTTGCGACCTGCGCTATGTGGTCATCGATGAGGTCCACTCGCTCATGCGCGGCGACCGCGGCGGTCAGACGCTGTGCCTTATCGAGCGCCTCTCGCGCATGGCAGGCGTGCAGCCCCGCCGCATCGGCCTTTCTGCCACCATCGGCGACCCCGAGCGCACGGGCGCCTTTCTCTCACAGGGAACGGGGCGCGACTGCGTTATCCCCCGCTTTGAGGAACCGCGCCGCGTGTGGCGTATCTCCATGGAGCACTTCTACAACTCGGGCCCCCAGGCACAGCAGCGGGGATTCGTGGGCACAAGTCCTCAAGAGGCCGAAGTGCTTGCATGCGAGCGCATTGAGACAGCGGCACCCGCGGCACTGCCCGCCGGCGCCCAAGACATGCGTCACAGCGGACAGCTCACACAAGAGGAGCGCCGTCAACGTCGCGAGCAGGCGCGGGGCAAGGCCGCTCCCAAAGACCGTCGCACTTCTTCGGCCCCCGAGGGCGAAGTCGATATCCCCCAGGCCACCGAGCAGGCGCTCCTCAACCCCACCGACACCGCACCCGACAACGCCGACCCCGGCATGGGCTACATCTTCGAACACACCCGCGGCCGCAAGTGCCTGGTCTTTGCCAACTCGCGCGAGGAGGCAGAGGCCGTGTGCTCCATGTTGCGGAGCTACTGTGAAAACCGGCACGAGCCAGACCGCTTCCTTATCCATCACGGCAACCTCTCGGCATCGTTGCGCGAGACGGCCGAGGAACTCATGCGCGATGAGGAGCAGGCACAGACAACCATCACCACATCTACGCTGGAGCTCGGTATCGATATCGGCCGTCTGGAGCGTGCGTTTCAGATCGATGCGCCGTTTACCGTCAGTTCCTTTTTGCAGCGAATGGGGCGCACGGGACGCCGCGACCTTCCGCCCGAGATGTGGTTTGTCATGCGCGAGGAAGAGCCTGAGCCGCGCACGATGATGCCCGAGACCATTCCGTGGAAGCTCCTGCAGGGCATCGCGCTCGTACAACTCTATCGTGAGGAAAAGTGGGTCGAGCCGCCCGAGCTCGATCGACTCCCCTACAGCCTGCTCTACCACCAGACTATGTCGACGCTTGCCAGCACCGGCGAGCTCACGCCGGCAGAGCTTGCCCAGCGCGTGCTCACACTCAGCTATTTCCATCGCATCTCGGCCGATGACTATCGCGTATTGCTGCGTCACCTCATTAAGATCGACCATATCCAGGTCACCGAGGGCGGCGGACTCATCGTGGGTCTCGCGGGCGAGCGCATCATTAACAACTTTAAGTTCTACGCCGTATTCCAGGAAAACGAGGAGTTCACCGTTCGTAGCGAGTCGGCCGAATTGGGCACGATCGTCAACCCGCCGCCGCCCGGTGAGCGCATCGCCATCGCCGGACACTGCTGGATTGTCGAGGAAGTGGACTGGAAGCGCCACACCGTCTTTGCCACGCAGGTCAAGGGTCGTGTGCCGGCCTACTTTGGCGACTGCCCCGGTGACATCAATACACACGTACTCGAGCGCATGCGCAAGACGCTCAACGAGCACGCGACATATCCGTACCTCATGGGTAACGCGCGGGCTCGCTTGGCGCAAGCTCGTCATACCGCCGAGATTTCGGGCGCGGGAACTAAGCCGCTCATCAACCTGGGTGGCGACACCTGGGTGCTCTTCCCCTGGTTGGGCAGCTACGCCTTCCTAGCACTCGAGCGCATGCTTAAAATCAAATGCGCCGCTGAGTTGGGCCTTCGCGGACTCGACCCGTCACGCCCGTACTTTATGCAGTTTAAGATGAAGGCCGACGAGGAGACGTTCTTTGAAGTGCTCGCCGCCGAAGCCGAGAAAGACTTCGACCCCATCGACCTCGTCTATCCCGGCGAGGTGCCTTACTTTGATCGGTACGACGAATTCGTTCCAGAAGAGCTCGTGCGCAAAGGCTTTGCCGAAGGCGTGCTCGACATAGAGGGCATGAAGCAGCGCGTTCACGACTGGCGCGACCACGCCTAAGACCAGTCTTTTTTTGGGACGGGGAGACTTACTTGTCGTGAAGGACGGTGCCGAGGAAGTCGGTGTCGAAGGGCACGGCTTCGGCAAAGGCGTAGTCGCCGTCGCTGGCGATGAGCAGGTAGTTCTCCTCGCCGCCGAACTCCGTATCACCACATGGGACCACCCAAGCGCGGTCGAACACCTCAAGCGCCGTGGCGGCGCAATCGCGCAGGAACGACACATCGCTCCCCTCGTTCGCGCTCACAATATTAGCCACGTAGATACCGCCCGGATTCAAGCTACCCCGCACCAGACGCAGCGCCTCAGCAGTTGCCAGCTCGCGTACGGGCTCGGCACCGCCAAAGCAATCGCTCACGATCACGTCGTAGCGACGATGCCCCACGCTCGTCACGCCCAGGTACGAACGCGCCTCAGCGGTAATCACCCTCAGGCGATCGCCAACCGTGCGCTCTAGCTCGTTCAGGTAGAACCAACGACGTGCCAGACGCGTAATCTCTGCGTCATACTCGATGACGTCCATGCGCAAGTCCTCGTGCGACATCAGCGCAAACTTGGGATAGGCAAACCCGCCGCCGCCCAGCATAAGCATGCGGTCGATGCCGCGACCATAAGCGTCGCGCATCGCATCCTCGGCCTCAAACACATCGTCAAATGCACGATAGTACGCAAAGACTGGCTCCGCCCAACGATCGCCAACATAGCTCGCGCTTTGGTAGACGCCGCCCTGTACGAGCACGCGAACCTCGTCACCGCTCTCGTCGTGCACACGCTTCACACGCGCCAACCCGTTGCGGGTTCGCGCGACCTGCAGACAGGCAGCGCGAACAGCGACGGCAGCAGCACCCAGCGCCGCGGCTCCCAGGGCAACACCGGCAACAACGCCAGCGGAAACACTCGGCTTGTTCATCTAGAGCTCCTTTTGCAGATAGAGACCATGGTCGCAAAAACCCAGGTGACGATAGTACTCGCGCGTACCGATCGCGCTGATCACGTTGATGTGCGTATACCCCGCATCCCGAGCAATCTGGCACGCACGCTCCACGAGCAGACGCCCCAGACCGTGATGCTGAGCCGCCTGGCCCTGATCGCCCACACGTGCCGCCATACCATACACGTGCACCTCGCGAATCATCGCCTCGTCCGGCGTCGTCGGCAACTCGTCTGCATGCGCGGCAACAAACGAATGGTCGGGCAGCGACAGGCGCAAAAAGCCCGCAATCTTGCCCTGCGGCGTCACCCACTGCAAAAAGCGCTCGTGCGTCACCGGCGTCTCGTACGCCACTTCCTCATCAAGAGAAAGCTCATCCAAGTCGGCACCCGCCGTGCTGATCTCGCGATAGCGAATCTCACGCACCGTCGCGCCTTCTCCACGAGCCGACAAGCGGTTCTCAACGAGCTGACGTAGGTTGGGCTTCTTGTTGCCCACCATAATGTCGTCGGAGCTAAAGTCGCGAATCATGCGACTGATGCGGCAGAACGCCGGCGTCACCACGATGTCGTCGGCCAACACATCGAGCAGCTCGTCCTCGGTATAGGGGCGCCACTCGCCACGCTCGTAACAGCCCACCAGACGCGAGCCCTCGATGAGCGCGCACGGGTAGACCTTGACCTCGTCGGGCATAAAGGTGCCCTCGGTCATAAAGCGCTCGTAGTCACGCTTGTCCCCCTCGGGCGTGGCGCCCAGCAAGTTGAGCATAAAGTGCGCGTGGATCTTAAAGCCAAATAGGCGCGCGAGCGAAAACGCTCGCTCGATCTGAGCCACCGTGATACGACGCTCGTTAATGTCAAGCAGATACTGGTCGAGGCTCTGGATGCCCATCTGAATCTTGGTGCAGCCCAGACGACGAATGAGCGTGAGCGCCTGTGGCGTCACGGCATCGGGGCGCGTCTCGATAACGAGTCCCACCACGCGATGCTTCGCCGTCTCGTTGATGCGTTGTTGGCGCTCAAGCTCCTCCATCGTTGCCGTCTGCCACTCGGCGACCTCGCCCCACGGCGTACCGGGGCCGTACAGACGACGCACCGCGCGGTTATAGCCACCCACGGCAGCATCCACACGTCCCTGCTCGTTGGCAACGCCGGCTGTAAGCTCGGCCTCATCGATCGCAATGCCGGCGGCCCGATAGTGCTCGCGACGCTCCGCCACCACCGGCGGCAGAGCGTCGGCAGGAGCGTCATCGAGCAGGCGCCCCGCCTCGGCACGGCTAATACCCGGGCGCGCCAGCATGGGATTAGCCGCCACACCGGCGACGGCATCGTCGTTGAGCGCACGGAAGAGCTCCGACATAAACCACGTCTGATAGCCTTGCGGATAGTCACTCCAGGTGCCACCGAGCACGATGAGCTCAATCTTGTCGGTCGCATGCCCCATCTGCGAAAGTGCCGTCAGACGAGCACTCACCTGCAGATATGGATCGAAGCAGTTTTGCTCTGCACGGGCACACGCCGGCTCGGCATGTAAATAGCTTTTGGGCATGCGCAGATCGTTGGGGCAAAACAGGCAATCGCCCGAGCACGGCCACGGCTTGGTGATGACGGTAATGGTTGCCACGCCCGAAGCCGTGCGACGAGGCTTCATACGCAGCACCTGCAGCAGTTGACGTTCCAGCTCGGCATCGACATTCCACCCAGCCCAACGAGCCGGCTCCTCACGTTTAACCCGCTGGTAGAACGGCAGCAGACGGCGCTTGGCCAAATCGCGTTTGTCGGCACCCTCACGGCGCGCCTCGGCATGTATCAGTTTGACGAGCACCTTGTCGTCCACGGTCTCGCCGCGACGCAGAGCCTCGAGTATGTTCAAGATAATCTGTTCCATGCCCCCATTGTAAAGGCAAAGGCGCCGGAGCCGATCTCGGCTTCGGCGCCTTCATCAAACAGCGCGTCTATATCTTCGCCTAGGCTTTCGTCTGCCTCAATACTCCGAATCAAACGACATGTTGCCCGAACCGACTTCAAAACGATACGTGGCAGACTTGTCACCGTTATCGAATTCAAGATTCAAAATGGTCTCGCCGTCGTAGCCAAGCGGAAGGAAATCGCTCTCGAAGTCGCCGCTGCCCAAGGTGAGGCTCGCCTTAAAGCCCGTCGAGTTCGGAACCGTCATCTCCACATCGCCCGAGCCCACACTCACGTCCATCGACTTCGTGGGGGCCGGGTAAAGCTCGAACGTCACATCGCCCGAACCGACCTCGGCATTCAGGGTATCGGTCACGGTGCCCGTAAACTCAACGTCTCCCGAGTCCAGAGTCAGGTTGAGGTCATGACACGCAATGCCCGCGACCGTCAGATCACCCGATCCTACATTCGCTGTAATGCCCACCATGTTATCGGCAACTTTGCGCGGCAGTTCGACGGTAACCGTGCGGTCAATGGCTCGCTCGTCATCGCAATCGAACTGGCGAAGCTTGAGCGTAGAACCCTTAACCTCGGCCAGATTCTGGGTTGCCGCATCGAAAGCAGCTACTCCTTTTGCGACGCGGCCACTCTCGATGACACGTACCGGCCCGTCGGAAACGCATTTGATCTCAACCGCACCCGACGTCACATCCAAGTCAAGGGATGTGAACGCGTCGGCATCAAACGTTTCCTTCGAAAGCTGTTGAGGCCGAGCGGAATAGTTACCGCTATTCAAGGAATCGTCCTCGTCAAACGCATCGCCCATACCAGACAAGCCGGATACAACATCGTCGAAATCCCACGGTCCATCAAAATGAATCAAAGTCCACGAAGTGCCGAAGACAAGTCCGAGGATAAGCACAAACGCTCCGATGCCGACGCCCAAGCGCCTCTTAGACTCATGCGAGAGCTTCATCATTCACCACCTTCTTTGGCACTCGACTCAGCGGTGGCCCCGGCAGCCATGTCAGCGTCAACCGCAGTGGAAACGTCCTCCCCCTTAGTCCTAGCGACCGCCGGCGCCGGACCAACCTGGATATCCCCGCGCGCCCAATCGCCATCGAGCGCACGCGCCACCCAGTGATAGATGGGGATCGTAAAGAAGATCAGCGCGGCAAAGGGGCCGGCACCAAACAGGAACATCAGCAAAAAGAACAGCAGCCAGCACACAGCCCAATACGGGAACGACTGAAACGGACCCTTCACCGGAGTCACGCTGGTCGCACCGGCACCCGTCACCTGAGCCGTCGCCGCATTAGCTGCCTGCGCGCTCCAACTTGCCGCTTGCGCCGCCTTGGCAGCCGCATCACTCGCCTGCGTTGCCGCCTCGGTAGCTCGTGCCGCCGCCTCATGGGTGCGGGCACGCTCCGCTGCCTCGGCCTCGCGCTGACGGGCGCGGTCCTCGTTCTCAAACTCGATATCGTCCTCGATCTCATCGCTCGGATTGAGGAGCTCGTCCAAACTCACGCCATAGAGTTTTGCGAGCGAGATCAGGTTCTCGGTATCGGGCGAGCTCTCCGCACGCTCCCATTTACTGACCGCCTGGCGCGACAGCCCCAGCTTTCGCGCCAGCCCTTCTTGGCTAAAACCCTTGCTGCGACGAAGGTCGGCGAGCCGCTGCGCAGTTTCTACATTCATGGTTCCTCCTATGTGATGCCAGCCGTGCCGCCGGACCGTTTTTGTTCTTAAGGCGCCTTGCACAGTTAAAAATCTATCCGCCACCGCCAAAAGCATGCCACCTATTCTAGTGAGATTTTTGACAACCGGCGGTTGCGGGCATATATGAGCTGCGGAAATGTGTCCAAACAAAGCAATGACCCGCAGCTCGGTTGTCCCCGTTGCGGCGTTAACGGTAGTATGGTCGTACTGTTTATTCCGCACCGCCAACGGAGGGAGTTCCGCGCCGTGAACCGCGATTTCGCCTCATCGCTCATCCAGCTCAACAATACGTTCTATCGCGAGCACTCCGCCTCCTTTTCCGATACGCGCCAGGCTCCTTGGCCCGGCTGGGTGCGCACCATGGACATAGCGCTCGACCAGCTCGATGTGGCCACCATCGAGCATCCCGTCCGCGTCTTCGATCTTGCCTGCGGCAATATGCGCTTTGAGAACTTTGCCGCCGGCGGCACGCTGGCTGCCAAGGGCGTCGACGGCGCGAGCCCCTCGGCAGATGCCAACTGCCCCTTCGAGTTCTATGGTGTCGACTCGTGCCAGGACCTGGCCATCGATGCACGCGGTCACGCCCTGCGCATTCCCAACCTGCACTTCCAGGAACTCGATGTGCTCGACGCTCTCATGAAACTCAATCCCGCCGAGACGCCCGACGTGCTTTTCGACGCCCCGCTCGCCGACATCTCGGTCTGCTTTGGCTTTATGCACCACGTGCCGTCGTGCGAGTACCGCGTGCGCGTGCTCGACGCCCTGGTGCGCCAAACACGCCCGGGCGGCATCATCGCCATCAGCTTTTGGGAGTTTATGAACGACGAGCGCATGGCGCGCAAGGCCGTTCGAGCCGAAGCCCGCGCCGAGCTCACCCCGCCGTTTGAGGGTTACGATTCCGCGCAGTTTGAAGCCGGCGACCACCTCATTGGCTGGCAAAACGACCGCCACGCCTACCGCTATTGCCATCACTTTGACGATCAGCAGATCACCGACCTGGTGCGCGGCGTCCGTACGTTCTACAAAAGCGGCGAGGTCCCCGTGCGCGAGCTTGAGCGTTTCCATGCCGACGGTCGCAGCGGCGAGCTCAACCGTTATGTGATCCTCAAGCGCCTGTAGGCATCGACGACTCGCCGCCGAGCCGTGCCGCTTCTTTCGGGCAAACTATGCCCACCCTTTTCAACCCATTGACGGAACGCGCAGCTATGCGTTCCATATTTATGACCAAGGAGCCTCATGGGAGCCGTCCACGTTCGCACGCCTAAGAACTTTGTGCTCGAGGAGCGCCTGGAGCGCTACGCCGATGCGATTGAGACGAACCCCGAGGCCTATGCCGGAGATTGGCGTGAAGTCTGTGCGCCAGTTGGCAGCAAGCCATTCGAACACCTTCACCTGGATCTTGGCTGCGGCAAGGGAACGTACCTTGTAGAGCGCGCGGCCCACGAGCCAAACACGCTCTTTATCGGCATGGACCAAGAGCCCATCTGCATCGCCTATGCCGCACAGAAAATCTGCGAGCATGAACTGACCAACGCACTCGTTCTGCCTCGAGGCGCCGCATCGCTGCCGCAGCTATTTGCCACAGGCGAGCTCGATGCCATCACCATCAACTTTCCCACGCCGCAGCCCAAGGCCAAGTACGCCAAAAAGCGCCTCGTCCATGTCGACCATCTGATGCTCTATCGCCCGCTCTTTGCAGCCGGCGCCACCGTAACGCTGCGAACCGACAGCAAACCGTTGCGCGATTACGCCCTGGGACAGTTTGCCGCAGCCGGCTACGATACGCTTTGGGTAAGTGACGACGTCCGCCGCGACCATCCCGAGCATCCCGAGACCGAATATGAATGCCGCACGCGCGAGATGGGCGCCGCCGTCTATGGCATTTGCGCTACGCCCGGCGCGGAACCCATCGAAGAGCAGCTCGCGGCGGGCCGCGCGCAGGAGCAAAGCCTTGCCTGCTACCTGCCCGAAAACCTCGATGAGCTCACCTACGTGCCTCTCGGCATGGAAGAGGCCGTCGAGAACTTCAGAAACCGTGCCCGCAAGGGCAAGAAGCGCCTGCCGCAAGAGTCCTAGGGGCTTCTGATGGTCGCGGCGTCAGCAAATAAGCGCGAATAGGCGCCAGCAAACAACCCTCAAACCTAAGTGAGTAGACTTTTTTGCAATAGCCAAGCACAACCCGCATAACGAAAACTAAAACCGCAGATAGAACCCTTGTGCAAAATCCATGTGCTCGCGACATCGCAAAAAGTCTACTCACTTAGCTGGCAACTGCACCAAACGGCCGGGCAGAACGCCCATTTCCTGCATTTTCTTGCCTGCAAACGCATCGATGCGCCGCTACGCCATAATAGTTGGCGGACAATCGCGAGAGAAAGCAACCACATGGCACAGACCACGACAGATACCGCCGCCAGCACCGTCTCCGGCGCCGGCGCCGCCAGCTCATTCTCGGGCGGCACGGGAACCGAAGCCGAGTTTGGCTCGCTCGGCGCGCTCTCCCCCACCTGGTGGGAGCCCGAGGACGGCAGCGAGCCCGAACCGTGGCTCACGCCCGATCAAGCCTTCGAACGCTTCTTTGAATGGACGAGCGATCGCGGCATTGAACTGTGGGATCACCAAGAAGAGGCCCTCATGGACCTGGCTGCCGGCGATCACGTCATTTTAGGCACACCGACCGGATCGGGTAAATCGCTCGTCGCGCTGGGCATGCTCTTTATGGGCATGGCGCAGGGCAAGCGCTGCTACTACACGGCTCCCATCAAGGCTCTGGTCAGCGAGAAGTTTTTCGACCTTGTGCAGGTGCTCGGCCGCGATAACGTAGGCATGATTACCGGCGACACGCATATCAACACCAAGGCACCCGTCATCTGCTGCACGGCAGAGATCCTTGCCAACGACGCACTGCGCGAGAGCGAAGATGCCGACGTGGGCTGCGTGGCCATGGACGAGTTCCACTACTTTGCCGACCCCGACCGCGGTTGGGCTTGGCAGGTGCCGCTGCTCACCCTGCCCCACACGCAATTCATGCTCATGAGCGCCACGCTCGGCGATGTCACTGCCATCGCCGCCTCACTCGAGGAACACACCGGTGCTACCTGCGACTTGGTCGTCGATGCCCCGCGCCCCGTGCCGCTGAGCTACGACTACGTGACGACCTCCCTCGAGGGCACGGTCGAGCTCGCCATGCGCCGCGGCGAGGCCCCGCTCTATATCGTGCACTTTAGCCAGGATGCCGCCCTTGCAACGGCACAGTCGCTCGCCAATTTTGGCATCGCCAGCAAGGAGCAGCGCGAGGCCATCAAAGAAGCGGCAAAGGGGACGAGCTTCTCCACGGCCTTTGGTAAGATTCTCAAACGCCTGCTTGGATGCGGCGTCGGCGTGCACCATGCCGGCATGTTGCCGCGCTATCGCCTGCTGGTGGAGCGCCTGGCGCAGCAGGGCCTGCTGCCCGTCATCTGCGGCACCGATACGCTCGGCGTCGGCATCAACGTACCCATCCACACCGTGGTACTCACCGCGCTCACCAAGTTCGACGGCTACAAGATGCGTCGCCTGCGCGCCCGCGAGTTCCATCAGATTGCCGGTCGCGCCGGCCGCTCGGGCTTCGATACCGAGGGCATGGTCATCGCCGAGGCCCCGGAGCACGAGATCGAGAACGCCAAACTCATGGCCAAGGCGGGCGACGACCCCAAGAAGCTCCGCAAGATTAAAAAGAAGAAGGCCCCCGAGGGCTTTGTCACCTGGAACAAGCAGACCTTTGAGCGCCTGATCGAGACGCAGCCCGAGACGCTCAAGCCGCGCCTGCGCATCACGCACTCCATGGTGATTAGCGTGGTCGAGCAGGGCGGCGATGCCCGAACCCGCGTACACGACCTCATCGAGACGAGCCTACAGACTCCCGAGGAAAAGGCTAAGCTCGAGGTTCGCGCCGACGAAATCTTCGCCACGCTCATCGATTCCGGCGTCGTCGTTCGCACCGAGGTGCCGCCCGCGCCTGACGCCCCGGCTGACGCCGCACCAGACATCGACTATGCGCTGACGGTCGATCTGCCCGAGGACTTCGCGCTCGATCAGCCGCTCTCGCCGTTCTTGCTTGCCGCGTTGGAGCTGCTCGACCCCGAGAGCGAGACCTATACCATGGATCTGATCTCGATGGTCGAGGCAACGCTCGAGGATCCCAAGCAGGTGCTGCGCGCACAGGAGCGCGCAGCACGCGATCGTGCTATGGCCGAGATGAAGGCCGACGGCATCGAGTATGAGGAGCGCTTGGAGCGCATCCAGGACGTCACGTACGAAAAGCCGCTCGAGGATTTGCTCGACGCCGCCTTTGACAAGTACTGCCAGGAGGTGCCCTGGGCCAACGACTACCAGCTCTCTCCCAAGAGCGTCCTGCGCGACATGCTGGAAAGCGCGAGCGATTTTAAGGGTTATATTCAAAAGCTCGGCATCGCCCGCTCCGAGGGCATTTTACTGCGCTACCTCGCAGAGGCCTACCGTTCGCTCGACCGCACCGTGCCCATCGAGAAGCGCGACGAGCGCCTGCGCGACATTATCTCGTGGCTGGGCTTTGTGGTGCGCTCGGTGGACTCGAGCCTGGTGGACGAGTGGAAAAACGCCGGCAACCCGGCAGCCCTCGATGCTACGCCGCCGCAGGGCATCGACGAGGTCGTGACGGACCGCCGTGGCTGCACGCTGTTGGTGCGCAACGCGCTCTTCCGCCGTGTGACCCTTGCCGCCCGCGAGCATGTGCGCGACCTAGGCGAGCTCGACGACGACTGGGGCATGAGCGAGATCCGCTGGCAAAAAGCCCTCGATGCCTACCACGAGCAGCACGAGGAAATCCTCACCGACGGAGATGCCCGCAGTGCCGCAATGTTTTCCATCGACGAGTCCGACGAGAAGACCACGCACGTATGGCACGTGCACCAGATCTTCGCCGACGAGGATGGCGACCACGACTTTGGCATCATGGGCGATGTCGATCTGGACGCCACGCAAGACGGTGGCGAGGTCATCTTCAAAAACTACCGCGTCGGCTTTATCGAGGACCTGCTCGAGGACTAGCCGAGCACAATGGGCAAAACGAAGCGGGGCCGCTGGCAACATCGCCAGCGGCCCCTGTTTCGCCTTATCCGCTATGCCCTACTCGGCATCCTCGACCTCATACGAATCTGCCTCGGCAGGTTCATCGCCCGCGTCTGTCGCACCCTCGCGCGCCTCGTCAAACGCCACCTTCATGGTCTTGTTGCCCCAGGTGAGCTTACGAATGGTAAGATCATCGGCCTTGTTGTGGGCCAGACGCAGATTCTCGGTACTGCGACGCAGGTCATCCTTGGTCTTCTCGAGCTGCTTAATTGCAGCATCAATCTCCTTGATTGCCGACTCGAACTGCTTGCTCGCCAAGTTGTAATTGCGCGAGAAGCCGTCCTTGAACTTCTCCATCTTGGCTTCGAAGTTTGTGACGTCGATATTCTGCTGTTTGTACTCCGCCAGTTCCTGCTTATAGCGAAGCGAACCCATAGCGGCATTGCGAAGAAGTGTGATCATGGGAATAAAGAACTGTGGGCGAATCACGTACATCTTCTCATAGCGATAACTCACGTCCACGATGCCGGCATTGTAAAGCTCGCTCTCGGGCTCGAGCAGCGTGCAGAGCACCGCGTACTCACAGCCTTTCTGGCGACGATCGTGATCGAGTTTCTTAAAGAAGTCCTCGTTTTTATGCTTGGTCGCGGTCTCGTCGTTCTCGTTTTTCATCTCGAACATAATCGAAATGACCTCGTTGCCGCTTGCGTCGCACTCGCGGAAGATAAAGTCGCCCTTGGTGCCCTCGGACGCATCGTTATCCTTCTCGAAGTACGCGTTGGGAAACGCCGTCATGCGCAGACGGTTAAACTCGGTCTCGCAGTGCTGCTCGAGCGACTCGCCCACCATCTTGGTGGACAGGCGGACCTTCATGTCCTTAAGGCGCTCAATCTCCTCATCCTTGTAGCGAATCAGCTCATCGCTCGCGCGCTTGGCCTGCGCAAGCTCGAGCTCGTGAGCCGCCTTGGCCTGCTCCTCGCGCGAATCGCGCACTGCCAGCTCGCTCGTCAGCTTGGCACGTGCCTCGTCGCGCTCACGCTCCGCCGCGGCAACTGCTTCCGAGAGCTCCATTTTGGCAGCCAGTTCCTGCTCGCGCAGCTGGGCGCGCAGACTCTCGGCCTCACGCTCGGACTGCACCTTAGCATTCGAGAACTTCTCACGCACTTCTGTCTGGTAATCGGAAAGCTTACGATTCGCTTCGTTTTGCGCAGCCTCGAGCTTACGCTGCGCCTCGGCCGCAGCAGTTGCGAGTGCCATTTCTTGAGCCTTATCTGCGGCGGCAAGCTTTGCCTGCAACTCCGCAATCTGAGCATCGCGCGCAGCGAGGTCATGTTGAGTTGCGTTGCGAACCGCCGCCTCGGCGATTTTAGCTTCGTCGGCCTTATGATTGAGCTCCGCCTTCAGAGCATCGATCTCGCGCTGGAGCTCCACATTCTCCTTTTGAACATCGGCGCGAGCCTCAACCGCCGCACGCCGGCTTGCACTCTCGCGCTCTGCGGCAGCACCCTCGAGCTTGGCGCGCAGCTCGGCAAGCTCAGCATCGCGCTTGGCAACCTCTTGTGCCAGCTGTTGAGCCGCAGCGTTCTTCTGCTCGACAAGTTGAGCGTTGCGCTGAGCCTCTGCCTCCTGCAGGGCAGACGCCGAACGCGAACGCTCAAGCTCCAGCGCCTGCTCGCCCTCGCGCTGGACTGCCTTCACACGCTCATCCAGGTCGCGCGAGAACTCGGCATCACGCACTTGTTTGACGATATCTGCATAGCCAGACGCATCGACCTTAAAAACTTCGCCGCAATGCGGGCACTTGATCTCATTCATAGCAGCTCCTCGATGGACGCATATTTCAACCGCCTACACTCTACCGCGCCGCGCGGACAAAAAAGGCGCCGCCGCCATAATGGCAACGGCGCCAGAACCACCACAAAGGTGCCTATCCCCTTTGCGGTGGTTTGAGTGACGGTTTGAGAATTACAGTCCAAAGAAGTCAAGGATTTGGTCACGGCTTACGGGCTTGTACTCGTTGGCATCGAGGCCGACATCGTAGCGAAAGATAGGACGTTCGCGGTCGAGGTTGCGCGCGTTGGTGCGGTCTCCCCTGCTGTGGATATGTCCGTGCAGCATGATGGCGCCACGCGCCTTGCCATTCCAGCTGAGCATGGGGTAATGGCTCATCACCAGACGATGTCCCTTGGCATAGCCGGGAGCAATCTCCAGATAGTCGCGCACGTCATCCCATATTTGCGGCGCGTCCGGATCTTCCCAATCTCCGTCATGGTTGCCACGGACGAGCGTTACGTTCTGGCATGCAATACGTTCACGTAAGTGCACCGCCTCCGCCATGGGTAAGCGATACGTAAAGTCTCCCAGGATATAGAGGCGGTCGTCCGCAGCCACACACTCGTTGATGGCATCGATAACCTTGCGGTTCATATCCTCGACCGAGGCAAACGGCCGGTCCATGTCGCGCAAGATATTCGTATCGCCCAGGTGCAGGTCGGCGGTAAACCACATCATCGTCTATACCCTCATTTCGCAACGTGTTCAACTCGTGCTAAGTATACAGGCGCAGCGATGCGGCGGTTATCCAAAGAGCCCGCCGAACAGACCTCGGCGGCGCTTGTCTTGCTTTTTCGAAGCGTCATCCTGAGTTTTCTTGTCCTGCCGCTTCTTACGGTCCCGCTCCAGCTCATCGTCATCGAGCAACAGGTCCCACTCAAACGGATCATCCGTCAGATCGAACAGGTCATCGTCGTCAAACATGGCAGTCTCCCTTACCGATTAGCGGGCATCCACCACATAGAGGCCAACGCGCACCTGGTGCCACGGGCTACGCTCGGGGGCAACCTGCTGCACGCGTGCCTCAAATACATCCCCGTGTCCGTAATACATCATCAAGGACAGCGGGCCGGCCTCGTTTCCCGGAACATAGCCAAGCTTGGTCTTGCCATAGTAGATCGCAATTGCCTCGGGGTCATGAGGGTTATCGCGCTCGGCACACAGCGTCAGCTTATCACCCGCTTGAAGATCGCCCAGGACCAAGGCGCCATCGGCATACTGAAATCCTGCGATATGAAACGACAAAAGAACACGCGAAGGCTCGTACATAGCAGCTCCTCTAACGGCCGGATAAACCGGTGTGTAACCTTATTGAGAAGTCTACGGTCCCGTGCGGACACAAATTCGCCCCACCCGCGCCTTTTCGACCGTTTGTCGCTACACCATCTGATTCTAATGCACAAACATGCGCACGAATTTGTGCTTCCAGCTTGCGTAGGGCGCATACCGAAACGGCACGTCCAGCCAGGTTGCCTTGTTCACGATACTCTTCTTGTGGCTAAACGTATCGAAGCTCTCGCGGCCATGGTACTGTCCCATGCCGCTCGCGCCCATGCCGCCAAAGCCCATATGACTCGTAGCCAGATGCATGATGGTATCGTTAACGCAGCCGCCGCCAAAGGGCACGTAGCGCACAAAGCGCTGCTGAACCTCGCGATCCTGACTAAAGATATACAGGGCCAGCGGCGTCGGACGATCCGTAATAAACGTCTCGGCCTCGTCTAGGCTCTCAAACGTCAGCACCGGCAAGATGGGGCCGAAAATCTCCTCCTGCATCACGGCGTCATCGGGGGACACGCCGTCCAAAATCGTCGGCTCAATCTTGAGCGATGCCTCACGCGCGGCACCTCCAAGCACGACCTTATCGAGATTGATCAGCCCGCGCACGCGCGCAAAATGCTTGGCGTTGACGATATGTCCGTAATCCTCATTGTCGAGTGGATGTTCGCCAAACATGCGGCGGACCTCCTCCTTGATAAGGCCCAGCAGCTCATCGTGCACGCGCACGTCGACCAGCAGATAGTCGGGCGCTACACAGGTCTGGCCCACGTTGAGCCATTTACCAAAGGCGATACGCCGTGCCGCGACCTTCAAATTTGCCGTCGCATCCACGATGCAGGGGCTCTTTCCGCCCAGCTCAAGCGTCACAGGCGTGAGGTTTTTGCTCGCGCGCTCCATGACGAGCTTGCCGACCGGAACGCTACCGGTAAAGAAGATTTTGTCCCAGCACTCATCGAGCAACGCATCGTTCTCGGCGCGCCCGCCCTCGACAACCGTCACCAGGCACGGATCAAATGCCTCTTCACAGATTTGCTTGAGCACCGCGCTCGATGCCGGAGCATAGGCACTCGGCTTGATGACCACAGTATTGCCCGCGGCAAGGGCGCCGGCGAGCGGCTCGAGTGTTAGCAAAAACGGGTAGTTCCACGGAGCCATGATGAGCGTGACGCCATAGGGCACGGCTTGCGTTTTGCACACGCTCACGGCGTTAGCGAGATCGCACGGACGCAGGCGCGGACGACTCCATCGAGCCACGTGAGCGATCTGATGTCAAATCTCGGAAAGCGACGTGCCGATCTCGCACATATAGGCCTCGTCATGCGACTTCCCCAAATCGGTCTTGAGCGCATGGGCGATATCAGCCTCGTGGGCCCGTACTGCATCGCGTAAACTCACGAGCGCGCGACGTCGAGCATCGACATCAAACGTGGCGCGCGTCTTAAAGTAGGTGCGCTGATCGCCGACGATGCGCGCAATTTCCTCGGTGTTCATGGCAACCTCCTAGTTCTCGTCCTCAAACATACCACCTGCAACAACTTCGTACATATGCTCGAGCTCCAGGCGGTCCATCAAAAGCGGAACGGGGTACAGGGGATTGGCCTCGGCATCGGCATGCGCCGCCATCTGCGGAATGTCGGAGCGGCGAATGCCCGCCACATATTTGGGAATGTCCAAGGCGGCGTTCATTCGATCGACCCAATCGATAAAGGCCTCGGCCGCCAGGCTGTCCTGCGCGTTAGCCGGCGCGATACCGGCCATGCGGGCAAGATCGGCGAGCTTAGGAGCAGCAGCTTCGCCATAGGCGCGAAGCATATACGGCAGGATGATAGCGTTGGCCAAGCCGTGCGGAATCCCGTAACGCCCACCCAAGCTGTGTGCGATGGCGTGAACGTATCCAACATAGGAGCGCGTAAAGGCAACACCCGCCTTATACGCCGCCGAAAGCATATTGCGACGCGCACGCATGTCGTCGCCATGCTCATAGGCCTCGAGCAAATTGTCGTGGATGAGCTGCACCGCCTGTCGCGCCATCTTGCGCGTATAGGGCGTGGTGCTTCGCCCGATAAACGCCTCGACGGCATGCGTCAGGGCGTCCATGCCCGTCTGCCCCGTAATGGAGGCGGGCAGACCGAGCGTAAACTCGGGGTCGTGCGCCGCAAAGCGCGGGATAAGCACAAAGTCGTTAATGGGATACTTGTAGTGCGTCTCGTCATCGGTAATTACCGCCGCAAGCGTGACCTCGCTTCCCGTGCCCGCCGTGGTGGGAACGGCGATGAGCAGCGGCAGACGACGATGAATCCGCAGCAGCCCGCGCATCTTGTTGATGGGCTTGCTTGGCTGCGCAATGCGTGCGCCCACGCCCTTGGCGCAGTCCATGGCTGATCCTCCGCCAAAACCGATAATGGCCTGGCAGGCGCGCTCTCGATACAGGGACGCCGCCTCCTCCACATTCGAGACCGTGGGGTTCGCACGCGTTTCGGCATAGACCGTAACGCCAATCCCCTGAGCCGTAAGCGCACGCTCGAGTGATGCCGTGAGTCCCAAACGTGCAATGCCAGGGTCTGTCACGATAAGGACCTTCTGGATCGAGCGCTTTTGAAGCACCGCGGGCACATCCTCGGCATGCTCCAGAATGCGCGGCTCGGTATAGGGCAGGATCGGCAATGCAATGCGAAAAACCGTCTGATATGTTCGGCACCAGGCACGACGGGCTAGATGCATAAAGGAAACTCCTTCATTTGTTGATAGGTCAACATTTGCTCGCCCGATTGTACTCAGCAAAAATCGCAGACGGCCTCCCAATCGTTAATCAATCAACATCTTCATATCTCGAAATTGTTTTATTAAAAATCATTCCTAATAGGCTTCACATTTGGTTGCATTTATGGATAATAGAACTCGTCAAGACGCACGTCCGGAGAGGGCCCTTACGGGACCGGACGAGCGCACAATCGCCATCGATCGAAAGGATCGAATCATGAAGTTTGTTTGCCCCGTTTGCGGTTATGTGGAAGAGTTCGACGGCGACCAGCTGCCCGAGGACTTCAAGTGCCCCCAGTGCGGCGTTCCCGGTTCTCGTTTCCTGAAGCAGGAGGAGGGCCAGCTCGAGTGGGCTGCCGAGCACGTCGTGGGCGTCGCCAAGATGGAGGGCGTCTCCGAGGACATCGTTGCCGACCTGCGCGCCAACTTTGAGGGCGAGTGCTCCGAGGTCGGTATGTACCTGGCCATGGCTCGCGTCGCTCATCGCGAGGGTTATCCCGAGATCGGCCTGTACTGGGAGAAGGCTGCCCACGAGGAGGCCGAGCACGCCGCCAAGTTCGCTGAGCTCCTGGGCGAGGTCGTGACCGACTCCACCAAGAAGAACCTCGAGATGCGCGTTGAGGCCGAGAACGGCGCCACCGCCGGAAAGACTGATCTTGCCAAGCGCGCCAAGGCCGCTGGCCTCGATGCCATCCACGATACCGTGCACGAGATGGCTCGCGACGAGGCTCGTCACGGCAAGGCTTTCGCCGGCCTGCTCAAGCGCTACTTTGGCTAAGCCAACCGCTTGAGACATAACCTCTAGCTCGATGAGGCCCGGACCGTATTGGTTCGGGCCTTTTTGTGTCTCGAGGACTCGTTAACGCCCTGAAATAGAGCTATCTTCGGCATCGGTCTCTCGTCAAAAACTAAGTGAGTAGACTTTTCGAAACTTACCGAGCAGACCATCCGTATTGCTTTATAAAGTCGCAGGGAAATGACTTGTTTCAAAACGGCCTGGTCGCCATCAAGCCAAAAGTCTACTCACTTAGAACCGCAGCCGTCCACGATCGAACTGTTTTGTGTCTAACGGGCATCTTTCCGTCAATTACTCCCAATTTTGTCCAGTCAACGAATAGTTCAGACCGAAGTAATGTCTCAGCCCTTTGCTCATCTGAGCTTTTATCGCGATATTCAGCATCGAGCATCCTGCATACGGTCTTAACGATCGCGCGGAATCTACCCTCATCGGATATCTGTCTGTGTGTCAGGAGAAGTACATCGTAGCCCATGGCCTGAAGGGCCGTCATGCGGTCAGCGTCACGCAAGCCATCCCCTGCGCGTCCGTGCGAGGCCTTTCCCTGACATTCAATGGCCACCTGTCGCCTACCGTCCGGTGAAGAAAGAAGTAGGTCGATATATACACGGGACTTTCCCACAATCGCTCGAGCACTTGTGTTTAGCATCACTTCAACATTAAGCTCTATGCCGCAAAAACCTTCGCCTCCCAGGGATCGCGGCAGTGCAAGTAGCAAATACGCCTCGACCTCAAAAGGCGACGCGGCACCCAATGGAACGAGTTGCGATACCGCCATAAATCTATTGCCGTAACGCATCCCACAAACATCTGAACAAAAACGGTCAAGGTCTCCGCCCAAAACCAAAGCGTCTCGACGCCATAAATTTGAGGCGGTGCCGTCCTCGGACGGGCAGCGCGCCCAACCGAACGTTGTCGAAATCGCACCCGAATCAATTGCACGCGAAAGCTCCGTCTCAAGTAACGCCGGCAGGGCACACACCGCAAACAAGCCGCACATCTCCGCCAATACCAAAAGAAGCTGAAGATCCGTCAGATGCCGTGACATGATGAATGCCGTCAGTAGAGGAGACGTAATCAAAAATCCATGCTCCGTTTCCAGCACGGATTCCCTGGGGAGCTCACCAAGAAACAGCCGCTGCCTAATGCTGGCAGGACAAGTCCGTTTGTTTCTCGTCCGAACCAATGTATGCAACGGAAAACCGAGCGCGACCGCAGCCGTCGGGTTGCGGGCGAGATCATATCGCTGCCGGTCTTCTTCCGGTCGTGGAAGCGGCGGACACAAAGCGCGGACTTGAGGAGGCAAACGCCAGTACCTAAAAGCCGATATGTCACAAAGTAGATCCTTCATAGGCACAGGAAAACACGAATTTCAACCCAGTTAGTCACGCATTGGCGCGAACGCACCAAAAATGGCGCCGAACGGACTGCCAAGTTTTCAACAGCCCTCCCCAACTGGCCAAAAGCTTGCCAAGAGCCGGACGAAACCCTGTTGAAAACCCCATTTTTTCTCATGTAGAAGCTTTGCGCGGCAAGTGAGTAGACTTTTTTGAATATCCCGAGCAGGCCGGTCATCCTGCTTTTCAAAACCGCAGGTAGATAGCTTGCTACAAAACTGCCTGCTCGCCAAAGTGCCAAAAGTCTACTCACTTAGATTGCAGAGTGCCCCCATTAGCTGTACTTCCAAGGCGTTAAGCGCTTTTGGACCCAAATCGTCATACTGGACAAGAATTTTAGTTGAGTCTTCAGGGGCAGATGCGCCATCGGCACACCAATAACAGTCACTGATATCGACAAAAGGGATACTCGAGCGCGTGAGGGCCCGCACAAAAGAGCTTCCACCCGTTCCGCGCTCCGCAACCACGGTGCAGTAAAGGCCCGCGTCCGCATGTTCGATCGAGACCTCCCCCGCCGGAAACGCCTTCCGCACAAGCGCCGCCAGGCCATCGCGCGCCTCGCGAGCGCGCACGCGTACGCGGTTCACATGCCGCTCGTAATCACCCGATTCCAGTAAACGCGCTAAGGCAACCTGGTCAACAGAGCTCACCGACGAGGCGTAGAAACCAAGGCTGCGCCTAAACCGCTCCATAAGCTCATCGGGCAACACCATGTACGCTAGACGCAGCGCCGATGACAGGCTCTTCGAAAACGTGTTGGTGTAGATAACCGACTGGGCGGCATCGATCGACGCGAGCGCGGGAATCGGCCTACCAGCAAGGCGAAACTCACAATCAAAGTCATCTTCGATGAGATACCGGCCCGGCTGCTCGGCGGCCCAGCTCAGCAGGGCATAGCGACGCGCAATGCTCGTCACAAGGCCGGTCGGATACTGATGGGACGGCATCAGGTGAAGGACATCGGCCCCGGTTTTCTGCAGAGCGCCCAAGTCCACGCCCTCATCATCCAACGGGATATGTCGAACTTTGCAGCCCATAGCCTGGTAGATACGCGTCAGGCGCAAATAGCCCGGGTCCTCAACGGTATACACCTTGTCCGCGCCAAGCAACTGAACCAACATGGTATCGAGCAGCTGGGCGCCCGCACCGATAACGATGTTGTCGGGGTCGACATTCATACCCCTTGTCCCGCGCAGATGGTGAGCAATTGCGCGTCGTAGCCGAGCGGTGCCCTGTGCCGGTGCGGGCGAAAAGATCTCGCGCTCGTCTTCGGATGCCAGCGTCGCCCGCAGTGCGCTTTGCCAAAGCCGCGCCGCCTCCAAAGCGGAAGGAGAGAACGGGGCGAATTGCTCGGTCCGTCCGTTGACATCATGCGCGTTGGGACCCACAGAAACGGCATCTCGGTCGATACCCTCCGCAGCCAAAGCCAAAACCGGTGCATCCGGAAGCTCGCAAGCGTAGTAGCCACGACGCGGCAATGAGCAAATATAGCCCTCAGCAAGTAGCTGGCTATATGCATTCTCGATAGTAATGACACTGATTCCCAGATGACTGGCAAAGGCGCGCTTAGACGGCA
>UQXP01000026.1 GCA_900545055.1 uncultured Collinsella sp.
AATCCATACGGCCTTGTCTCTTAGGATTAGTTTGAGAAGAAGTCGACAGTACATTTAGAAGCACCTACATTTCCCAAAGCATCGTTAGATTAATAATGACAGACCGAATGAAGATGCGTGCGACGGGGGCGAGGCGAATGGCTGAGCGGTATCGATACGCGGGTTCAACGGCATCATATTGACCACATAGATTATCAAAACCGTCGTAAAACCCCTGGTTTCAACTACGGGGAGTGTCAACGGTATTCACTTTTTCAGCAATGCCGTATTTACGTAATGTCGTTATTACATAGTTCTGTTATTTCGTTTTGCCGTGTGCCGGGTTTTAGGGCAGAGCCCTAAATCGTACGCCGCCGGGCAAAACGCAGTTTTGTACGGCGGCGTACGACTCTTGCGGAACCGAACTATGACACAACGCGACTGTGTCATAACGTAACTACGTAGTAGCGTAGCTGTGCGATAACGCGATTACGGCAAATCGAAATAACAGAACAACGTGACTGTGGAATAGCAGAACAATTGAACATTGAACTAATCGCGCCTGAAAATTTTCCGCAAGTGTCGTGCGCCGCCGTACAAAGCCCGGCGGCGCACTAGGGCTCTGCCCTAAAAACCCGGCGCCCTTGGCGGCGTTAAAAAGTGACGCAATAACGTTGTTACGTTATTGCGTTATTACACAGCTCGGCAGTCACACTTTTACATTGTTGCGGCATGACGCAGTTACGCAATGTCTCCGGTGCGTCTCGGTAAAAGGTTCGCTACCGGACAGCCACCGGACACCGAGGCGATCTAAGCGCGGCGATGGTTTGCCGTGAAATGTGCTGTGAGATGAAAAATCTCGCAAGAGACGCAAACTTGTACCTCCATCGTAAATGTAGCCACAAGTTCGCAGCCGTTGGCTCTTGCCAGGGCTCCGCCCTTGGACCTGGGTCGGTAAGTCGACTGCGACTGCATCGGTTGATTGATGGCAGTTGGAATCGACGCCGTAGTTTTTAAATCTGTTATGAAGCGTGAAACTCAAAAACTCATCGTATTGATTTTCATTTGATTCGAAACGCCTGCGCAAAAGTCAAAACGACTCGCGCGGGCGTTTCGGTTTTCGTTTCGCATTTCAAATCGCGTCTAAACAAAACGTGAGTTTGAAAATCGATAGCGACCTCTGGTCGCAATCATAGGCGGCTTGACCGCCGCATGAAAATCGACTCGCTAATCCGAATCGCAATGCGAGTCGCGTCACCTTTCGACAAATCCAACAGCGCTGCGAGTCACGCTAATGACTCTCCGCGCCATTGAAATTGTCGAAAGCTGCCTCAACTTTTTCGCCGGCGTTGCGAAAAACGATTCGACAAGTCGAATGTTTGCGCCGCGGGCGGCGCAAACCCGCTGCGCGATATTGCAAATACTCGGCATCCCTCGCATTCGCAATATCGCTTCGCTCTCGCTACAGCGAACTTCTAACGCCCAGCATCCTTCGCGTTAAAATTTCGCTTTCGCTCACGGTCTTCACGCAGTTACGACGCCGCGAGGCCTCTCGCTTGGAATGAGGCCTCTCATTCCACGTCTACACTGCGTTTCGCCCAATCACCGTTCCGGAGATTGCAAGATGGGTGTGGGTGGCAACAAATGGGCCCATACGGGCCATTTGTTTTCCCACACATCTTGCTTTACCACCTCTCACGGCGGTAAAGTTTTCGCGAGACGTTTTCAAATCGCGTCGGCGATTTTTAAGCACTCGAAAAGGAAAGCGAATCGAATAGCTGGTTTTGCACCGGAGGCCTCTCCGGTGTGCGGTTCATTTTCGAGGAGCTGTCCGTGAGTACGAAACGTCCGTTCACAGTCAAGGCAACGCTGAGTGAAGAAGAAAAGAAAACGCTTGTTGCGTTTTCCAAAAAGGCCCAAATGTCTGAGGCCGAACTGATTAGGTATTTCCTGCGTCCCGATGACGCGGTGACTCGCGGGGTCGATCTGACTGAAGACGAAGAGCGAACTGAGATGATTCGCATCCGGGTTTCGCCAAGTGAGAAAAAATCCATTGAGAATCGCGCTTCTGAACTCGGCGTGTCGATGTCGGCCTTCATGCGTCGCACTGCTCTTGTCGGGAGAGTCGAGAAAATCGATGTCGATCGGGCGTCGATCGACAAAATCTATCACGAGCTTTTGAAGGAAGGAACGAATCTCAATCAGCTCATGTACTTTTTGAACGCCCAAGGGCTTCCCGCGTACAACGAGAAAGCTGTTTTTCGAACACTTGAGAAGGTTTATCAAGTTGGGCGTAAGCTAGACCGTTTCATCGACGAGCTTGAAAAGCGCTATTTCGTCGGTGGTGATGTGAAGTGACTGTTATCAAACAGAAAAGAGTGTCGAGTGAGCGCTATGCAAAGAATGTTCGTAAATACATCAACGGAAAAGATGCGATTGTGCGTGGTGGCTGGAACATCGAATGGAGCGACCACTGGTTTTCGAAAATGGATAGAACCAGAAAGGTTTTCCATCACGACAAGCCGTCGAGAGCCGGAGTCAAAAACGTAATCATGCTTCATCAGATTCTCGCGTTTCTGCCCGAGGAGTGCAGCTGCAACGGAGGCAAGATGACCCCCGATGCATGTTTGGCCTACGCGGAGCAATGGCTTGCGAAGCACTATCCGCATCAACAAGTGATTCTCGCGTTGCATGAGGAAAGCGATAAGGCGGGAAAACGCTACGCGGTCCATATGGCGATCAACCGTACCGATTTGCTGACCGGCAAACGTTGCGAGACTGGTGGGCGTCGCGGAAAATTCGAACGCGCTTCATGGGTTCGTGAAATGGACAAGGCCTGGAATCTTACTCAACTTGAAAAAGGTAAGAGAAATTCAAAGATTCGAGATCGTCAGCCGCGCGATATTGAAAAGGAGATTGTCGATCGGGGAGAGTACAGTTATAAAAACAATCTGCGCGAGCTGATCCATATTGCAATCGACGACTACCACCCGAAGAATATGGAGCAGTTCAAAAAATTACTTGCCTCGTGGGGCGTAGACATTTTCATCAAGAACAATCGAGTCTATGCGACAGATCTCGATATCAAAGAGGCCGGTAATCCAAAATGTACCTTCAACTTGACCCGTCTCGACGGGCGGTTCGCGTTGAAGTCGTTGCAGACGGCTTTCGGAAATAACGTGTTGGAAGCCGAGCGAGCCCTTCCATACGAGAAACGTTGTGAGATTTACATCAAGCGTCTCAAGAAAGCATACTCGGCGTGGGTCGAGCAGGCGAAAGCGAGCAAGGGCGTCTCCTACAATTCGTTTCCTAAATTCATTGCACCGAAGTGCGATGAAGATCTGCTCGAAGATCCCGCCGTACGTGATGAGCTTCTTGCCCGGCGCGGTTACGCAAGGGAGATTCGCAACCGTTACGCCGGCGGCGTTGTCGATGCCGGCGACGACCGCGTTCGCGCCGCCGGCCAGGCGCACAGCGGTAGCGCCGTGTCGCGACAGATGGACGATCGCGTCGTCGATCGCGGCGATTACGCTCGCGGCGACACGCCTCGCTAGCCTCGAACTGCCTGTCGGGGCGGAGTAAAGCGCTCATGCCCCGGTAGAGCGGTGAGGCATGAGTTACTGAGGTATACTATAGTTTCCGCAGGTAGAGGCATAAAAAAATGGCAACCCGCCCGCCGAAAAGACGGGCGGGCGTGATACCATCAAGATTGTGCTCGGGTGCTACCAACACCTCCGCACGGTGTAGAGGCGAGCTACCAACTCGCGTTTCTACTTGCCAGTTGTGCTAAAAACGCAAACAGCACTCCTGGCACATCCAATGATAGCAGGGACCCGCAGGTCACGCTATGGATGACAGTTAGAAAACGCAAATGGGAGCCGGCTCGCACGGCTCCCGTTTTTTATGGGAGCGGACATATGCCGTTCCCGGTCGGCACGGGTTTAAGACCCGTTCAAAAAGGTAGCCAAGGGCTCGAATAATCGGAGACTGAGCTGTACAGGTTCATTGTCCCGTCTCTACGGAGACTTCGACGGGGGTAGTGCCCTCCATGTGACCCCTGCGCCGCCTCGGCCCTTCTGGGCGGAGACGGCGTGCCGGATTCAGAGCGATTGTCCTGCTGGAAAACTGCAGGAAAGTAGGCGAACAGCCGAAGATCAGGAGTTGGTTGGATAGCCGTGTGGCAACACACGTGTCGCGGTGATAAGCCGCAACGTCAAGCAAAGAGGATCGCGATGAGCATGCAGCCGTGACGGATTCTGAGCCCAACCCCGGGTTCCGCCATGTACGGGGGTGCCGGTGAGGACGGCCGGCGCGTTAAAACGAACGGTCCGGATGCATGGGCGTAGCCATGCGGAGTCCCGCGAGATCGTCGAGCAAAAGGCCAAGGGGCGGGTGAGGCTTTCCCAGCTGCAATGCTGGTTTCGAAGATTTAGGGAGGGTCCACGATTGTGCCCGGACTCTGTGGATGCTCCACCGCCTAACAATTCAACCACCAAGCTAATTAGACCTCGCGACCAGTTATTACAATCAGCAAGTCATCAGCGCGAGGCGTGCCAGCCGTCAGCCCTCAGCGCTGGCGTCGCTTCGCTCCCCGGGCGATGTAAATAAGAGATATATAAGTCAGCGAGCTTCGCGAGCGGATCATAGGTGCCGTCAGGCACCGCATCAAAAGCGATTCGCAATCATTTCGGAATACATGTCGCTGGCGATGAGTGGACCTAGTCCAGACCTGTATCCGTACTAGGCGTTTCTAGAAATGCGCATGAGAAAGGGCCGAACCGAAGTGTCTGACCGGACGCCAATTGTCCGGGAACTGCTTCGTTTCGACCCTGCTTCATTCTACAGCCGCGTCATGTTTATGGAGATCAATTCGGCAGCTGCAATTCATTCGATTGTAAGATGAGCTGTCCTGGACGGCTCCCACTGTTGCGATCACGCCGCATGGACGATGGATGAACTCACATGAGAGCCCAAGCGTACGGTGGTTTTATCCGCCTAAAGAGGATAAAATGAAAGCAGAAAACGACGCATCCCGTGTAAGCATCAAGGAGCGCGGGCGGCCTAGTTTTCTGGTTTAGTTAAATGCCCGGGATCCGACCCCCGGGCATTCTTATTTGCGCTTGTGGCGCAAATGCCGTCCACCGTCCGCTCCGCGCGTACGCCTACGGACCTTAATCCGAACCTCATACGAGTTCAAAAACGCGATGATGAACGTGCCGACCGTCGCGAGAGCGGCCAGCGCGTTAAGGAATTTCAGCATATGGTGACCTCCGATCAAATCGTCGGCCGCCCGCGCACGGAATGCGCCGTGGCATCAATTCTAACCGAACCTGCGACTGCCCCAGTTAACTGGTACACCTCTGTTATTGTTCATATTCAACGTCCCAAAACGTATGCCGCGCGGCACTCGAAAACCGAACCCTCGATGCCGTGAACAGCGAGTGCCAAAACCCAGTGTCAAAACCTCCACTTGCATTCCCATGAGAAAATCAAAAGACAAGGCAGGAGGCTGAAAATGACCAGATACGGATACGCTCGCGTGAGCACGAAGGATCAGAAGCTAGATAGGCAGATCGAGGCGTTGGTCAACGCCGGCGTGTCCTATGGCCATATCTACAAAGACAAGGTCACGGGTGCCAAGGACGGCGACCGAACTCAGCAGAAGCGTCTGTTCAAGAAGATGAAGGCCGGCGATGAAGTGGTAGTCGAGTCCTGGGAGCGCCTAACCAGATCGACCAGGCAATTGCTGAACTACGACCTTATGTTCCGAAATCTCGGCGTGAAGCTAACTTCCTTGAAACAGCCGGTCGACCTCGATACCGCCTTCGGTCGATTCGTCCTCGGCACTCACGCCTGCACCGCTGAGCTCGAGCGCGACCTGATCAAGCAGCGCCAGGCCGAGGGCATCGCCGTAAAACGGAACCATGGTGGCAACGTCGGGGGCCGCCCGCGCATCGCGGACGTCAAGGCCGATGCTGCCGTGAAACTCTACCTTGCGCGGGAAACGCCCATCCCCGACATCTGCGCCGCCACCGGTATATCGAAATCGACTTTGTACCGCATCCTCCGTGAACGCGGATTGGTGGGCGTCAGAAGATAAATCCGAGTGCGCTACTATATAAGAGTGCGGTATTTCTCCAACTGAAACCCCCTGCGTGAACGCATAACGTATGACTTGAGGCGCCTTTTAGAACTCACCGATCGCAGGATGACTACAAATCAACAGCGGCCGTGCATTGTTCCCAGCCATATGGCATGGCGGAGCCATGCCGTTGTTGATTGGAGTGCCGCACCATGGCAGACAATCCGAGCGAAAAGAAAATCAGCGAGACATCCGGCGTGAAGGCCGTCCTCGATGAGGCTGCCGAGCGGATCGAGGCGACATGGCGGGAGAAGCTGCTGCGCGAGACTGCCGACCTCAGGACCGAGAACGCACTGCTCATGGCCCAGGTGGATGAATTCAGCCGCAAGCTCGCCGAGGCGACGGATCGGAATGAAAAGATTGAGGCCGACTGCAATGAGCGGGTCGCCTTTATAGAGGAGAAGTTCGAACTCGATACCGCGAGCCTCGAGCTCGAGAACAACGAGCTCCATGCCGCGAGCGTCAGATATCTCGCCGATGCTCGGGAACTCGACAGGCAGGTCGTCCAACTCCATGCCGAGGCCGTGGCCATGGTCGATGAGATTGAGCGACTGCGCGGCGAGCGTGACGCCGCGCTGAAAGCCCAAGCCGAGTTGAACGACGCACTCCTGGCCCAGCGCGACCTGATGGCCGAGGTCGCCGCCCTCAAGGACCGCCTTGCCGCCTCCGAGCAGCGTGCGGCCGTGGCCGAGGCCAAGATCGAGGTCATGACCCAGATGAAGATCGAGTAGGCCGCATAGCATCTAATTTTCTAGAAACCCCCTAGAGCATTTCTAGGGGGTTTCTAGAACTGAGAACCGGGCGCAGCACTTTCGATCGGCACGATGTCTCGATAGACCAGACGGTGCCTGTCGTCACGCCACTCGTCACCGTGGTAGTGCCCGAAGAACCAAGCGCGGTAGCCGAGCCGCCCATCGAGCTCGCCCAGGAAGGTTTGCAGCTGATCCCCACGGTACTCACGTCCGCGCTCCCGGCACAGCTCTCTGGCCAGGGCAGCAGGAGCCTCATGCGTCACCACGTAATCGACCCTCCAGCCTACGCGGTTGAGCGAGGCGCGGCAGTGTTCCGTCTCTTTCTCGCTCGGCATCTCCTCGGGCCACCAGCTCCTCCCCTCCTTGCGATACTGCCTGTCGTTGCTCGCGGCGCCGCCCATGGCAAGGACCGTGGTTCCCGCGATGTCGAATACCCCTCCGCGCATGAGGTGCAGCACGTGCGGTCGCACCTCATGGACGAGACCGCCGCTCCACTCCCGCACCGGCAGTTCTGTCAGGGCGTGGTGGTTCTCATGGTTGCCGTCTACGAAACACGTGGTCCAGGGCTTCGACTCGAACCAGTCGAGCCAATACCTCTCAGCATTCGAGCCGTCCCAGACGAAGCCGAAGTCGCCGGCCACGATCACCGCGTCATCGCGCGTCAGCGTCCGGCCCAGCGGCCAAGACCTGAAGGCGAACCTGCTGGCCCCGTACTCGGCCCTGCCGTGGACATCGCCTGTTACATAGACCGTCATCAGTACGCGCCCCACGGCAGGAGTTTGTCCCCGAGCCTCGCGATCCGGTCGTACAGCACCGTGTGCCGTTCGTCCGGATTGCCGTCTCGGTGAAAATGTCCGTAATACCAGCGCTTGTAGTCCAGGCGGTCCTCGAGCTCGTCGAGGAATCCGGTCAACCGATCCACATCAGGGCGTTCCCAGCCTGGGTCCGGGTAGAGCGTCGGCGAGAGCATGCGCGTGGCGCAGGTATGGGTGATGACGCAGTCGACCTTCCAGCCGACCTCGTCGAGCCTTGCCCGCGCGGTATCGAAATCGCGCTCGTCCGGGAGCTCCTGAGGCCACCAGCTGGAATACGGCACGCGGTATTCCCTGTCCACGCTCGTGGCACCGCCCATGGTGAAGATTGTCGAACCGTCGAGCTCAAAGACCTCGCCGCGCGTCAGGCGCCGAATAGACGAAGTATCCGACAGGCGTTGCGTCAGCCCGCCGTGCCACGGTTCCATGGGACGCTCCTCCCAGTGGTCGAAGCGCTCGTGGTTGCCATCCACGAAGAGAACCGTGTAGGGGCGCGACTCGAGCCAAGCGATGTCAGCGCATTCCTCGGCAGAAAAGTTCCACGGAAAGCCAAAGTCACCGGCAACGATGAGATAGTCGTCGCTGGTAAGGCCATCCCCAAGCTCCCAGTCGCGGAGCTTTTGCATGTCGAGCCCACTGTGGATGTCGCCCGTCACATAGACCGTCATCGGATCGCCTCTTCCCTCTTGTACGCCGCCAGCTCGCGCTCGACCTGCCTGTCGCCGGTCTCGTTGACCCACCAGGGCCATTTCACCCGGCCGCACGGCTCGTCGACTCCGGCGAACCATTCCCTCAGCTCGTCAAGACTCACCGGGGAGTGCCCGTTGGCATCGCAACCGACGTCGTAGCGCAGAAGGCCCTGCTTGCGGTTGAACTCGTTGTACGCGCCGCCGCCGCTGTGGATGTGTCCGTGGAGGTGCCACGATCCATGGCTCATGCCCTGCCAGTCGGCCATGGGGTAATGGCACAGGACGATCTTCTGCCCGTCGATCTTGAGCACGCAGATCGGCGGCTCCACGGTGAACGCGCCCGCGACCGCCGGCTGGGTCCAGTCCTTGTCGTGGTTTCCCGGGACGAGGTGGATGCGCCTGCAGGCGATCTGCTTGCGCAGCCCGTAGGCGTCCTGGGCGGTCATCTTGAATGAGAAATCCCCCAGGATGTAGAGCTCGTCGTCCACGGCAACCTTGCCGTTGATGTTGTCGACGATGGCGTCGTTCATCTGCCAAATCGTCTCCCACGGGCGGCCAGTGAACTTCAGCACGTTCTCATGCCCGAAGTGGGTATCGCTGGTAAACCAGATCATATTTATGTCTCCTTCTGTCGCTAAAAAACGTTCTCCTTCGAGGTCAGGAGACGTTTTATGAGCGACATGAGGTGCATATCCCTCATGTTTCAAGCTCCAATCTGCCGGATTTGCCCAACTAAAAGTTTACGCCCACGCGCGAACAGGATTCGATTTTTGAAATATGGACGAATTCCTCGTCAGGAGGGTAAAATGGTGCCGACGGCAGCCCAAGTTGTAGAGAGCTGGGCAGAGCCGTTGCTTAATGAAGTTGGGTCATCGTCTTAGCGACGGTGACCTTTCTTTTTGGGCTTCGAGCCCTGCTTGAGTGCCTTGGAAAGGCCGACAAGGGCCGTGAGGAGCGAGACCATAGCGGTCAGGAGCTTCACGAGCTCGGTGAAATCGGTCATGGGCATCACCTCCCATCAAATGGAGGGCTCTGCCCGGCACGAGGGCTGCCGACAGCAAGGACGAGTCTATCAGAGCAGCTGACTCCCGCCGGCTTCGATATGTGCGATACGGCTCGTCAGTAACCCTGGCCGTAGCCCTGGCCCTGCTGGCCTAGCAGCTCCTCCAAGTACTGGCGCAGCTGCTCGTCGGTAATACCGCCGTTGCCGGTGTCAGTCGCGCTGTCGTCCTGCTGCTGGTTCTGCAGCTCCTCGTCGGAGCCCAGCTCGACCGTGACCTTCTTCTCGTCCTTGCCGCGCATGAGCGTGATCTCGACCTTCTCGCCCACCTCGTGGCTGCGCAGCGCAATGATCAGGCCATCGGCGCTCGTGATCTCGTCATCGTCCAGCTTGGTGATGACGTCGCCCTCCTGGATGCCGGCCTTGGCGGCGGGACCGTCCTCGACGACGCTCGCCACATACGCACCGCTATCGGTGCTGAGCCACGCGCGCTGCCGCTTGGGCACGGGCATCGGTTGGTACGGCGGCGTCCACGCTCGCAGGCGCTTCGAGATCGATGTCCACACCGTCATCAAATAGGCTCGATTGCTCCATAGCGGTGCTCCTTCGCTCGATTTCAAACGGATACAAGAGCACCACCGTTACGACGGACGTCCCGGTTCCGTGCATAACGAAAAGTCAACCGAGGGTTTTGTCCCGTCAAGACGCCGAACGAGAATTACGTACCGCCAAGAGCCTCAAACACGCCCCTCGCGGGACAGAATCCTCACTCGATTTCCATGCGGAGCAAAAACCTCAATCAATCATCCTCCGCAACGTCTATCCACCAAAAAGGCCGCCCCACGTGGAGCGGCCTTTGTTCGTAGCTTTTTACTGATAGTTACTCAAAATTTATTCCAACACATCCACAGAAGAGCAGCGAATCGTATTTCTCTTTCGGGAATCGAGAAAATAGCCTACCTTGACTTTAGACCCAACGCTCACGGGGCTATCGCTTACATAGCGCGTATGTTCTGAATTAACCAGAATGGTCAGACGATCAGACCCGTCGTTATATGGATCTTCGCTTTCGACCGACATGGTAAAATCGCCAGAGCTGTCAACGTTCAACACCGATCCGCTCACGAACCACAAATGTGAATAGTCACCTCCGCTATCTTTTTGGCAACGCTCCACTTTTAGAAATAGCGCAGAGAATGCGAACACGGCAACTGATATAGCGATGAAAACCTTAACGCCACCCCCCTTGCCATGAAATCCAAATTTATTCGCCAAAGAAAAATACCCCCGCCTTATCCGTGTAATTAGCATAGGCATAATTCAAATAACGGGGAGAGCTGTACCACCCATCGGCAACAACCAGCATGTTCATTTTCTTAGCGCCATTGGTCATCTGGCCATAACCTTCAACAGCCATAGCGTGACCAGACCGCTTTCCATTCTTATTGATTCCAAGACAGACAATCGACATATTATTGTGGTCTGCTCGGGCAGAGAATGCGTTAAAAGTGGGGTTGTCCGCATACGTATATGTAACAGCCTTGCCATGCCTTGAACAATATGTCGTAAATGCCGGGCCGATTTTACTGTTTAGTGTTGAGCCATAGGTGATTCCACCGGTTGTTCTTTCTTTCGTTGTGTCGCTTAAACTCCAAAGCTCATCATATTCATTTTTAACTTTATCGAATCGGGATGGTAGATTACAGTAAAAAACCGAACAATTAAGCATGGCAGAGACGGCGCAAGCGTATCTCTTAGCAGAAGCTTCGACTTGATCCTCAGAAATAGAAATGAATTCAGGTATGGTTTTCATGTAGGATATGCCATAACCACCTGTGCCCGTATTAATAAATACATCATCCCAGCTGCCTGTAGACGGTGTCTCAGACTCATCGTCAAACGAATATGCTTCAGTTTCAAGCCCATCCGTTATCTCGTTCTTTTCTTCGGAATACAAGCCGTAGTCAAATGGCGAGGTCTTTACCACCTTTCCGTCGTACCCGCCATCGCTTTCCAATAGCACGCTGGCCTGTCCAAGCCTGTCTACAGGACTCGCTGCCCCATCGGACAGGGAATACTCGGATATCAAATCTTCTTGGCTATTATCAAATATTACATATCCAGCTGCTTCCCCATCATCCTTGCGAAAATCAATTGAATAGCCAATTGCCCTTCCGTTGTCCCCGTATATTTTGATGGGATCGCATGCATGCCTGGATACACCCCCATCAACATCACAGGCAAATTCTTCGGCCATCTGCTTTGCCAAATCTGGCGTAAGCAAGGTCAATGATTCGGCACGGCAAGTAACGGGGCTAGTCAAAGCACAAAGCAGCACAACCCCCACAATTAAGATGAAATGATTGAATTTTCGTTTCAAAGATTCCATAAGATCGCCTTCCATTCCAGATCTTATTTGCCGCCATACTAGAAACAATATTTAATATTGTCAATCAGTTAGCACTTTTTAGGATATTCACTAAGGCTTCGACGTCAAAAGGCCGCCCCGATCAATTCATACTCCTCATCCTCGCCGAATTGCGAGTATGGCAGAATCGGCACTGGATGGCAGCGCGCTAGGCCGTGTCCGCGGAGTTACCCCTTGTTTTTATCGTAACAGCTGATTCTAGGGACGTTTCACTGTGCCCTTTTTGGAAACTCGAGCGCCTATCTGACCGATGGGAAAGATTTAGCGAATTTAGGTGTACCACTTTGTGTTAGTTTGTATTTTAGACAGTATTTGTGATACGCTTTGTTTCAATCAGTAGTGGTACGATTTCGCTTGTTCAACGAAGGAGGTAATTGTCTATGGCAGTGGCCGAGGAGAAGAAAAGAATCCAGGTTACTCTGCCTCTCGAAATTTGGCGTGATCTCGATAACTACGCGAAGAGTCGCGGTGTAGCTAAGTCGTCTATGGCGGCAATCGCTATCTCCGAGTTTTTGGAGCGTGTTAAAGAGCAAAAATAGATATGAAAAAAGCCCCCTACCGGCAAGTAAGAAGGGCTTTTTCCATGTTCAAATGTGGCTTTCTGGCCTGTTACCTGCAATCCTAGCACACGTATGCTTCGATTTGGGTCCCTATGTTGAAGTACTACCAAAATACTATGGCATCACTTCGACTGATGGCTAGATAGCCTCAACGAGAGGCTAGTTTATGGATACCAGTAATTTGAAACCGGATGCGGGCGATGACTTCCCGTGGGACACGGATAATCACCCGTCCAGTCCCGCGAGCCCGTCTGGAAAGGGAGTGGCGCCTGATTCGCGAAATCAGGCCGTCATGGATGTTGATATCGCCGAGGGCGATGGACACCGGGAGGCGCTGCGCCGGGCAGCGGATGAATCAGCCCGCATTGCCCGCATGGTGCAGGATATGGCTGGCGAGAAGGTCGCGATTATCAAGCCGCCCTGGATGCTTGAACTCGGTCTGCCTAGGCTCGACACCGATATTATGGGGCGGATTTGGTCGTTCCAGCGCAGGGACGTCTACAAATCCACCTGTTACATCAGCCTTGCCACCATGGCAGCTGATGTCAAATCGGATCGCTCGAACGTCAAGAAAAGAATCGATAAACTCGTCGAACTCGGCCTTTTGATTAAGTCGCCGCGTGGGAACAACAAATCGGTTGAGTACCGGCTCGATATGGCGGCGATCGCTAAGCGCAGACTCGAAGTCGAGGAGGGTAAGAAAAAGCACCGCGCCGAAAATTCGGCGAAACGCAAAGCTCAGTGGGACGCTAAACATTCTGCCTAATTCGAAGGGCTATGGGTTCATACAACCCATAGCCCTATTTTTTCATTACAAACTATGGGTTAAACCAACCTATAGTCTAACTATGGGTTGGTTTAACCCATAGTTAGACTAAAAATAATTTTATTGATAGGGGGGTAAATAACGGTTCTTTAGTAAGTCTATCGGTTAGGACAACCCATAGACTTACTCACAGAGATCGCGGATGCTTTTCGGTGACGGTAGAGCTATGGGTTGAATGAACCCATAGAAAATTTAAGCCACTTTTCCAGCTATGGGTTAATATAACCCATAGAAAGCGATCGGAAAACGCCAAAAAGTACCGAAATAGTTATTTCAACCCATAGTTTGAGCCTGTATTAACCGGGGCCAACTTATCAACTATGGGTTGTCTCACGAGACTATGGGTTGAAATAACCCATGCCAACTATGGGTTCAGTTAACCCATGCACTATGGGTTGAAATAACCACAACTATGGGTTGAAATAACCACAACTATGGGTTCATACAACCCATCAAGTCTGACTAGAGTGAATTAGATTCACTTAGTCTGAGCTCAAGAGGGAAACGGAGAAATCCACCAGGAAGCATTTAATAATCGAACGATATACAAACAAGAAAATCCTTCGGCCTTGCCTTTCGCTCACTACGTTCGCTCTCCGGTCGCCTGCGGCTCCCTGCGCGTCGCCTGCGGCTCCCTGCGCGTCGCCTTCGGCTCCTTGGCATGGCCTATCGGCCAAAAGTGTGGGGGCTAACGCCCCAACTCCCCAACTACGCTGCTGCCAGTCTTCAGCGCCGGCGTCGCTTCGCTCCCCGGGCGAACGACCTCACTTGGCCGTAAGCCCACAATTCGGCAATGACGCCGAATCCGTCTTCCCGTCGATCTGGATACTGGCATTCAGTCAACCTTGCTTCAATTATCGCTAGGAGGTCGCAGAATCGGATATAAGACGTTCTATCGGTGAGGTTCGACGTTTTCTCATTGATAGGTAAAACGGGGTCTTAAATCGGCTCTCGGTGGCCAAGGTAAAAGAAAACGGGCACCCTTCGGTACCCGTTAACTCAACAGCGCTCTTTTTCGGCCAAATAGCGATCGAAAAGCTCCCGAGCGATATCGGAAACAGACTTGTCTTCCTCAAGGGCGACCTGCTTCAATCGCTTGCGGTAGCTCTCGGGAACGTAGACAGACAACTGTACAAGCCTCTCAGATGCCCCTTCAAGGCCCTTTTTCGGGCGCCCGGCTTTCCGTACCTGTGGAGCCGATTTCTGGGGCTCAGATGCGCTTTCAACGATTTTCTGCTGCCTCTCCTCGGCCTTCTCCGCGGCAACATCGAAGTAGGAGGTCGCCTTTTTGAACTTTGCCATTTACAGCACCTCTTCCAGTTCGTTCAGGATGTTTTCAATCGCCTGGGCGGCCTTGCCGTTCTTGGCGATTTCATACACGGGCTTTCCCAGCGCCGCGCCCTGCTTGAAGGCCGCCGCGGTCGGTACGGTGCCCAGCACGGGAAGGTCGTCGGCCTCGAGCAGTTCGAGGAACTGTCTGTCCACGGTCTGGTTGCCGGCGAAGTTGTTGATGATGATTGCGAACGACAAGTCGGGATTGGCCTCGGTGATGACCTTGATCGTTCGCTTCATGGGTTTCAGGCCCAGTGTTCCGGGCTGCACCGGGATAATCGCGATATCCGCATTCTTGGCGTACTCGGCGGTGTCGTCGCTCAGGAAGCCCGGCGTGTCGATGACGTTCACGGCGTCCTCGTCGTCGAGCAGCCCCTTCTCGTGGTTCGCGCCGCCCTGCGGGTCCAGGTTGCCGAAGCCGACCTTGTGGCCGCGGCGCTCGAGGCCCCAGGCAATCTCGTCGGCGAACGTCGTCTTGCCGACGCCGCCCTTCTGGTTGACTAGCAGGATGTTCGTCGCCATGTTCTCCCCTTTCTGAATAGCGTAGTCATATATTAGCATATTAACATGTGACTACATTAAGTAATTCTAAGACGCAGATAGAAATACGTGAGCATGTTAAGTAATTAGTATAGTACTACGTTAACGTGCTCATGGCTGTGGGTTGGTTTAACCTACAGTCATCAGATACGGTTACAAGGCCGCTGATTGCGAGACGGGGACCCTTCCGACCGCCGACGCGGCGAGTGGGAACGCAAGGGTAAAAACGCATCGTCGCTGAACCAGTGAGTCAGTATTCTTTAGTTAGATGATGGATATTGAAATTAATTAGCGAGATAATGTGCATATCTCATAATGTATGCGTTTCACCATGAGAGAGGGGTCTGTCATGAGCTGGAAACCGAGAAAATGCGTTATCGCCGGTCTCGTGACAACCGGTCCTGGCGGCGGCTTGTTTGCAACCGCAATGACATCGTACCGACTTTTCACTTACATGTTCTAAAAGGCAGTTGCCATGCTGTCGCAGAATCAATCGAGATACTTGGCCACAATCGGCTTTGCCCTGCTTGCATTACTCTTTGCTAGCGACCTTTTGCTGAAACCGCCCAAGGAATTCGTTTCGCTTGCCATATCCTGCATTTCCGCCCTTTACTTTACGGCAACCCTGTTCGTCGGACTAAAGGAGAGGAAAAAAGGCGCAGTCGCTGCATCTGCCGTATGTGTGGTCATAGCCATTGCCTCATTCTTCATCTGACACATTGGTGATTTAGGGGCGATATCGTAGGAATACGACCGGGAGAGCCGGGACCAGATTGCCCGGGCCGCCCGGTCTATTCCGCCCCACGCCGAAGACGGCGCTCCGATTGCGCCGAGGCGTGACACGCGTGGGATCTTACCTATTTGTATTACGCGACCGCGAGGCGCCTCTTCTGCATGCGGGACTCCGTCAGGTACATGTTGATGATGACCTGATAGGGGACGTCCGTGCGGGCGGCCTCCGCCTTGAAGTGGTCGATGTTCTCGTCGTCGGTGTTCATGGTGACGCAGCGGCGCGGTTCGAGCTCTAATACATAGGGTCCCAGCTTGTAATACGTGAGCATATGACTACATTAACATGGTCACGTATTATCGAACGTCTGCTGCGCCGGACCCGCCCGTCTGTTATCTTGGGGGCGACAGTTTCTTGCAAGGAGGCAGCCATGCTCCAGAGTGTCTTTGGATCCGATGGTTAGTCAGATCCATCTTGAGAATCAGGTCGGCCGCTAGCGCTTCGACCTAACGACGGGTGAGGTGAAGACGGTCATTCCGACCGCTAAGAATATGAGCACCGTCTTCGGCAAGGATGGCGTGGAGGCGGAGATTCAGGTGGGGCAGATGCGCCAAACACTGGGCAAACCGGGATTTGGTTGGCTGTTTAATAAGCGCTAACGGTTGAGTTGTTGCAGCATAATCGCAGCTATAAATATGTGACCATATGACCATGCTAACATATGCGCACAGTCATATGGTCACAGTTGTAGATCGGTTTAATCTGTGGCCCTTAAGCTGAAGCTGCCTCAACAAATCGTGGCTGGCGAGACGAAAAAGGGGAATCCCTTTTGCGGGATTCCCCTTTCCGAGTCGTTATGCGATTTGTCCTACATCTGCTCGCGGCGCTTCTTTTGATCGAGGAAGACGCCGGCCGCCACGAGGACAGTACCGCCGATGGCGAACGTCTCGCCGATGAGTCCCGCGCGGTCACCGGTCTGGGCGAGGCTGCCGGGCTGGGCGGTATCCGTGCCGGCGAGGTGCTTCGGGGTGTATGCCGCCTGCTGCTTTGCCGCCTCCTCTGCCTCCTGTCGTGCGATCTCATCGGAAAGCTTCTGCTCCGCTGCGATGCGGTCGGACTTCGCCGACTCGTAGGCGGCGAGTGCCGCATCGTAGCCGGGCTGGAGCTCGTCCACCGCAGCCTGCTTCTCGTCCAGGATGGCCTTGGCGGGCGCGACCTTGGCACGTGCCTCGACTGCTGCGGCGAAAAGCGCGTTGAGGGTGTCATCAGCGTTCACGTCATGGCCGGAGGCGAGCGCCGCGCCGGCATCGATGGAGTTCAGCTTCGACAGCTTGGCGTCTGCCTGTGCCTTTGCCTGCTCGGCGGCGGAGACCAGGGACTCGGCGGCGATGGTATTCGCCTTCGCGGCATCAAGGGCGGCCTTGGTGTCATTGACGGCCTTTACTGCATCCTGCTCGCGCTGCTGTGCCTCTGCGAGCTTCGCGGCAAGACCGGTGAGGATGTCGAGGTTTGACTGTGCGCCCACAAGATCGGTCTGGGAGCCGGTGAGCCTGTCGGCGGCAACGCCGGTGTCGGCCTTTGCGGCATCGACGGCACGCTGGGCATCCGCGAGGGCGCGTGCGGTGCCGTCCGCCTTTTGCTTGGCGGCTGCGAGGACTGCCGCCTTCTCGGCCTGGTCGGCTGCCGCCGCGTCGTGAACGCTCTTTGCGGTATCGACCGCCTTCTTGGCGTCGGCGACGTCCTGGAAGAACTTCGCAAGGTCGGCGTTCGCATCGTCCACGCCCTGCTGCTTAGCAGCGGTGTCCGCCTTGGCGGAATCCAACTTAGACTGTGCGGTCGCTACAGCTGCGTTGGCAGCATCAAAGGCGACCTGCTTCTGCTGGACGGTCGACTTTGCCGTATTGACTGCCGCGTTGGCGGCATCGAGGTCCGATTTCGCCGCATCAAGCTCGGTCTGGGCATCCGTGACGCTCTGCTGCTTGGCGGCGACATCAGCCTTGGCGGCATCGACGGCACGCTGGGCATCCGCGACGCCCTGCTTCGCGGCATCGACACCTGCCTGTGCGGAATCCGCTGCGACCTGCTTCTGCTGAACGGTTGCGGCGGCGCCGGCGGCTGCCTGCTTCTTGGATGCGAGATTGGTCTTGGCTGCGTCGAGTGCGCTCTTGGCGTTCTTGAGGCCGTTGATATAGGAGGTCAGCTTCTGCTCGTACTCGTCGACGGACATGGGATTCATGTTCCAGCCTGAACCTGCCCAACCAAGGTTTGCGGTATCGAAGCTGTCGGTCTTCCAGCCGTTCATGGTTCCCTTGCTGCAGACCGCCATGCCCATATAGCCGATTTCAGGGCTGATGACATGCAGGTAGTGACCGACAGTTGCGGGATATCCGGCAACCTTAAAATGCTGGTTGACATAGGATTCAATCCCACTATGCGACTTGTAGAAGTCTACGGCATCCTTACCGATTAGACCGGTGACGCCATAGAGCTCCTGAACTGCCTGATCGAAAAAAGCCTTTTCTTGGTCCACCCACTGCGGTTTCGGATCGGTCCCATAGTTCCATGCGAGGTTTTCGCCCGTATCAAACTGCATGGAATGCCCAAACTTGACATCGGAATAGTTCGCGTTGACAATCGCCGCCGCAATGAGCTTGTACGTGACCTGGAGCTCAGAGAGACCGACGGACTTGCGGTACTCGTTGATGGACTTCATGTACGGGATTGCCGCGAGCATGTTGTCGAGGCTGGTCGCGTCGAGGCTGTTCCCCACCTCGGTGTAGTCCTTGTACGTGCAGTTCTGGATGATCTCGATGGCCGAATCGGCGCCCATGGCACGGAAGAAGCCGATGGCCCCCTGCTTGAACTGCGCGTCGGCGGTATCGAGTTTCGCCTGGGCCTCGTCGACCTTCTGCTGGGCGGCGGTCACGGCGGCGTCTGCGGTATCCTTTGCGGCCTTGGCGTTCGCGAGCTCTTCGTCGGCGGATGCCTTTGCGGACTCGGCGTTCTTGACGGCCTGCTTCGCTGCATCCAGCTTGGCGATGGCATCGGCGTTCGCCTGCTTGGCCGCATCGAGGCCGGAGTTCGCCGCATCGAGGCCGGATTGGGCGTCGTTCACACCGGATTCGGCATCGGCCGCGGCCTGCTGCTTTACGGAGAGGGCCACCTGGGCATCGTTCAGCTCGGTCTGTGCCGTTGCCGCAGCGGACTGTACCTGCTCGAGCTCGGACTCGCACTGGGACTGTGTCGCTTGTGCGGCAGCGAGGGCTGCCTCCGCGTCCGCGACCTTCTGTTTTGCCGCATCGTACTCCGGGCCGCTCGCGCCTGCCTCCGCTGCGGCGAGGTCTGCTTTCGCCTTCTCGTAGGCGGCGCTGGCGGCTGCGGCCTTCGCATCCGCCGCGTCCTTGTTCTGCCTTGCTGCAGCGAGGACGGCATCGGCGGAATCCTTTGCAGACTGGGTCGCAACCAGCTTGGACTGGGCATCGGCAAGCGTCGCGTTTGCGCCTGCGAGTTCAGTCTGCGCCTTGCTCACGGCATCCTGGGCGTCGCGCACGGCCTGCTCGGCGGCACTGATTGCCTCCGGGGTGGCGCTTACGGCATCGGCCTTGGCTTTATCGAGGGCATCTTGAGCATCCTGGGCCGCCTTGAGGGCGGACTGGTACGCCTCGTCCTTCTCGGCCGCATCCGCCTTGGCGTCTGCGAGACCCGCCTTCGCCTGCTCAAGGTCCTTGCCGGCGGCATCGGCGGCGTCCTTGCCCTCTGCGACCTGACGGGCGTACTCGTCCATCGCCGCACGGTCGGCTGCCGTGCCGGCACTGACCGCCGAATCATAGGATGCCTTGGCCTGGTCGCGGGCGGAAGCCGCCTCGTTGTAGGGACCAGCGGCCTCATCGTAGGATGCCTTGGCGGCGTCCTCCTTCGCCTTCGCCTCGTCGACCGCCTTCTGCAGGTCCGCGATGGTCTGTGCGGCGGACTTCGCGCCGGTACCGGATACCGCGCCGGCATGGGCGGCGATCGGCGACATCACGGCGGGGTGCTGCGTGCCCCCGTCACCGGTCTGGGCGAATGCCGCGAACGGCGAGATGAGGCTCGATCCGGTCATGGCGGCCATGGTCGCCGCGGTGACGGTCAGACGCGCGATCCCCTTCGGAGTGTGAATCCTTTTGTTTGGCAGTGCGGCGAAGTGATCGCCACCGGCAGCGAAATGCTTTCCCTGAGTCATTGTGCTGTTCCATTCCTTTTCCGTGCCCTATCCGACTGGGCATCAGAGTGCTTTCCAATAGAGATAATTATGCGCCTTAACTGGGATTGTTGTATATAGTGCGTTGGCTTTTATACAACAATCCATGACTCTTTTTGTCATGGATACGAAGACGCTTCAGAAATCATTCGGCATGAGATGCAAAGAGCTTCGCGCTGGACTCGGGTGCAGCCAGGAGCAGTTCGCCAATTTGATTGAAATGGATCGTTCCTACTACGCGAGCATTGAAGTCGGGCGGCGTAATGTCAGCCTCTCAAATCTCAAGAAGATTGCCGACGGATTTCAAATCAGCATTGCTGAACTCATGAGAGGCGTCAGCTAAATTTATCCGTCTCATAGTTCACAGTGGGTCTCGTTGATTAGTGCCTTAAGAAAATGGAAATCGTCCCAACGAGCTATCGTCAATCGTCCCAATAAATTACCGTCAATCGTCCCAATAAGTAATCGTTATTTGTCCCAACGACGCAGATAGACGCTATAATTTCAAATGAATGATTGGAGGGAAAGCCGATGGATAGGTATATAGGACGTTGTGTTGACTGCTTGGTCGAGCGCGACCTTGGCATTTTCGGTGCAGTGCTCATTCAGGGGCCGAAATGGTGTGGAAAGACAACGACAGCTCAGAGATTTGCCGAGTCATCGTTATCTCTCTCCGACCCATCTGGCGGTTTTGCGGCCCTCCAGCTCGCTCGTCTCGATCCGGCCCAAGCAATTGTCGGACCGACCCCGAGGCTTGTCGACGAATGGCAGGAAGAACCGAAGCTATGGGATGCCGTGCGATTCGAATGCGATGTCAGGGGAGGGGAGCCAGGACAGTTCATTCTCACCGGATCTGCGACGCCGCGAGCCGAGAACCAGCCGATGCACAGCGGTGTGGGTCGAATCGCCCGTTTGCGGATGGATACCATGACGCTTTTCGAGCTCGGTATTTCGTCGGGAGCGGTCTCGCTTGGTGCGCTGCTCGATGGCGATTCCGTTGCGGCGTCACTCGGATCCGTCGCCGGTATCGCCGGTATCGCGGATTTGCTCTGCCGCGGCGGTTGGCCCCAAGCGGTCGGTAAGACAACTGCCGACGCAATGCGGATAGCCGCCGCCTATATTGACGGTGTTTGCGAGTCTGACGTTTCGAGGGCGGATGGAGTGAAACGCGACCCGGTTAAGGTAAGGGCCTTGCTCTCGTCGCTTGCACGCAATGAATCGACTCTTGCCGGCATGAGGTCCATCGAAAGGGATTTGGGTGTTGACGTCTCAAAGAATACGATTACCGGCTACATGGACGCGCTGCGCCGTATCAATATCGTCGACGATGTCCCCGCGTGGCATCCGGCTCTCAGGTCGCCGGTGAAGTTGCGGCAGGGCGCGAAGCGGCACCTTGCGGACTCATCGCTCGCCGTCGCCCTCATCGGTGCGGATCCGGAGTCGTTGTCATCCGATCCGAAGACCCTTGGCTTGCTCTTCGAATCCCTTGTGCTACACGATCTCAAGGTTTACGCGGCGGTCAGCGATGCGACCGTATCCCACTACCACGACGCTGACGACCTAGAGGTCGACGCGATTGTCCATCGTCGTGACGGCTCGTGGGTTGCCGTTGAGGTCAAGCTTGGGAGCCCCCAAGTCCCAGAGGCAGTGGAAAATCTGCTTCGACTCGAGCGAAAGCTGGTCGATCGCGGGGAGAGGCCGCCTGCGGCGAAACTCATCGTCATCGGGTTTGGTATGCCGGCTCACGTAACTAGCGAAGGCATCGTTGTTGCTCCGGTCGATACGCTCGGAATCTAAATCATTGTTATTTGCATTTCCAGAAATCCTCTATCTAGACGCCTCCTAGAGGATTTCTGGAAACAACCGGTATTTTGATCTGGGCTACGAAAGGTTACGGATCCAGATTCCGTGCTGCGTGGAGCCGGTGATTTTGTATCCGTAGCGGTCGATTCACGCCGCAAGCCTGTTCCAGTCGATGCGTTTCCAGTTGCCGCCCGGCGCGTGGTTCACGATGAGCCCGCCGGCGACCATGAGCGCGTGGTTGCGTGCCTTGCGTGCCTTGCGCGCCTCGCGCGCGAGCGCCCTCTTCTTGTCCGAAATCTGGACCTCGGCCTGCTTCTTCTTGCATTGAAGCCTGAACCAGGTTCAGCTGGCATGGTTAAAAACGGGGGCGACGCTTTTGCGTCGC
>UQXP01000027.1 GCA_900545055.1 uncultured Collinsella sp.
CCGTCCCACAGGGGAACAGAGCCCGAAACTCTCATGGAGCCAGTGACAGGAATCGAACCTGCAACCCACTGATTACAAATCAGTTGCGCTACCGTTGCGCCACACTGGCACACTTGGCGCTTTCGCGCGAAGCCTGTTAAGGATAAAGGAATTGAGGATGGGGCGCAACAGGCCCTTCGACCGACCACATCTCAAAACTATTCGCCAGAACGAATAGTTTCGTCTGTTCGCCAAAACAAAAAACTATTCGTTTTGGCGATGGCAAGTCCACAATCCAATAACTACAAGCCAGTGAATTGACCAGCCGAGTAGCTGGTCTCTACAGATACTCCCCTACCGGCCACGAAGGGCCTTGAGCTTGGCCAGGGCATCGGGGCTCAGGCGACTGCCCAGAGTCATCTTGATCTGCGGAGCTTCCTCTGCCTCGTGAACGTCGTTATCGATCTGTTTGATCTCGTCCACCAGCATACGGCTCGAGATGCGCGTAACACCCTTGCCCATGACGACGGCCTGGATCGTGCCGTCGCTCGACACCACGGAGCACGCGCGGCCTTCCTCGCGCGCCTCGATGCAGAGCTTCTGTACCACGGTATCGGCCGATACACCCGTCGGCGAGAACTCGATGCGCACGCCGCGGGCCGGCAGGTTGGGGCGCTCGCTGGAGATATTGCCCGCGCCGTCGAACACGATCACGGCCTCGTAGCGGCCCTGGGCAAAGGCGGCGACGTCGTTGATGAGGGCGGTGCGCGCCATATCGTGAACATCGCTGGAATACGGATCGTCGGAATGGTCGTAGACGAGCTTTTCGTAGCGTGGCGTGCAGTGGATCACGTTGTAGCCGTCGACCACCAGCAGCTCGGGCTTGTTGGAGTGCACCGTCGAGACTGGATCGGCGATGGCCTGCGCAAACGCATTGCCGCCCACGCCATAGGTCGCGGCCGAAACAATCGGCTTGGCCGAGCCCTCGCCAAAGCGCTTGGCCTTGGACTTGGCACGGTTCTTTTTGGACATGCGCTACTCCTCCCCCATGAGCTCGCCGGCGTTGCGGCGCAGCCACTCAAAGCAGAGGGCCGTAGTCGCCTGGGCCACGTTGAGGCTCTCGGTCATGCCGCGCTGGGGAAGCTTGGTCAAAAAGTCGCATTTCTCGAGTACCAGGCGCGAGATGCCGTCGCCCTCGGAGCCCATGACGAGCGCCACGCGACCTTCGAAGGGAGCATCCCAGCAACTGCCCTCGGCGTGCTCGGAAGCACCGCCCACCCAAAAACCAGCGGCCTTGAGGTCATCGAGTGCACGGGCAATATTGGGAACCTGCGCGATAGGCAGATGCATGACAGCACCGGCCGAGGTCTTGTAGCTGCCCACGGTCACGCCGGCGGCACGCTTGTTGGCGATGATGACGCCGGCCGCGCCCACAACCTCGGCGGAGCGCACGATGGCGCCAAAGTTGCCGTCGTCAGTCACGTGGTCGAGCACCACGACAAGTGCCGGGCCCTCGCCTGCGCGGTCGAGAATATCGGCGACATCGGCATAGGGGAAGTTGCCAACCTCGAGCGCGATGCCCTGGTGAGCGCCATGGCTCGACAGCGCATCGAGCTGCGCGCGTGGAACGAACTTAATGCGGACGCCCGCGGCGTTGAGGTCATCGACCAGGCGCGACAAGGCGGCATCGCGCTCCCCGCCCTCGGCAATGAGCGCGCACTTGATGGGAAAACCAGTGCGTAGCGCCTCGGCGGCAGCACGACGACCTTCGATAAACTCGCCCTTGGGAGCCTGGACAGCGTCGCGGTTGCGATCGCGCTGCGGACGTGCGGCCTGGGTGCGATCGCGCTGGCCCTTGGGAGCGGCAGCGCGATCATTGCGGCGAATCGGACGCGAGCCAGAAGCAGCCTGCTTGCCGCCACGAGGCGCACGCTTGCGATTGTCGGCCATAAAGTGACCTCCTAAATACAACTATCAAACGAAACAAAATAAACGACCGCCCATGAATATTAATTCGGGCGGTCGGTACGGGTTTTCCAAGTGCCCGAGATTGCCGTGAAAGAGGAGCGACGCGTACTTGAGTACGCGAGCGACGGTTTGAACGGCAAGGTCGGGTGCTTGGGAAACCCGCGGGGATTAGAGAGATTTGATACGAGTGCCGGCGGCGGTATCTTCAATCGTCAGCCCGAGGTCCTTGAGCTGATCGCGGATGGCATCGGCCAAATCCCAGCTCTTGGCGGCACGGGCCTCGGCGCGGGCCTCGAGAATCTTGGCAGCGGCCTCGTCCACGTCGTCGCCCGTGTAGGCGACCAGACCGGCGGCAACGCCCAGCAGGCCCAGCGGCAGCTCGACCTTGGGCTCGGGAAGCTCGACGCCAAACGTATCGAGTAGCTCGGCCAGCGTATCGGCGGCGGCAAGGGCAGCGGCTTTGTCGGCAGCGTCACCCGCCTGCTCCAGGTACTGGTTGCACTCGGTGACAAAGCCAAAGACAGCACCCATGGCACCGGCGGTGTTAAAGTCGTCGTCCATGCACTCCTTAAAGGCGGCGCGGGTCTCGGCGGCCTTGGCGGCAAACGCCTCGGCGGCAGCCGCATCGGCATCGGCCGTCGCATGGTTCGCGGCCCAGCGCAGGTTCTCGACCGTACCGGCGATACGCGTGAGCGAGTTCTCGGCACCCTCCAGGCGCTCCCAAGAAAAGTCGAGCGGCGAGCGATAGCTCGTCTGCAGCATCAGCAGGCGCAGGGCGGCAGCGGAGTGCTGCTCGAGCACCTCGGCCAGCGTAAAGAAGTTACCGAGCGACTTGGACATCTTCTCGCCGTCTACCAGCAGCATGCCCGTGTGCATCCAGGTGTTGGAGAAGCCCTGGTGCCAGGCGCAGGTGGCCTGGGCGCACTCGTTCTCGTGATGCGGGAAGGCAAGGTCGGAGCCGCCGCCGTGGATGTCGATCGGAGTGCCCAGGTAGCGATGCACCATGGCGGCGCACTCGGTGTGCCAACCGGGACGGCCCTCGCCCCAGGGGCTCGGCCAGCTGGGCTCGCCGGGCTTGGCGGCCTTCCACAGGGCAAAGTCGAGCGGGTCGTTCTTGTCCTCGTTCTCCTCAATGCGTGCGCCAACCATAAGGTCGTCGATGTTGCGGCCCGAGACCTGACCATAGTTGGGATCGCTGCGCACGGCAAAGTACACATCGCCGTTATCGGCTGCGTAAGCGTGGCCCTGCTCGATAAGCGTCTTGATCATGGCGATCATGGGGCCGATCTCCTTGGTGGCGCGGGGGCGCACATCGGGATCGAGCACGTTGGCGGCGCGCATGACGCCGATGAACTTGTCGGAGAACTCCGTCGCGACCTCGGCGGCCGTACGGCCCTGCTCGTTGGCGCGCTTGATGATCTTGTCGTCGACATCGGTGAGGTTCTGGGCGAACGTGACCTCGTAACCGCTCGCGATGAGCCAGCGGCGAATCACGTCAAAGCTGATGAACGTACGGGCGTTGCCGATGTGGATGTTGTCGTAGACCGTGGGGCCGCACACGTACATGCGGACCTTGCCGGACTCGATGGGCTGGAACTCTTCCTTTTTATGGGTAGCGCTGTTGTAGATACGCATTCGTTACTCCTTAACGGTTTTCTGTAGCAGGCAGACGGCCCAGGCGCCGATTCCCTCGCCCTGGCCTTCCCAACCGAGCTTTTCGGTCGTAGTGGCGGCGACGCCCACGTTTTCGACGTCAACGCCCAGGGCATGGGCAAGGTTGGCGCGCATGGCATCGCGATGCGGGGTGATCTTAGGCTGCTGGCAGGCAATGGTGCAATCGGCATCGACAAACTCAAAGCCCAGCTCACGCGCATAGTCCATCACGCGGGCAAGCAGCACCATCGAATCGGCACCCTCGTAGGCGGGATCGGTGTCGGGGAATAGCTTGCCGATGTCTCCCCCACGGCAGGCGCCCAGAATGGCGTCGGCCAAGGCGTGCGCGAGCACATCGGCATCCGAGTGGCCCAGCAGGCCGCGCTCGTAGGGAATGTCGACACCGCCGATGATACATCGACGCCCCTCCACCAGACGGTGAACGTCGTAGCCATGGCCAATGCGCAGGTTACTGAACATGGGGAAGGTCCTCTCCCTCGGCCATGCGGCCAAGCAGAATCGCGGTTACGGGACGCAGGTCCTCGGGCACCGTCACCTTAAGGTTATCGCGTGGGCTCTGGACGCAGCGGACGCGCCCACCCATGCGCTCGACCAGCGACGAATCATCGGTACCGATAAAGCCCTCGGCAATGGCTGCAGCGTGGGCGCGCTTCATAGCATCGACGCTAAAGATCTGCGGCGTCTGCGCTGCCCAGTAGAGTTCACGCGGCGGCGTCTCGACGATATTATCGCCGTCAACGATCTTGAGCGTGTCGATCGCGGGCTGACCGCACACGACACCGTCGAGGGCACGGTCGCTCACGAGCACGTCGATAGCGTGGTCGATGGCCTCGGTCGTAATGAGCGGACGAGCGCCGTCGTGGATGGCGACATATTCGAAACCCGCCGGAACCGCATGCACGCCGGCACGGGTGGAATCCTGACGGGTATCGCCGGCATCGGCAAAGCTGATGGGCGTGTCATAGTCAAACGGGTCAATGGCCAGGCGGCGCATCTCGGCACGGCGCTCGGCAGGGCAAACCACGACGATATGGCCGACCTTATCGCTACGATCGAACGCGCGGATGGACCAGCTCATGAGCGGACGGCCCGCCACATTAACGAGCTGCTTGCCGCCGGGATTTCCAAAGCGCTGGCCGCTGCCGCCGGCAACGACCACGGCGCATACGGGCGCCATTATGCGTTCCCCTGTTTGGTGCCCTTCATGCGGTACAGCGAGTCCGCAAGAATGGCAGGGTTGTTGACGCCAAAGTCGCCCAAGCGCTCCGGATCCTCGCTGATGTCGTCCATGAGCTCCTGCAGCGAGCCGTACTCGTCGACGATCTTCTCGGCCACGCCGTCGCGCACGACGGACACGCGCGAAAGCGTGCGCAGGCCCAGCGGCGTCATGACGGAGTCCTCGTCCAAGTCGTCATAGCCCAGAACTGCCGCCACGTGCTGCGGGTCGGACAGGTCCTTAGGCGTCATACGGCTCAGCTCGGCGCGAATCTTCTCGGCGTTGGCCTCAGAGGAATCGCTCGCGTAGTCGCGGATCATCAAGTCGTATTCGGTATCCATGCTGGAGCCCGCGAGCTGCTCGAGCTGCATCTGCACGAGCTTACCCTGGTTACCCAGCTTGACAATGCAATCCTTAAGCTCGGTCTTTGCCTGCTGCATGATCTCGAAGCTCGAGAAAATACCGGTAATGTCGGCGAGTGTGACGTAGTCGTCGAGCTCGAGGGCCGTCAGGCGCAGCAGGGAGCGATCGAGCGACTGACGGGTAGTCTGGAGCGTGGCGACGAGCTGGTTGACCGAGCTCATGATGGTGGTGACGGGCTGGATCTCGTAGCTCTTGCCGTGGACGTACACGTTGACGACGGCGCGACGAGCCGAAACCGAGATCACGATGGCATCGGTGAGCACCGACATGCGAGCGGCAGTACGGTGACGCATGCCCGTCTCACTCGTGGCGAGCGAGGGATCGGGATTGAGGTGGAAGTTGGCGCGCAGGATCTGGGTGAGGTCGCCATCGATAACGATGGCGCCGTCCATCTTGGAAAGCTCGAACAGGCGGTTCGAGGTAAACGAAATGTTGAGCGGGAAGCCGTCGTTACCGGCAGCGAGCACGTTTTCGGTGTCGCCGACGCAGATAAGGGCGCCCAGGTGACCGGCGATGATCATGTCGAGGGCGGTGCGGATCGGCTGACCAGGTGCCGTCAGGCGGATGGCCTGTTCCATACGCTTTTGCAGCTCGTTCTTATCCAAGGCATCGCTCCCATCGTATACGCTCCATAAACGCTAAATAGTTTCTCACGGTTTGTCCCTGCGGCGCTTGCGAAATCCGATGCTTACAGAATGAGCGAACACCGCTTAGGTAGCTCATTTGGGACGGGGCTCCTTTGACTGCTCATGTGGTAGCATCGGGTCTCATATAAATGAGGGAGTAGTCGCGTAATCGGGCTCGCCCGCAGAGAGGGAGCCAGACTATGGGACTCGCAGAGCTCGTGTTGCTCGCCGTTGGCCTTTCGATGGACGCCTTTGCCGTATCCATCTGCAAGGGTCTCGGCATGAAAAAGATCAACCTTAAGGTCGCCGTGGTGCTTGGCCTGTTCTTTGGCGGTTTTCAGGCCGCCATGCCCGTAATCGGATGGGCGCTTGGCAGCCAGTTTATGGGCATCATCGGCCCCATCGACCACTGGATCGCCTTTATCCTGCTCGCCTTCATCGGCGGCAAAATGCTGTGGGAGGCCTTTACCGAGGACGAGGATGAAGGTGACGGCAAGGATGCCGAAAAGATTGACCTGGTAGAATACCTGATTCTTGCCATTGCCACCTCGATTGACGCCCTAGCCGTAGGTATCTCGTTTGCGGCGCTCTCGGTTGACATCGTTCCCGCTGTATCGCTTATCGGCGTCACAACGTTTATCTTCTCCGTCGCCGGCGTAGCAATCGGCCACACCTTTGGCGCGCGCTACGAAAAACCCGCCACCATCGTGGGTGGCGTCGTGCTCATCCTCATCGGGCTTAAGATCTTGCTTGAGCATCTGGGGATTTTGGTGCTGTAACGCCAAACACAATCGCTCAAAACTCAACGCTCGTACAAGACCTCATGCAGAGTTTTGCATGAGGTCTTTTCGTGCAGACTTTTGCATGTCATACTGATATGCAAAAGTCTGCACGTTAGGAGATCGCCGTGGATACCCTTCCCATCACCACACCGCGCCAAGCTGGCATCTACGTGCGCCAGTCACGCGAGTCGCAGGGAATCACCCGTGCGACCCTCGCTAAAAAGGCCGGTGTTTCGGAGCGCCTGCTCGCATCGCTCGAGCTAGGAGACGCCACCGGCATTCGACTCGACAAGTTGCTGACCGTCTTTAACGCACTCGGCATAGGCCTCTTCGCGCAAAGCGATAACGATTCCATCGCATCGCCCTCCGAACATCCGACGACGATAGTGAACCTCCCTATCGCGAACTCGAATACCCTGCCAAAGCCAAGCGTAGGCAGACGACCCACTCGACAAGGAACGCCATCTTCCTATGGTGCCTTGCTGGCCCAAATCGCAGCCGAGCAAGGCCTTTCCGGCACTTCAAACCTCTCCTTTGGCTGCAAGGTTGTGAAATAAATGGCAGAGATGGAGCTCGCGACCCTCATTTGTGGCGAAATCGCCGGCATTCTCCGGCAAGACGAGCATGGACTCTGCAGCTTTGCATACGCCCCAACCTATCGCGGAGCACCGTTATCGCTAACAATGCCGCTTTCCAATCGCACGTATGGCCATAACATCGTCCGCCCGTTCCTATTTGGCCTTTTGCCCGACAGTCAAGAGCAGCGTCGCGCTATTGCCACCGAGCATGATGTTGCATCCAACAACCCCGTCGCCCTCTTGTGCCATATCGGTCTTGACTGCGCGGGGGCCGTTCAGTTTTGTCGAGCCGATCAATTAGACGCCGCCCGCGGCAGGGTCTCGGCATACCGCCCGCTTACCAATTCTCAAATCGCTCACAAGCTCAAAGCAATTCGCGATGACGAAAGAGAGACATGGATGGGCTCCAACGAAAGCTGGTCCCTGGGCGGCAACCAAGGCAAATTTGCACTAGCTTGGCATGATGGACAATGGTGCGAATGTCTAGGGTCATCCCCCACTACCCATATCTTCAAAAATGGTGTCGTTGGGTTCAAACATCAGGCCTTAAACGAATTCGTCTGCATGAAAACAGCTCGGCGTGTTGGCATTCCAACTGCCAACGTCTCCTATTGCACATTTGAAGACGAAGCTGCGCTCGTCGTTGAACGGTACGACAGAATGGTCAATAGCAGCGGAAATATCGAAAGGCTGCATCAGGAGGACTTTTGCCAGGCACTCGGTGTATTGCCAACCCAGAAATACACCGCCGACGGAGGACCAACTACACGAGACATCCAAGAACGACTGATTAACACAGTCCCCCACCACATGAATCTTGTGCTTTTTACCTATATGTTGTTCTATAACGCCATTATCGGAGCGCCTGACGCACACGCTAAAAACTACTCGCTCATCCTAGGCAAAGGCACAAACGCGGCGCTCGCACCCATGTACGATGTCGCATCGGGCTTAGCATACGAACGTATGCGGCGAAAAGCGCGCCTTGCCATGAGCGTTGGCGGCGAAAATCGTGTGGGGCGCATCGGTCCAGGCGCTATCCGCCGATACCACGGTATGGGAGACCCCGCGCTGGAGGCGACGCTCACCGATGCCGGGCTATCCGAGAAGTTTTGCTTTGCGACCATGATGGACCTCGCCTACGAGGTGCCCATTTGCATGGAAGAGGTCATGGACGAATACGCCGACCTGCCCGGCATGGCGGACCTGCGCGAGCATATGCTCGGCCCCGTCCGCGAAAACTGCCAGCGCACCCTCGACCTCATCAGGGCAGAAATGGACTAGACACCAGACTATTTCCCATTTTTCAAACAAAAAAGAGGGGCACCCGTCGCAAAAGACCGGGTGCCCCCTCTCGTAATGTCATTTGCAATCTGCTAGCACGTGGCTCGGACTGCTGCCAGCGCGACCTTTACGCAGCGAGGCGCTTGAGGACGTCGATGAGCAGCTCGTAGAAGCGCTCGGCAGAAGCGAGCTCCATGCTCTCGTCCGGGGTGTGGACATCGGAGAGCGTCGGGCCCACGGCGATGGCGTCCAGGCCGTGCAGGGCCTCGGCAAACAGGCCGCACTCAAGGCCGGCGTGAATGGACTCGATGCGCAGCTCGGAGCCAAAGAGCTCGCGATAGCTCTCGACAAAGACGTCGCGGACCGGCGAATGCTCGGCATAGCTCCAGCCGGGATACTCAAACTCAAACTTGGCGTCGAAGCCCAGGACATCGGCCAGCGTCTGCAGGCGGTCCTTGAACTCGTTCTGCAGCGAGGTGATCGAGGAGCGCGGGGACAGCATGATCTTGACTTGGTCGTCAGAGGTGGCAACCACGCCGATGTTGGAGGAAACCTCGACGGAGCCGTCGGTGGCGACGTTGCGGCGGATCACACCGTTGGGGGCAAGACGCAGAGCGCGAATAAGGGCAAGTGCGGACTTCTCGTCCATGGCCTCGACCTCAGCGTTGTCGGCAATCTCAACCGTGCAGGTAAAGCCGGGGTCGAAGACCTCGAGCTCGGCAGTAACGTCGGCGATGATGCCCTTTGCGATCTGGGCCGCGGCCTCGGCGGCAGCGTGGTCGGCGTAGACCAGAACAGCCTTGCACTCACGGTTGATGGCGTTGTCCTTGGTGCCGCCGTTAAAGCTAACGATGGCGGGCTCGCCGGCGACCATCAGGCGGTCGATGATGCGGGCCATGATGAGGTTGCCGTTGCCGCGCTCCAGGTTGATATCGCTGCCGGAGTGGCCGCCCAGCAGGCCGGAGATGTCGAGCGTGAGGGTGCTACCGGTCTTGTGCTCGCGCGCGATCGGGCAGGTGTAGGTAACGACGACACCGCCGGCGCAGCTGACGGTAGCAACGCCCTCTTCCTCGGAGTCAAGGTTAATCATGGTGCGGGCGCTAATCTGGGACTTGTCGAGCGTCTCGGCGCCGACCAGGCCGGTCTCCTCGTCGGTGGTGAACACGCACTCGAGGGCGGGGTGAACAATCGAATCGTCATCGAGAACAGTGAGCATCAGAGCGACGGCGATACCGTTGTCGGCGCCCAGAGTGGTGCCGTTAGCGGTGAGGACGCCGTCCTTGACGACCAGGTCGATACCATCAGTCGTAAAGTCGTGCTCAACGGAGCCCAACTTGTCGCACACCATATCGATGTGGCCCTGCAGCATTACGGTCGGGGCATTCTCGGCGCCGGCAGATGCGGGCTTGCGAATGATAACGTTGTAGACCTCGTCCTGATACACATCGAGACCGCGCTCCTTGGCAAACGCGACCAGGAAATCGCTGATGCCTTTCTCGTTGCCAGACCCACGGGGGATCGCGCTGACCTCCTCAAAGAAATGGAACAGCTGGGCGGGCTCGTAGCCGGTAATCTTGTAGTCCATGGTGCCTCCTTGGCGCAACTGGTTAGACAGTAAGACATGCGACTTGTATATTCCCAGACTTTGCGTGCATAAACCAGTCGAAAACGCCGAGCGCCCTCGCATCATCGGCTAACGGTGGACCGTATAGCGTAACGGTCACAGCTTCCGCAGCTCTACAAATCGAGGCGCCCTTTCCGGAGCGCCTCGATTGCGCGTATCAAATTGTCGCCACGCCCTACAGCGCGCCGGAACCGGCTTGCATCATGCCGCCGGGGCCCGAGGTCACGCCGCCGCTCACGGGCGCGGCGTTGCCGGTGTGCGGTGCCGCCGGGGCGGTATCGCCACCGAGCGTGCCCGCCGGACGCGGTGCCGGGATCTCGCCCGTGCCGTGGCTAAAGACAAACTTGCCATCGGCCACGTCGCACAGGACGGTATCGCCCTCGCCCCACTCGCCGGCCAGAAGCTCCTCGGACAGCGGGTCCTCGATGAGCTTTTGGATGGCACGGCGCAGCGGACGCGCACCGTTGGTGAGGTCGGTGCCCTCGGCCACGATCTTGTCATAGGCCGCATCGGTGAGCTTGATGTTCATGCCGTTGGCAATCAAACGCTGACGCAGGTCGTCCACCAGCAGGTGCGCGATCTTGGTGAGATTCTCGCCCGAGAGCTTCTGGAACACCACAATGTCGTCGATACGGTTGAGCAGCTCGGGGCGGAACAGGCGCTTGAGCTCGCCCATCGCGCGGCCGCGAATCTCACTCGACGTGAGGCCCTGCTCGCCGGTGGTGCCAAAGCCCACGCTCGCATCCTGCGCAATCTCGCGAGCGCCCACGTTGGACGTCATGATGATCACGGTGTTGCGGAAGTCGACCGTCTTGCCCTGGCTATCGGTCAGGCGGCCCTCCTCCAGCACCTGCAGCAAGATGTTGAAGATATCGGGGTGCGCCTTCTCGATCTCGTCGAACAGCACGACCGAGTACGGGTGGCGACGAACGGCCTTGGTGAGCTGGCCGCCCTCGTCGTGACCGACGTAACCCGGAGGGCTACCGATGAGCTTGGAGACCTCGAACTCGCTACCGAACTCGGACATGTCGAAGCTGATGAGTGCATCCTTGCTGCCAAAGAGGTACTCGGCGAGCGTCTTGGCGAGCTCGGTCTTGCCCGTGCCGGTGGGACCCAGGAAGATAAAGCTGCCGCCGGGGCGGCGCGGGTCCTTGAGCGGCGAGCGGCTGCGGCGCACGGCCTTGGCAACTGCCTCGACAGCCTCATCCTGACCGATGATGCGCGTCTTGAGCACGCTTTCGGCTTGCAGCAGGCGACGGCTCTCGCTCTCGGTAAGCGAGGACACCGGCACGCCCGAAGTCACGGACACGATGTCGGCGATCTGAGAGACATCGATGGTGAGCGGGCTGGCGTCGAGCTCGGCGGTCCAGGCGGCCTTGGCCTCGGCGAGTTCAATCTCGGCGGCCTTCTGCTGCTCGGTGATCTCGGCGGCCTTGTTCATGTCGTCGCTCTCGGTGGCCTCCTGCGCGGCGGCCTTGAGCTCCTCTATGCGATGCTCGGCCTCGCGCACCGGCTCGGGCGCGCGATTCGCGGCGATGCGAGCGCGGGCGCCGGCCTCGTCAATGAGGTCGATGGCCTTATCGGGCAGGAAGCGATCCTGGATGTAGCGGTTGGAAAGGTTCGCGGCGGCCTCGATAGCACCCTGCGTATAGCGCACATGGTGGTGCTCCTCGTAGCGCGGCTTGAGCGCGGTCAGGATCTTGACCGTGTCCTCGACGCTCGGCTCCTCGACATCGATGGTCTGGAAGCGACGCTCGAAGGCCGGATCCTTGGTGAGGTACTTGCGGAATTCCTCGGCCGTGGTGGCGCCAATAATCTGGAAGGCACCGCGCGCGAGCACGGGCTTGAGCATGGAGCTCGCGTCGATGGAGCCCTCGGCAGAACCGGCACCGATGATGGTGTGCATCTCGTCAATAAACAGGATGACGTCGTCAGCTTCGGTAGCCTCCTGGATCACGTTCTTGAGGCGCTCCTCGAACTCACCGCGATACTTGGCGCCCGCAACGAGGCCCGGCAGGTCGAGCGTCCAGATGTTCTGGTTCATAAGGTTCTCGGGCACGTTGCCGGCAGCGATCTGCTGTGCCAGACCCTCGACGATGGCCGTCTTGCCCACGCCGGGGTCACCCAGGATAAGCGGGTTGTTCTTGGTGCGGCGCGAAAGGATCTCCATCATGCGCTGGACTTCCTTTTCGCGGCCAATCACGGGATCGAGCTCGCCATCGCGCGCCTTCTGCGTGAGGTTGGTGGCGAACTGCTTAAGCGTATCGGTGCCACTCCCCTTTTGCTGAGAGGCATCCGAGCCGCTAAAGAACGGCAGGCCCGCACCGGGACGACCAGCACCGGCGCCGGCGAGCGGACGCTTCTTGTCCTGGTCCTTGGCGGTGAGTTTCTCGATAGCCTTTTTGATAGAGGCGGACGACACACCCAGGCGCATGAGGATGTCCATGGCCATGCCGTTGCCCTCTTCGACGATGCCGATCAGCAAGTGCTCGGTCGACACGTAGGTCTGGTTGTTCTCGCGCGCCACGCGGAATGAACGCTCCATCACGCTAATGACGAGCGGCGTAAAGGCGAGCTTGGCCGCCTCGGTCTCCTCACTGGGCTCGGGAACCGTGGTCTGGACCTCTTTGAGGGTATCCATGATGTCATCGTAGGAGATGTCGAGCGAACGCAGCGCCTCGGCGGCAATGCCCTCGTCCTCCTTGGCAAGCGCGAGCAGCAGGTGCTCGGTGCCCACCTTATTTGAATGAAGATCGAGCGCCTCTTGCTTGGCCATGGACATGACCTTACGCGCGCGATCGGTAAATCTATCTAACATGCTCGTTTCCTTACATGAGTTCATCGAAATCAAAACGCCCGCCCGTCGGCGGCGCTTTTGTCTCTTTACCCACAGGTTGTCTATGTTAACAGCTGGAGGAATATCTATAAACCCGGCTCACATGAATGCAGGTTATGACCGCATCGCGGGACTCACCGCGCGATGCGCGACAGGCGCCCCGCAAGAGAAACCCTAGGCGTCTTTCACCACGTCGGGACTCGTCGCACGCGATGCGCGATAGGCATCGGCCTCCTTGGAGACGCGTTCGAGCAGCTCGGATGTATCGACGCCCTCGACTTGCGCGACCGTTTCCACCGTCTGCATGGCGACCGCCCTCAGGTACGCGCACGCGCTGTCCCCCAGCTGCTCGAGGTCTATCTCCTCGCCGCCCTCCCGGGCAAAGCCGACCGCCATCACAAAGCCCATGATGCCCGAGACCAGAAAGCCCACCGCAAAGCTCGAATCTGCCTTGAGCTCTTCTCCGTCGGGGTGGACGATCTCTCTCACGCGGTCGATGATGATCGTATGGATGCCCTGCACGACCTGCTCGGCGGCACCCGCCCTCATGGTGATGACGATGCGCCGCAGCAGGCAGCGGACGTCGCGCCGGTCGAACGCCGAAAGGTCGCCCTCGCTCGAAAAATGCCAGAGGGCATCGGTGATGAGCTCGTTATCCTGCAGCAGCTGGGCTATGGCGATGGCGACGAGTTCATCGAAATCGTGAAAATAGTAGTAAAACGTTCCGCGATTGCACTGGGCGGTGCGGGTCACCTCGCCAACCGACAGCTCGAAGATGCTGTTGTTCTCGATGAGCTCCCAAAACGCCTCGATGATACGGGTGCGTGCATCGGGCGCATCGGCGTCCTTACGCGGTCTCGCCATGCGCCTCACCGCACCCCTGCGCCTTGGCGTTCATGATGAGCATCTGAAGACGGTTCTCCACGTTGGCGAAGCTCACGTCGGGATCGTAGTCGAGCGGCAGGAACTGCGCCGTGGGATACTGCTCCTTGAGCGCATGGATGAGCCCGCGCCCCACGACATGGTTGGGCAGACACCCGAACGGCTGCAGGATCACGAAGTTGCGGCAGCCGCGCTTGGCGTGCTCGAGGATCTCCGCCGGAATCAGCACGCCCTCGCCCGCATCGAACGTATGGTGCAGGATCTTATCGCTCGCGCGCACGAGCTCGGGCATGCGCGTCGGCGGCTCGTAGAGCGGGCTCGCCGCGCCCAGGCGGTCGCAACGGTCGTGCGCGAGCTCGAACAGGTTGTCCGCCGTGGCGTACCAGGCCTTTTCGGGCAGCGACAGGTCGACGTGGAACTCGCGCGACTGCGCATGCTTGTAGAAATAGGTCTTGCGGATCACGTCGGTCATGCGCGCCTCGATGACCTCGAGCCCGTTGTCCTCGAGGTAGCGCTCGATCTCGTGGTTGGCGCCGAGATGGAAATTGAGCAGGTACTCGCCCACGATGAGAACGGTCGGATGCGGGTTCGAGCGGTCGTACGGAACGGCGTCCATGATCGCAAGCGCGCGTTTGAAGCCCGTCGCCTGGCCTCTCAGCCCGGAGCGCTCCATGCCCTCGATAACCTCATCGAGCGCGCGGTCGAACGCAGCGTCCGCCGCGCCCTTCTCGAGCTCGTAGGGACGGATGCGCCTAAGCATGGCCTCGAGGGCATCGATTATGGGAAGACCGTAGGCGATCTGGATGCTCGGGCCAAGGCCGAGCTTGAAGCCCGGATGCGCATTGTGGGCATCGACGTCGTCGTTGGTGAGCACCGGGACATAGTCGTATCCCGCGTCGTCGAGCGCGCGGCGCAGCAGGGGCATGTAGTGCGTCAGGCGGCAGTCGCCGATATACTTGCCAGTCACCACGGCGACGTCGTGCGGGTCGTACTTACCGCTCTCGAGTGCCGCGAGCGCCTCGCCGATCACGATTTGCGCGGGGAAGCAGATGTCGTTGTGCACATAGCGTTTGCCCAGGCGGATGGCATCCTCGCGCCCGATATCAAGGGCCTCGGCGCGCACGCCCTGATTGCGCATCGCCGCGGTCATGAGCCTGCAGAACGCATGGGAGGTGTTGGGGACCAGCGCGATCTTGTCGTGCCGGTCGCGCTTGGTGTACTTGACCTTATACGGGTCGTCGAGCGGATGGACCGCGTGCACCCGGGCGCCCTCGGCACGCTCCTCCGCGCGACGACGGTTGACCGACTCGATAAACGAACGCACGCGAATGCCCATGGGACCGGCGACGTCGCTCTCATCGAGCTTGATCATCATCGGAACCTTGGAGCCCATCTCGCCCATCATGCGCGCGATCTCGTCGGTGAGATACGCATCGTGGCCGCAGCCGAAGCTGCCCATCTGCACGAGCTCGAGCTCGGGCGTCGATGCGACGATGACCGCGCACGACAGCATGCGCGCATGGTAGTTGTTCACGATGTCGATGCGGCTGTTGGAAAGATCGACGTTGCAGACCCCCGGCACCGCATCGGGCGTCAGCACGGGGATGCCGCGCTCAGAGAAGAGCTTGGGCAGCCCGTGGTTGACCAGCGGGTCGTTGTGGTACGGGCGCGAAGCGATCACCACCGCGTAGCCGCCGTCCTCGTGCACGTTCTCGAGCACCTGCCTGCCGCGCAGCTGCAGCTGGTTCTCAAACGTCTCCTGCGCGCGGTCCGCCTGCTCGGTCGCCTTGGCAACCAGGTCGGCATCGATATCGAAGGTCTCCTTGCACCACGCCTTGAGCTGGCGGTTTCGGTCGCCCTCGTCGTACCAGTGGAACAGCGGCGTATCGAACGGAACGCCGAAACGCTCCTCCGGGTTATCGGAATTGCGCATCACGTAGGGGTATCCCTTTACGACGGCGCACATCCACTCGCTGGTAGAGGCGGTGTTTTCGGTGGGCACCGTCGTGATGATGGGCATGAAGATGCGGTTGACGCCGGCGTCGACGAGATTGCGGATGTGCCCGTGGACGAGCTTGGCCGGGAAGCACACGGTGTCGGATGTGACGTGCGCCAGACCGCGCTCGTACATCGCCTTGGTGCTGCGTCCCGAGACGCGCACCTTAAAGCCGAGCGTGCTGAAGAACGTCGACCAGAACGGCATGGTGTCCCAGAACTCGAGCACACGGGGAATGCCGATCGTGACATCGCGCCCCCCGCTGACGGGAACCGTGGGGTACGACTCGAACAGCAGCTTCTCGCGGTCGACAAAGAGATTGGGGGCAGCCGCGGTCCGGTCGCGCCCCGTGCCGGGTGCCTGTGCCTCGCAAGCACCCTGCGGACGCAGCTCCTCCGCCGCGGGAACCTCGCGCACGAGCTCATCCCATGAGATGGCGCCGCCGCGCGGGCAGCGATTGCCCGTGACGTAAAGCGAGCCGTCGCCAAATGCCACGACCGCGCGCTGGCAGCGGTTGTTGCACCGACGGCAGGTAACGCCGCCGAACTCGCGATGCTCGAAGCGCTCCACGGCATCGAGCCCGATAAACGACGTGCCGGCGTCGCCCTTGCGGCATTCCTCGCGCGCGAGCAGGGCGATACCGATAGCGCCCATCAGCCCCGGGTGGGGCGCACGCGTGACGGGTTTGCCCAGGTACTGCTCGAATGCGCGCAGCACCGCGTCGTTTCGGAACGTGCCGCCCTGGACGACGACTTTGTCGCCCAGACGGTTGAGATTTGAAACGCGAATGACCTTGGTGAACACGTTCTCGATAATCGAACGGCAGAGACCGGCCATGATGTCGCCCGGACCCTTACCGCGCCGCTGCTCGGAAACGACGCTGCTGTTCATGAACACCGTGCAGCGGCTGCCGAGAACGGCGGGGGCTTTGGACGAAAATGCCTCGGTCGCGATATCCTCAACGGCTATTCCGAGGTTTTTGGCAAAACCCTCGAGGAACGAGCCGCAGCCCGCAGAGCACGCCTCGTTGACGACGATATCGGTCAGCACGCCGTGGTTGAGCCAGATGGCCTTCATATCCTGTCCGCCGATGTCGAGCACGAAGGTCGCATCGGGAACGCATGCGCACGCGGCGCGGGCGTGCGCGACCGTCTCGACCGTATGGTAGTCGGCGTGGAACGCGCGCGCGAAAAGCTTCTCGCCGTATCCCGTGGTGCCCACGGCATCGATCGCAAGCGTGACTCCCGCTGTCTCCCAGCGGTTCTTCAAGCTGACAAGACCCTGTTGGGCGACGTCGAGCGGTCTGCCGTTATTAGACGCGTAGAACGAATCGACAAGCTCACCCGCCTCATCGACCAGGGCGAACTTGGTCGTCGTGCTCCCCGAATCGATACCGAGCGCCACACGCACCGTCTCTCCGGGCGCATACGCATCCGGACCCTTTGCCGGCGTCTCTTTGCCATGGCGTGCCGTAAAATCCGCCTGCTCGGCAGGTGTGGCAAAAAAGGGCTGGGCAAGACGTCCCTCCCCGCTTGCGGGCGCGACCGTCTCGAGCTTATCCAGCCGGACAAAAGCGTCGGGAAGGTCGATCGGTTGGGACGATGCGAACATGTCGGTCAGCGACAGGGCGGCACCGCGCGCGACCATGATCTGCGGATCGCGCGGGACGATAACCTGATCGTCCGATAGATTCAGTTGCTCCCGGAACACGCGGACCAGCGTGGGGTTGTAGGCGAGCGTACCGCCCTCGAAGATTACCGGCGGCTCGATGTCGATACCCTGGGCCAGACCGCCGATCGTTTGGCGGGCGACCGCGTGAAGCGCCGAAAGCGCCAGGTCGGTGGTAGGAATGCCCTCGTTGAGCAGCGGCTGGATATCGGTCTTTGCGTACACGCCGCAGCGGCCCGAGACCTCGTGGACGGTCGTTCCCCGGCTTGCGAGCTGCTCGAACTCGCCCGATTCGGTGCCGACCCCCATGAGCTTTGCCATCTCGTCGATAAATGCACCGGTACCGCCTGCGCACGAGCCGTTCATGCGCATGTCGGCAACCTCGATGTCTCCCTTATCGTTGGTGCGGAAGAAGATCATCTTGGCGTCTTGGCCGCCCAGCTCGATGGCGCAGCGCGTCTGCGGATAGAACCTGCTGATCGCGAGCGCGTTGGCGACCACCTCCTGAACGTACGAGGCGCCCAGCGCGGTCGCGATATCGCGCGCACCCGAGCCGGTCACCGCAACGCGCAGTGACTCATGGGGAAAGCGCTCGGCGAGCTCGCCGAGCATGGCGCGCACGCTCGCTGTCTGACACGCCCCGTGGCGGCGATATCCCCACCACGCCTCGGTCATATCCTCGTGCATCGCGTAAACTTTGGTCGTCGTCGACCCTACGTCCAGTCCTACTAGCAACGCCATAATGCTCCGTCTCTCGCATTTTTCCCGCTAGAGATATACCACTCTGCGTAATACAACAGACTGTTGTATTTAAACTCCGTATAAAAAGCGGCTGCCGAAACGCTTCAGCAGCCGCCGAATGCACCAACAGATTGTTCTGCGCGCTAGCACGTCGGGCAACGGAGCAGCACGGGCCCTCCGGTCATGCGCACCGCTCACGCCCGCGATGTCGCCGAGAGAGCTATCCACGCTTAGGGCTCCAACCAAGCAAGTCGCCCGCGCTCAGCAGATCCCTAAGCGAGCTACTCGCACTCAGGAGCCATAGCCTGCTCCAAGAGCTCGGCATGCTCCTCCTCGAAAACCGTCCCCACAGGGAAGGCGCGACGGAAGACGAAGCGGGAAATCGGACCGGCTACCAAAAGGTTCCACGGCAGCGCCATCACAAAATTATGCGGGATGTTGATCATCCAGATCGCGGGCACGGAATACAGGTTCGCAAGGATGCCGCCGGGCATGTGCGTCAGACCCTCACAGGCACCGTACAGCGACATGATGATGACCATGGGAACGACCATGCAGGAGCTGACGGCGAGCGTCATGGCAAGTGGCGAGCTCTTGCCCGGCGTGACCAAGTACTTAAAGGCGAAACCCTTGGCGAGCGGGCTGGCGACGAACCAGTCGCAGCACATGGCAAAAATGTAGGCAACGGGGAAGCCGAGCCACGCAGTGGCAACGACCTCGCCGTTGATGGCCCCGTGCTGCAGGGCAACGTTGTAGATGCTCATCCAGAGCACCATGCAAAAGCACATGATAAAGGTGAACAGCAGGCTCTCTCGTTTGTTGATAGGCATAAAGGGCAGATTCCTCTCTGTGTTGTACCGCGGCGCCACGCAACAAAAACGGGCGGGCAAGATGGAGCTGTTGGAACTTCATCTCGCCCGCCCGTGGTACGCGCGTCTGCGACTACTTATGTGGTGGAACCAGCCTAGCACGAAACGCATGCGCTTCGTAAGCGTTGAGTTTATGAAGATGCAGGGCACCAACAATCCCCCGACCCCATAAGTTGCGGTGGAATACGGACTGTTTTGGCCCTTTAAGCAGCAATTCAACCCCTATTTCACCGCAACCCATTTGGTGCAAAGTAACCTGTTCCCTTTGCGCCAATTAGCTGGTGTGGCGCCAGCGAGGGTCGGTAAGGGTTCTCGCCACGCCCAAGCCAACGGGCAGAAACGCTACGATGAGCACCGCGCGCACAAACCAGCCGAGCATATTGACCGTGTCGAAGGTGCACATGTAATACATCGAGCGATACAGATACAAGCCCGGCACCATAATGACAATCGAAGGCACCGTGAGGGCGATGCGCGGGTAGGTGAGCTTGACTTCAGCCAAGCTTGCGAGCAGCCCCGATACCAGCGCGCCGATAAACGCTGCTGCCTCGGGAGGCATTCCCGTGCTGAGGCCCAGGAAGGGAATCATCGTCGGCGCATCGACAAGGGTCAGACGCAGGGTATTGGACACGGCGCCGATCAACCCAGCTGCCGCGGCCATCTTTACCGGGCTGTTGAACATCACCGAGAAGCCGAATACGCCAACGAAGCTCATCACCACGCGCAGGAGCGTAAGGGCAAGCGGCGAAAGGCCCAGTGGGGCAAAGTCGTCCGGCGCCAGGCCAACACACTCGGCAACCATCCAACCTACGAGGGTCGCCATCACAATAATCGATACGGCATATGAAAGGCGCTCGATACCGCTTCGCATGTCGAGCTTGGCGATGTCGAGGCCTGCCGTAATGAGGGGAAAGCCGGGAATCACAAAGAGCATGGCGCCGATATAGCCTTCTTGGTGCGACATTGCCCCCGGTACGAGCTGGCCAAGGCCGAGCAATGCCAGCAGATACGAAACGCAAGCGAGCGCAACGCCGGTCGTCAGCGCGCTAAACTGGCCAAGACCCTGCTTGAGAATATGGGAGCGAGCAAAGTTGCCGACACCAGCGCCTACGAATGCGCAAGCCATCTCGATAGGGCCGCCGCCGAGCAAAAAGACGAAGGCGCCGCAAGCACAGGCCGCCGCAAGGCCCTGTTGCCAGGGAGAGTAATCGGGCTTTGAGCTCTCAACGGTCTTGAGCATCTCGTGGTACTCATGCACGGTAAACCGGCGCCCGTAAATCTCGATTTCCTTTAAGAAGCTCTCCATCATCCAAATGCGATGAGTGTTGACCCCCGTTGTGGGTAGGCTGACGACCTCGTTAAAGCAGTGGCCATCTTCGATGCAGGTGCACTCAAACGACAGGAGACTCAGGTCGACGTGAATCGTGACGCCAAGTACGGCAGCAACACGATTCATGGTATCGCGCACGCGCCAGGCACCTGTTCCGCTTGCCAGCATAAGCATGCCGGTCCGGCAGATGATGGATGACTTATCGGTGAGCGGCGCGTCGACGGCAAGCTCATCGCCCGCCGTCACGATCTGGTGCCAGTCGGTTTTCATATGGAGCGCGCCGGCACGAACGCCGTGGTGCATGGGGGCTCTCGAAAGCAGCGAGTCAAGGCGCGAAGGCTGTGGAGGCTCCGCTGATTCGCCCTCAACCTCATCAGCCTCTTCATCGACCAGATCAAAGGAATCAAGCGGCGCTGGCTCGCGACGGTCGATCAGCTCCTCGTCCTCATCGTCAAAGTAATTGAACTGATCGAGCATGTCCTCTTCGATTGCGCGCTCGCTCGCGTCGTCCATACAGACGCTCCCTTCCTGCCGACTAACCCCCATCCTAGGCAACGACGGCTAAAGGAAACATAAAAGAGACGGCTGTCATGCGAACCATGTGCGCAATAGCCGTTGGGTAATCGTTTAAGAACGTCCCCAATGACTACAAGGAGTGTCCCCAAGTGCCGACACAAAAGGAACTCCCCATCTGCCGCATCGCAGGTTGAGCCTACGCCAGCGAGCGCCGTCCAGAGCGAACAAGGTGGCATGAAAAAGGCAAGGCATAGACC
>UQXP01000028.1 GCA_900545055.1 uncultured Collinsella sp.
AGCCCCTTGCGGCGTAGTTCTTATTTAAGCCGTCCAAGTTTTGGGGTGCAGTTCAGCCCGGCAACGTCGATGTTTTGGCAATGTCAGCGAAAGCCCACCAGAGCGAGCAAGGTGCCTTGAAACAAGGCGGCATTGATCTTTTGATCATGCCGCCGAAGTTGAAAGGCAGATTGCCGCTCTGGCGGGCTTGCAGCGTCGATCGGTCCGCCGTTCGTAAGAACGGCGGAACCAACCCTACATGACCATAACGTAGCGCGATCCCACGTAGTACTGCTTACCCATCAGGACCGGCTCGCCATTGGGGCCGATAAAGCCGGCACGCAGGTTGAGCAGTGGATCGTGCGGAGCAATGCCCAACTCGGCCGCCTGCTCGGTATTGGCACGAACGGCCTCGACCGTGCGGTAGCCAACCGAGACAATCGGCGTTCCGCCAACACGCTCGACCTCGGCAAAAATCGACTTGTCCTCAAGATCGGCCGTCAACAGCTCACGGTAGGCGTCAAACGGCACAAAGATGTTCTCCTCAAAAATGGGCTCGCCGTCGGCCGTACGCACGCGCTTGATGTGCAGCAGCAGCGCGTCCTTCTGCAGGCCAAAGAACTCCATCTCGTTTTGACGTGCCGGCACAATCTGGCGATCGACCACATGCGCGCCCGCCTTCATGTCATTATCGGCACACAGCGCGGTAAACGTCTGCAGCGTCGAAGCGTGGAACTGGCGGTTGATGTGCGGCGTGGAGACAAAGGTGCCACGGCCCTGCTGCTTAACCAGGTAGCCATCGGAGCACAGCTCCTCGACGGCGCGGCGCACCGTAATGCGGCTCACGTCGTACTGCTCGGCTAGCTCAAGCTCGGACGGAATACGCTCCTTGGGTGCATAAACACCTTTCTCGATCGCGTCCTTGATTTCGTCATAAATCTGCTGGTAAAGCGGTGCATTTTTGGGCGTAGGCATATCTAATCACTCTTATTGGAATATCGAAATAACTAATACGTATATAACGTCTAGTTTCATGTTACCTCATATTGGTAAAACGATACACCCTCCCTACCAAAAAGCGACAGCTTCATTTTGGTAGGTTTTATCTGGGCAAACGAAGGCCTCCCGAAAGCAGCGAGGCTTTCGGGAGGCTCAAGCGGACAGGATTGCGCCAGGCCGGCAAAATGCCGGTACCCTACTTGCCGTCGTCCTGCTGCAGGCTGTCCTGCTCGCTGAGGCGCGCCTGCCTGCTGGCCATGCGCGCGGGCTTGTCGGGATCAGGTACGGCCGTGGGCATGGGCTCGTCGACATGACCGCCCCACCAGCCGCCCACAAAGTTGAGCGTGTGGAACACATTGATCACGGCGCCGGGATCAATGTCGCACACCAGCTTGATAATGTCCTGGCTCTCGTAGGTCGAGACAACGGCGTGCAGCAGGTACATCTTTTCGCGGCTGTATCCGCCGATGACCTCGGCACAGCTAATGCCGTGCTGAAAATGGTCAACATAGGCGGTCATGACCTCGTCCGCCTTGTGCGTCGTAATCTGCAGCGTCACGCGGTCGTAGCGACGATAGAAGCTGTCAATGGTCTTGGTCGAAATAAACTGGAACACGATGGAGTACGCTGCCTTGTCCCAGCCAAACATAAAGCCAAAGATCGCCAGGATAAAGCAGTTGAAACCAAAGATGACGCCCCAGATGGTCTTGCCCGTGTGGTTGGAGACCCATAACGCGATAAAGTCGGTGCCGCCGGTGGATGCGCCGGACTTAAGCGCGATGGCGGCGCCCAGACCCGAGACCACGCCGCCAAAAATGATGAGCATGATCTTGTCGCCCAAAAACGGTGCGAAGTGAAAGACGTTGAGGAACAGCGATGAGAGCACGACCTGCATCATCGAGAAGATGACGAAGCGCTTGCTAATGCCGCTCCAGCATAGGAGCGCCACGGGGATGTTGAGCGCGAGCATACCGAGCGAGATGTCGATGTGAACGCCGCCGAGCGAGGTAACGCGATCGAGCAGGACAGCGACGCCGGTGAGGCCGCTCGGAAGCAGGTCGGCGGGCCGAATGAATGCCTGGATCAGAAATGTCTGGAGAACGGCGGAAATTGTGACCGCCACTGCAGTAATGGCGCGGCGGACGATGGTGAGACGGCCGAGCACGAGCACGCGGTCCGTGAGCTGATTGATGGCGTTCGCCACGTAGGCTCCCTTCGAAGGCAGATGTGGTTGTGGGGCATGCCCGCGATTGTAGCATGGAGCGTACGGGGGCGCTTCAATTCACCCTCCCTCGACAACCAAAGCGGGACCAGCAACCCCCACGACCAAAGGCCCAAATTACAAGTGAGTAGACTTTTTACGATCTGCCGAGCACACCCAAAACCGCCACCCCTGTGACCTGCGGTTTTACAAAGGAAGATATGCATTGTGCACGACCTGCGCCAAAAAGTCTACTCACTTAGCCCGAATCGAAGCCAAACGGATCAAAATAGAAACCAAATTGAGCCAATCCACCGCAAAAAACGTTTGAACCCGTGCTTCTCGCGGCGGATTGACACTACAAAGCGGCCAAAATGTCGGTCAGATTATCGATAACGGCATCGGCTCGCGATTGATCGAGGTTAACGCCCTCGTGCGGACGCAGGGCCAAGACGTGGGCACCGGCTCGCTTGCCGGCCTCGATGCCCATGGGCGAGTCCTCGATCACCAGGCACTCGGCGGGCTCCACGCCCAGCGCCTCCATGGCGCGCTGGTAGATCTCGGGGTCGGGCTTAAACGCGCTGCACTCGTGACCGCTGATGGTGTAGTCCAGCACGTCGGCGATGCCGGCAATCCCCACCAGCTCGTCGATCAGCTCGCGATAGGACGAGCTCGCGATGGCGCACTTCACGCCGCGCTCGTGCAGCTCGCGCATCACCGGCTCCGTCTGCTCGTTGAGCAGCTCGGCATACGGAACGGGATGGTCCGGGCTGTAGACCTGCTTGTACTCCACGCGCAGACGCTCGCGCAGCTCAACATCGTCGGGCACCAGCGCCTCCCAAATGGCGGGCTCGTTAGACCCCGAAAGATCGGGAATCTCGTCAAAGTGGAAGCCCTTCTCCTCCATAAACGCCACGCGACGACGGTTGTAGAACCACTCGGTATCGACCAGCACGCCATCCATATCAAACAGCACTGCCTTGATCATACGCATCTCCTCCCACCTGCCAAAAAGGGACAGGCTTATTTTGGTAGGTTTTATCTGGGGTTTTGCAGCGCAACGGGCACGTCCTCCCCAAAGCAAAAAGGGGACAGGGCGCAAACCCCATCCCCTCTCAATCAACCAGTAAGGTCTAACTACTTGCGATTAGTAGCTGAGCTTCCACATGTAGCGACGCATGGTCAGCGGGTGCTGACGGGCCTCGGCGATCTGGTTGCCATACTCACGCATAACGGCGAGGTGCAGCAGCGGGTTGAAGTAGGTGAGGACGCTCGCCGGCACGGCGTCGGCCAGGCCGTAGTCCTTGGAGTCGATCAGAGCGACCTTGGCACCCATACGCTGCAGGAAGGTGAGGGCGCGAGCGTCCATCGGACGGGTAGCACCGTCGGACATGAGGAAGACGTAGGGCTTACCCTCGGTGGAAACCTCGAACGGGCCGTGGAAGTACTCGCCGGTGTTGTAGGAGGCGGCATCGATCCACTGCATCTCGGTGAACAGGAAGGCGGCGTTAGAGTAAGCCATCTTCTCGGAGGCACCGGAGGCCATGAAGTAGATCATCTTGTCGTCCTTGAAGTCCTGAGCGAACTGCTTGGCCAGGCCCTTGGCGGACTGAGCAGCGTTCTCGATCAGCTCGAAGATGTTGTTGAGGCCGGTGATCATGTCCTCGTAGTGATCATAGCCCTCGGTCTGCTGAAGGATCTCGAGAGCAAGAGCGATGGCGTAAGCGGGCTTCTCGGCCTTGGCAGCGTAGTTGGCGTGGAAGCCGTGAACGATGACGTGGTCGGCGTCGACGGTCAGAGCGGAGCCAGCCTTGTTGGTGAGGGAGACGACCGGGCAGTTGTGCTTCTTGGCGGTCTTGTTGGCCTCGACGGTCTCGGGGGTGGAGCCACCGAGGGAGCAGGTGATCACGAAGGTGTGCTCGTTGACCCAGGAGGGCGTGTCGTAGTTGAACTCGTTAGCGGTGAAGATCTGAACGTTCAGCTTGTCCGTGTTGTTGGCCAGGAAGTACTTGGCGGGGTACAGGTCGGACATGGAAGCACCGCAGCCGACGAAGGCGACGCTGTGGATCTCGTGGTTGGACAGGACGTCAGCGACGATCTGCTTAGGGAGGTTAAGGTCGATCTCGTACATCTGACACATTCCTTTCGATTTTTGCGGCGCCACATTGCCGGGCGCACGCAGGGTTACCGTGATTTGGACCGAGTCGCCGGCCCGTTGAGGATGTGACAAAGGGACTGCCCTTTGTCACGTATAGGGATGGAAGCCTGCCTGGGGTATGGGATGCCAGGCAGGCCCCCGGGGGAAAGCGGTTGGACGCTTGGTCGCGGCTAGGCCAGGATGCCGGCCGCGGAGAGGGCGATGCCGCCCACGATGGCGATCACGAGAAGCCAACCGGTGTTGACGTTCTTCTTGATGAGCCAGTACATAAGGCCGGTGAGGCCAAGGGAGATCATCTGGGGCATCATGCCGTCCAGGATGTCCTGGATCACAACGGTGCCGTCAGCGAACTGCAGCGGGGTGGTGGCGCCGATTAGCGTGGCGATCATGCCGCCCACGGACATAAGACCCACGATGCCGCAGACATACATGAGCTTCTCCATGAGGTCGCCGCCCTGAAGCTTGCTCAGGTACTCGTGGCCGCCCTGATAGCCCATCTTGGCTGCGAACCAAGTGATCAGCACAGAGGGGACGATGGAGATGAGTATGGCCAGGATCGGGCCCATGATGGAGCCCTGCTGAGCCAGCTGAACGCCCAGACCAAAGGCGATAACGCGGATGGTGCCCTGGAAGAAGGAGTCACCGATGCCGGAAAGCGGGCCCATGAGGGAGGTCTTGACCGCGTTGATCGAATCGGGATCGAAGTTCTCGGGATCCTTGGCGTACTCCTCCTCCATGGAGGCGGAGAGGCCCAGGATGAAAGCGCTCGTCTGCGGGGTGCAGTTGTAGAACGCCATGTGACGGTGGTAAGCCTCTTTCTTAGCAGCGAGCTGCTTGGGGTCGGACTCATCCGGATAGAGGCGATCGAGCGTGGGAACCATGCCGTAGAGGAAGCCCATGTTCATCTGACGCTCGTAGTTCCAAGAGGCCTGGATGGCCCAGGAGCGCCAGAAGAACTGGCTGACCTTCTTGTTCAGGGACACGTCCTTGATTGCGGTTGCCATAGTGTGTTCCTCCTTAGTCTTCGTCGTCTTCGAGCGGATCGTAGTCGGAATCGACACCGGCGGCTGCATGGGAACCGTTGAACTTGAAGCCCATGAAGACGACAGCCAGGCACACACCGATCAGAGCGACCGCGATGACGGACAGGTTGAGGTAAGCGGCGAGCAGGAAACCGATGAACAGGAACGGGGTCATACCCTTCTTGATCATCATGGTGAGCAGCAGGGCCAAGCCGTAGGCGGTCATGATCTTGGTCGAAACGTTAAGACCAGTGGACAGCCACTCGGGAACCATGTTGACGATAGTCTGAACCAGGTCGGTGCCGACGAAGACGGCCAGGAAGATCGGCAGGAAGTACATGAGAGCGTACAGACCGGAGCCGGCGCAGATGTGCATACGGTAGGCGGTCTTGAAGTTACCGTTATCAATCGCGCTATCGGCCACATGGGTGAGGGCGGCGATGATGGAACGGAACACGATGCCGAGGAGCTGACCCAGGACGGCGACCGGGATGGCGATCGTCATGGCGGTCTCGGCGGAAGCATCGGTCAGGCACGCAAAGGCAGCGGCCACGATGCCGCCCAGGACCATATCGGGCGGAACGGCGGCGCCGACCTGCACCAGGCCCATGGACACGAGCTCGACGGCGGCACCGACGGCAAGGCCGGTGGGCACATCGCCCAGCAGCAGACCGACGAGCGTAGCGCCAACGAGGGGCTGCTCGAAGTTAAGACGACCGAGCAGGCGGGAGTCCCACATGCAGAACACGCCGACGAGGCCGACGAGCACCGCACTGATGAACGTATTCATACCCTTCTCCTTTCAGTCAGGCAAAAGCCTGGTTGATTACAGCTTGGCGTCGATGTCGACGCTCTGATACGTAGGGGTCTGCTGGACATAGAGCTTAATGCCCATGTCGAGCAGCTGGTTGACGTCGGCCTTCTGGGTGGCGTCGAGGAAGACGGAGCTGTCCTTGCCGCCAATCTGATCGGCACCGTCGTGGTTGGCGGTGGCGCCCAGGTTGATGGCGTCGAGCTTGTAGCCCTGGCAGAACTGCAGCATCTCGGCCGTGTTGCCAAAGACGAACATGACGCGCTCACCGAGGGTGTTGAGCTTGTCCATCTTGGCGAGGGCACGCTCGACGGTGAAGACGTTCAGGCGCACGCCCTGGGGCTTGGCCAGCTTAAGAGCGCCCTTCTTGATGTCATCGTTGGCGGCAGCGTTGTCGACGACGATGATGCGCTCGGCCTGAACCTTGGTGGTCCAGGTAAAGACGACCTGGCCGTGCAGCAGACGGTAGTCAAGACGTGCGAGGACGATCTTGGCGGGACCGGCGTTGTGACGGGACGCCTTGGCCTTCTTGGCGGGAGCCGCGGCGGCCTCGACCGGTGCGTTGGGGTTGGTCAGACCGGTGCGCGCCTCGTTGATGAGGGCCGCGAGCTCGGCGCCCTTGACGGGGACGGGGCTCATAGCGAGCGTGAGCGCCAGCGGGATGTTGAAACCGCTGACAACCGTGAACTTCGTGCCGTTCTTGGAAAGCTCGACCATGCTGTTGTTGACCGAGCTGCCGAGCATATCGGTCAGCACATAGACGGTGTCGTCCGCGTTGAACGTGGCGATCATGGCGTCCACCTTATTGGTGATGGGCTCCTTGTCGTCACGAGCAAGCGACACGACGTGGACGTTCGACACGTCGCCGAGAACCATCTCGAGCGTGTCTTTGGCGCCTGCGGCCAGGCCGCCATGAGATGCGAGAATGATCTGATTCATCTTGCCTCCTCCTTTTCGTTATGGTCATTATAACGTCTTATACGTTGCTTATATTGCTAATTAGTATAAAGACCGTTCGCGGGTGAAAATCGACCGTTGACGGGTTTAACGCACTTGAAACGTTGGGGCCGGGTAGGCCGGCGCTGGCTGGATAACCCCAGGTCAGACCCTGCGCGCAATCCTCTATCGCACGAAGTACCAGGGGCTTTCCTGCACGGTGGGTTCCAGCGCGATGCCGGTGCGCTCCTTAAACAGATCCATGTCCTGCGATTTCTCCGTCCACCACGCGTTGGGCTTAAAGGTCATGCTCTCAATGACATGACCGACAAACACACTGTTGCGCAGCTTAGAGAAGTCGGTGTTCATAATCAGGATGGACGCGAGCACCAGCACGATGCCCAGGACTTTGATCGCGCCGGCGGGCTCGGCGTAGACACCAATGCCCAGCAGTACGGTGACGACCGTCTCGAATGACATTACGACGGGAACTTTCGATGTCTCGAGCCCCATGGACAGACCCTGCATATATAAGATATAGGCCACAGCTGTGGGGATGAGTCCAAAGCCAAGGAACAGCAGCAGCAGCTGTGGCGACATTGCCGCGGCGACATCCGGCCACGGAGCCGCGATAGCCGCCATAACCGCACCGCCAAAAACAAAGCCCCAAAATGTGACAGCCAGCGGGTGGACCGTCTTGGTTGCTATCCGGCTAAACACCGCGAGCGACGCACCACAAAGGCCTGCAATCACGCCCGACGTGACGCCCCAAACCGAAAAATGGAAACCGGAAAGGTCGCCATTGGTCACTGCAAGCACGCAGCCAACGATGTTAAAGACAATGGCAACGAGCTTGTTGGGGGTCACGTCCTCGCGATAAAGTACGCGGCCGAGCATGACACCAAACACCGGCGAGGTGTAGAGCAGCACCGAGGCCGTGGACATGCCGACCTCGCCCATGCACTCGTAATAGCAGGTGTTGGCGGCGGCCAGACCGACGATACCGACAAGCGCGCAGGGGACGAGCTCTTTGGGGCTTGCCTTGAACAGGGCCAGCGGACCCTGAGCCACGGTAGACCCCTCACCCGGACGGCAGCCCATAAACATCAGGACCGGTGCCAAGATAAGCGCTCCGACCAACAAGCGAAAGGCCGCCATGCTCTGAGACGAAACACCCAGGGACGATATTCCGTTAACAAAGATTCCGATGGTGCCCCACATAAGCGCGGCGATCAGCACCAGCACATAGCCCAGATTGCTTTTCTTCAACGCAGCCTCCTCGGTATTATTTCCAATATGTTTCGTACTACGTTATAGTCGTTATATACATTTTTCAAGACACAAATCGCCGAACGGAAAAATCCGCTTCCCCACATACTCATTGGGTAGTCATTGGGGACGTCCCCAACGACTAGGACTGTCCCCAACTGCCGGCAGAAAAGGAACGCCCCCAAGTGCCACATCTGGACCAAGGCGGCGCCGATGCTTTGGCAGCGTCAGCGAAAACCCGCCAGAGCGAGCAAGGTGCCTTGAAGCGAAGCGGCATTGACCTTCTGGTCATGCCGCTGAAGCTGAAAGGCAGATTGCCGCTCTGGCGGGTTTGCAGCGTCGAGCCGTTACGCGGTTTGGTAAAACCGCGTAACTAATACTCAAGCTTCCACATGTAGCGGCGCGTCATGTAGTCCTTGTGGGTGACGGCAGAGAGCGCGCGCATGTACACATTGTTGAGGATCGGGGCAAAGATCAGGTGGTTGAAGTACTCGCTCACGCTGTCCTTGATGTCGTTGAGGCCGAGCTCCTTGGCGTCGAGCTGATAGACGCGCTCGCCACCGTACTGGTTGACGAAGCGGATGCCGCGCTCGTCGTTGCAGCGGCTGCGGCCGACGCTGATGAGCTGGAACAGCGAGGTGCGCTTGTCCAGGATCTCGAAGGGGCCGTGGAAGAAGTCGCAGGTGTTGATGGTGCAAGAGTCGATCTGCAGCATCTCCTGCACGTTGCAGATGCTAAAGACGTAGGCGGCACCAAAGAGCGGGCCCTGGGCCATGACGTTGATGCAGGGCTTGTCGGCGTTCTGCTCGGCCCACTTGGCAGCGAGCGGACGGGTGTACTCGACGGCCTTGCGATAGATGGGGTCAACCAAGTCGAAGGCGGCCATGGCGGTCTCGTACTCGGCATAGCCCTCGGTCTGCTGGGTGAGCTCCATTGCGATCATGGTCACGACGGCGGAGTTGGTGCGGCCCATGCAGGACTCGTCGACGGCCAGGCTGTCGTACTGGATCTTGTAGTCGCAGACCTCGGTGAGACCGGACTCGTCAACATAGATGGCGATGGTGCTGGCGCCGTGGTCCTTGGCGACCTGAGCGGCGACGATGGTCTCCTTGGTGCCGCGCATGGACACGACAACGGCCAGGGTGTTCTCGTTGACGTAGGCCGGGGTGGCATGCACGAACTCGTTGCTGGTGTAGCTGGAGCTCACGACCTGCGTGGCCTCGCGCTCCATAAAGTACTGAGCAGGATAGTTGCCGCCGTTGGATCCGCCGGCGCCAATCCACACGACGCGCTTGATGCCGCCCTTGTCTGCCTTGTCAGCCAAAACCTGGGAGACGACATCCTTAACCTGTTCCTGAGTAGTCATCGTGCATCAGCCTTTCTTCTCGTTTGATGCTCTTGATGGCATACAAGTTACATACATGTTTTGGTTATGTCGACTAGTTGTATGCTATATTTACCTTAGAAATTTTGCTGGTAAGGTTTTCGATTGCTCGTTACCAGCGATTTTATTGTTGTGTTGAATACATGCTTGCTTAGTTAAGCATACAAGTTAGATATAGGTTGGCAATATGAGCGTCTCATCTAAAAAGAAACTGAGCCAATACGAGCGCTTGGCGGGTACGCTTCGCGACCGCATCGCAGCCGGCATCTACGCACGCGGAGACAAGCTGCCGTCCGAGATGGAGCTCATGGACGAATCGGGCCTGTCGCGCAGCACCGTGCGCCACGCCCTTAAGGTGCTCGTTGATGAGGGCCTGGTGCGTACCGAGCGCGGGCGCGGCGCCTTTGTGGCCGACACGCCAGCGCTCCATGAGAACAACCTGGTGTTTTCGAGCTACACGGCACAGGTCGAAGGCCAGGGCATGAAGCCCACCACGCGCACCGTGGACTCGGGCTTTACCAAGGCGGGCGGCAGCATAGCTAAGTTCTTTGATGCCGCCGTGGGCAGCAAGCTCGTCAAACTTGTCCGTCTGCGTTATCTGGACGATGCGCCGCTGTGCCTGGAGACCACCTATCTACCACCGAGCTTTGAGGCACTCATCGATCGCGATATCAACGGTTCGCTCTACGCCACGCTGCGACAGGAGTTCCATCGCGCGCCGGCACAGGGGCATAAGACCTTTGAGGTGTGCTACGCCTCGCAAAACGAGGCGTTTTTGCTCAACGTCGAGCGCGGGCAGGCGCTGATTCTGATCACCGACTACGTCTACGACACCGACGGCCGCCCGCTCCATGTCTCCAAGCGCATCCAGCGCACCGATCGTGCCAAATACACCGAACCCATCGGCTAACCTGCCAAAATAAACCTGTCCCTAAATGGTAGGTTTGGGGAGGTCGGGGAACCAGGTTGGTTTGGGTTGGTTAGGGACGCGCTCGGCTAGGACCAGCTCCATCCAACACATGTCGTACCAGCGACCGAACTTTTGGGCGCAGCGGTCGAAGACACCCACCAGGCGATATCCCATATGGGCATGGAAGTCCTGGCTGTTGTGCGTCAGGTACTCGTCGTCCTTGTCGTGCGGCACGGCGATGAGCGCGCACATGTTGGTAATGCCCATCGCGACCAGGCATTGCTTGAGCGCATCGTGCAGCTTGCGGCCCAGCCCGCCGTGGCGCACATCGCGTGCCAGGTAGATCGACGTCTCGACCGACCAGTCGTATGCCTCGCGGCTGTTAAGCGGACTCACATAGGCATAGCCTACCGGACGCCCGTCCAACTCCATCACCAGATACGGATAGCGCTTGAGCGTACGCTCAATACGCCCGGCGAACTCCTCAACGCTCGGCACCTCGTATTCGCAGGTAATCGCCGTCTGGCGCACATACGGCTCATAGATGGCAAGCAACGCCGACGCGTCTTCGGGCGTCGCCAGGCGAATCGTCGGCTCGGACATCTCGGTCATACAACCCTTCTCCCTCAAAAACAAAGGCCGCCTTGCGCCAAACCAAGGCGCAAGGCGGCCCCTCATCATCACATCAACCTACAGGACAGCCGCCAGCGCGTCGATGTCCTCCTGCGTTGTGGCCCAGCTAGTGCAAAAGCGCACCACGGTGTGGGCCTCGTCGTACTTTTCCCAGTACTCGATCGCCGCATGCTCGCGAATGCGCGCCATGTCCTCGTTGGGCAGAATCACGAACTGCTGGTTGGTCGGCGTCTCCAAGAAGAACTGGTAGCCGCGCTCGTGCAGCACGCGACGCAGCGCCTGAGCGGTCTCAATCGCCTGGCGACCAATCTCAAAATACAGGCCATCGGTAAAAAGAGCCTCAAACTGCACGCCCGTCAGGCGGCCCTTGGCAAGCAGTGCGCCATGCTGCTTAATACGCGGAATGGGATGCGCCGGAGCGTGCATGCCGCAGAACACCACAGCCTCGCCGCAGAGCGCGCCGCACTTGGTGCCGCCGATGTAGAACACGTCGCACAGCTGCGCCAGCTCGGGCAGGGTAATGTCGCACTCATCGGCCGCCAGCGCATAGGCCAGGCGGGCGCCGTCCACAAACAGCGGAATCTCGCGCTTCTGGCACACCGCATGAATCGCCGCGAGCTCGGCCTTGGAATACAGCGTGCCATACTCGGTCGATAGGCTCACGTACACGGCACCCGGGAACACCGTGTGCTCGTAGCTCTCGTTTTCGTAGAACACCTGGATATAGTTCTCGAGGTCCTCGGCGTGCATCTTGCCCTCGTATCCGGGGATGGTGAGCACCTTGTGACCGCCAAACTCGATGGCGCCCGCCTCGTGGCAGGCGACGTGGCCGGTCTCGGCAGCAACGACGCCCTCGTACGGCGCGAGCAGCATGTCGATCACCGTCGCGTTGGCCTGCGTGCCGCCCACCAGAAAAAACACGTCGGCATCGGGAGCCTGACAGGCCTCGCGGATAAGCTGCTTGGCACGCTCGGTGTGCGCATCGGTACCGTAGCCGGGCTGCGGCTCCATATTGGTGTCGACGAGCGCCTGCAGTACTGCCGGATGTGCGCCGTGGGAATAATCGTTGTTAAACGCGAGCATGGCAATCCTCTCTTACCGGGTATCGGCCAGATGATTCAAACGGGGCTATTGTACGCCGTTGGGATAGGCGATGCGCGCGGCAAGGCACTCAAGTGCCAGTACCAAGGCAAAACCGCAGCTCACGTCGCTCAAAAAGTGTGCTCCAATCACGATGCGCCCAAAGGCGACGAGCGCCGCGACCACAGCCGCCGCCCAAAAGATCACGCGGCGACGCGAAGGTTTTTCCTTAAAGGCCACCGCGGGAAGCCCGGCGAGCATAAGGCCGATCGCCGCGTGCGCCGTGTGTCCGCTCGCAAACGACTTGAATCCGTCCTTGATCACGCCGGCGGCGATATAGGTCCACTTGTCGGGGTTGCCGATCACCCACCACGGCTGAAAATTGAGCCCCGGCGTGACCTCAATCACGCGCATGCGCGGGCGCGACCACAGCGGCTTGACAATCACGTTGAGGACGATAGCCTGAGCGACCCACACGGCAAGCACCATCAACGCCCAGCGCGTAAGCTCGTCGGGCTCGGTCGTGCGCGTGAGGCGGTAGGCGATGAAGTTGGCTGCGATGACCAACGCAAACGTCAGAACCAGCTGAAACGCAATAAGCTTGCCGCCGACGCGCAGCGATCCGATAATCTCGTAGCCGACCAGACCCACGTTGATCAAAACGCCCAGCGCAGCGAGCCACTTGCTCGCCTTGGAATCGGGGCGTGCCGAGCGCACGAGCATAACGCCCGCGATGCTCGCCGTCAGCTCGAACGGCAGCTCACCGGCCGCCTCGATAAAGCGGCCGTACATGCTGCCGATGTTGAACAGCGCACTCGAGATCTGATAATCGAAGAAGCTGCCCACGCCCAAACAAAGACACAGGACAACCGCGATAATGGCGACATCTTTCTTATAGATGTATCCGAACATGCTTTCCTTTCGGTCGGGCGAAGGGCAGTCAACCTGCAATGTGGGTGAGACGAAGATGGCTTTGTCCCGTAAGTACCCTTACAGGTTGAGCATAAGTAAGCGAAAACGTTCCATTTGTGGCAAGGTGGCCCGAAGGAGGAGGGAAGCGTACCTGCGTACGCGACCGACGAGTGAGGGTCAGATTGCCCAAATGGGGCGTTTGCAGCGTCGACCCGTTAGTCGTCGTCGCTAGCACCCAACTGCTGCAGCAGCATGAGCGCCGCGGCCACCGGGCCGGTGCCGTCGTTGGCGTCGAGGCCGCGGCCCAGGCCGCTGCCCGCGCCAGCGCCCGCCTTATAGGGCACCGATAGCTTGCGGCTCTTGGGGAAGTTCACCGCGCCGTAGCGGGTCTTAAACTCAAAGGCCACCTTCTTGGGCACGTCGACGCCCAAAAACGTAATGCGCCCGCCGCTGAGCGTGACGCTCTCGAGCCCCAGGCGCTCGCCGCGAATGCGGATGCGCGCGCGGTTGAACAGGTTGAGCCCCGCCAACGGCAACTCGCCGTGCGCGGCCTCGGTCTCCTCCTGCACCTCGTCGATGCTCTCCAGATCCTCGGCCGCCGCGAGCTTTCGGTACACGAGCACGCGCTGGTCCACCGCCGGCATGTACTCCTCGGACAGGAAGTAGTCGGCCGGCAGGTTGATACCCACGCTCGCCGCCTCCACGCCGGCGTCGTCATCGCCGCGCGCCTCGGCCACGGCCTGTCCCAGCATCTGCGTAAACAGGTCAAAGCCCACGCTCGACAGGTTGCCGTGCTGCTCGGCGCCCATCAACGAGCCGGCGCCGCGAATCTCCAGGTCGCGCATGGCGATGCGCATGCCACTGCCCAGGTCCTGGAACTCGGAAAGCGCGGTCAGGCGCGCCGTGGCCTCCTCGGTCAGCGGCAGCTCGCCGGGGAACATAAAGTACGCGTATGCCTGCGTGGCCGAGCGGCCCACGCGGCCTTTGAGCTGGTAGAGCTGTGCCAGACCCAGACGCTGCGAATCCTCGATGATGAGCGTGTTGGCGGTCGCGTTGTCGATGCCGCTCTCCACGATGGTCGTGGCGATGAGCACGTCGATCTTTTTGGTCGCGAACTCGACCATCACGTCCTCGACCTCGCGCGGGCTCATCTTGCCGTGCGCCACGCCCACGCGCGCCTCGGGCGCGGCTTCGTGCACGCGTGCCACGGCGTCGTCGATGGTCTTGACGCGGTTGGACACGTAGTACACCTGGCCGCCGCGGCCCACCTCCAGGCGAATCGCCGCGCTCACCACGTCGGGGTCGTACTCGCCCACATGCACGATCACGGGACGGCGCCCGGTCGGCGGCGTGGTGATCAGGCTCATGTCGCGCACACCGCTCGTGGCCATCTGCATGGTTCGCGGAATCGGCGTTGCCGAAAGCGTGAGCACGTCAATCTGCTCGCGCAGGTTCTTGAGCTGCTCCTTGTGCTGCACGCCAAAGCGCTGCTCTTCGTCAATGATCACCAGGCCCAGGTTCTTGGGGTTCACATCGGCCGAAAGCAGGCGGTGCGTGCCGATCAGCACGTCGATTGTGCCCTCGGCAAACGCCTTGAGTGCACGCTTTTGCTGCGCCGGCGTACGGAAGCGACTGAGTACCTCGACCTCGAGGCCAAACGGGGCAAAGCGCTCAAAGAACGTCTCGTAGTGCTGCTGGGCCAAAATGGTCGTGGGGCAAAGCACCATGACCTGACGGCCGGAGTCCACGCACTTAAACGCCGCGCGCAGGGCGACCTCGGTCTTGCCAAAGCCCACGTCGCCGCACAGCAGGCGGTCCATGGGCTTGGGCGCCTCCATGTCGGCCTTAATGTCGGCGATGGCCTCCAACTGGTCGCGCGTCTCGTCGTAAGGGAAGCTCTCCTCCATCTCGATCTGCTCGGGCGTGTCGGGCGGGCAGGCGATACCGGTAATCGACGAGCGGCGCGTATACAGATCGACCAGGTCAAACGCCAGCTTTTTGGCGTTCTTGCGCGCCTTGTTGGTGGCACGCGTCCAGTCGGCGGTGTTGAGCCTGGTCAAGCGCGGTTTATCGCCGTCGGGACCGACATAGCGCGTGATGCGGTCAACCTGCTCCAGCGGCACGTAGAGCTTGTCGCCGTCGGCATATTCCAGCAAAAAGTAGTCGCGCTCCTTGCCGCCCACTTCCTGGCGCGCGATCTCGCTAAAGAGCGCGATGCCGTGAGTGGCGTGCACCACGTAGTCGCCCGGCTTAAACGGGAACGTGATCTGCGTAATGTCCACCTTGCGGCGGCTGCGCGCGCGGTTGGCGTCCATGCGGGCGTTGAGGTCGGCGATCGAGAACACGGCCAGGTTGGCATCGGGCACCACCACGCCCTGCGGCAAGGCGGCATCGACAAAGGTCACGCGTCCACGCGAGATGGTGGGCACGGCGGCGCCGGCGGCAGCCTGCGCGGCGCCCGCCTCGAGCGAGCGGGCGTTGAGCGCGTCGGCCTTACGCTCGCGAATTGCAGCATGAGCATCCTGGCGGACAGCACGGTCGGCAGAATCCGCCGTCGCCACGCGCACGCGGTCGCCGATAGCGCCCGCGTTTTCGGGAGCGGCCGTCAACGACTCCTCAAAGGTAATGCCCTCATCGCCAAAGGTGAGCTCCATCGACTCGCGCGCACCGCGGTCGGGGATGGCAAACACGCAGGCGTAGCGCTTGCCCACGACTTCCTGAATGCGCGTCATAAAGCGATTGTCCGAACCCGCGATAGCCGGCTGCTCAATCTTGAGCTCCGCCGTAACCGCACCGCCAGCACGAATCAGGCTCACGTAGTTAAGGCGCTGCTGGGCACCAAAGTCGAGCTGCTGGGCGCGCACGTACAGGCCGTCCAAGCGGTCAATCCCCGCCTCGCCGGCGCGCGCCTCGATATCCTCGTAAGCGCGCAGGCAGTCATCGAACAGCGAGCGCGGCTCGGACAGCACCACGAGTGCCTTGCCGCTCACGTGCGCCAGCGGGCTCACGGTCTGGCCGTACATCACCGGCAAAAAGCGGTCGAGCTCAGGCGTGACGATGCGCGCATCCACCATCTCGAGCAGCGCCGCCAACTTGCTGTCATCCTGGCTGGCGCGGTAGAGCGCCACATGCATGTTGTGGACGGCGTCGTCGGTGAGTGCGAGCTCGCGACAGGGGAAGATCTCGATACTGTCCTCGTTGCCGATGGTCTGGCCCGTTGAGCTCACCATGCGGCGGATGCGGTCGATCTCGTCGCCGAAAAACTCAATGCGCACGGGCGCCTTTTCCTGTGCAGGAAACACCTCGACGGTGTCGCCGTGTACGCGGAACAGACCGGGCGCGTCGGCGGCGCCGGCATTGGTGTAGCCCATGCCCACCAGGCGCTGCGGCACCTCGTCAAAAGGAATCTCCTCGCCCACCGCAAAGGTTGTCGACTCCCAGTAGCGGCTCTCGACCGGCGGCACGCAGCGCAGCAGCGCGCGGGCCGAGGCAACCATAATGCAGTTGTCGCCGCGCACGATGCGTCCCAGGGCCTCGCAGCGCTGCGCCACCACGGCATCGTCGGGCGCCTGCTCGCGCCACGGATAGTCCTTGCGCTCGGGGAAGCGGCACACGTGCGCCAGCCCCACATAGGCGGCAAGGCTGCGGGCGGCACGATCGGCCGCGTCCTCGCCGCTCACAATGTAGACCGTGGGGCGCGGACGGCGCGCAAACTGGGCGGCGGCCATAAGCGTGCGACCCGACTGAGACACGGCCAGCGTCACGTCCTCGCCAGAATCGAGCCCGGCCTCGACGGTCTGCAGCGCCTCGGCAGTGTAGAGCTGCGCGGCTATACGGTGAATGAGCATGCTGTTCCTCCGGCATCGCAACGCCAAAAGCCCGCCGGAGCAAGCTCGGCGGGTCGTTCGTCAAATTCGTTGCCTGTCATGGTAGCGCATGGAGAGAACTCCGGCTCAAGGGCAAACCCGGCCCCGCAAAAAACGCCAGACGAAGATGCGTTCCGCCCTACCCCGTCACGCGCACGCTGGGGCACAAATCTGCCAGCGGACACTCGTCGCACTTGGGTTTGCGGGCGTCGCAGATCTCGCGACCGAAGGTAATCCACTGATGGTTGACCGACTCCCAATACTCGTGCGGCAAAATCTTGAGCAGATCCTGCTCGGTCTTGAGCGGCTCCTTGGCATGCGTCTTGGGACTCAGCATCAGGCGGTGCGCAATGCGGTTGACGTGCGTATCCACTGCGATGCCTTCCACGATGCCGTACCCCACGTTGAGCACGATGTTCGCCGTCTTGCGCCCCACGCCCGGCAGCTTTACAAGCTCCTTCATGTCGGCCGGTACCTCGCCGCCGTAGTCGGCAACGATCATCTGCGCGGCCTCCACGGCATGCTTGGCTTTGCTCTTGTAGAAGCCGAGTGACTTGATGGTGTCTGCCACGTCAGCCACGCTCGCCCCGGCCATGGCCTCGGGCGTGGGCCACTGGGCAAACAGCCGCGGCGTCACCTTGTTGACCTGCGCGTCGGTCGTTTGCGCCGAGAGTAGCACCGCGATCAGCAGGCGGAAGGGATTCTCGTGGTCCAAAAAGCACTCGACCGGGCCATAGCGACGGTTGAGGCGCTCGCACACCTCGATGGCGCGCTCGCGCTTGGCGGCATTGGTCTCGCGTGGCATAACGACTCCTTGGCTCAACGACACAACAATTTGCATGTGCATGATTGTCCCACGTTCGGGCCCCTTAAGCCTCCAGGAAAGCGCCCGTCTGGCGACTCCACAGGCTTGCGTACTCGCCGCCCGCCTTCACGAGCTGCGCGTGCGTGCCATCCTCTACGATCTCGCCGTTGGCCAGCTGAAGCGCGCTTTAAGCAAGGGGCAGAACAAGAACCCCCCTTGTTCAAGGGCTAGTCCTCGTCCTCTTGATCTGCGAGCAGGCCGGCAGACATGAGCCCCAAGATCTCGTCGGCTTGGCCGGCATCTTCCAACGCGTCGATGTCCTTGAGCTTGCGCTCCATGACGTTGGTGCGTGTGGTGATGATGCCCTCGACCGTTTTGCCCGCGGTCTCGATCTGCTGCTGGGCGCGGCGCAGCGCCGCCTGGTAGCGCGGCAGCTCGGCCTTAACGGCAGAGAGTACGCGCAGCACGTCGTCGGTACGTTTTTGCAGCTTAAACGTCTGATAGCTCATCTGCAGGCTGTTGAGAATGGCGGCCATGGTGCTGGGGCCGGCCACGTTGACGTGATAGTCGCGGCCCAGGGTCTCGATAAGTCCGGGGCGGCTGACAATCTCGGCGTACAGCCCCTCAAACGGTACGAACATGATGCCGAAGTTGGTGGTCGCCGGCACGCTCAGATACTTTTCGCAGATGTCCTTGGCCTCGCGCTTGACCATCGTATCGAGCGTCTTGCGCGCGGCCGCCACGGCATCGGCGTCGCCCGACTCCTGTGCGTCGAGCAGGTGCTCGTACGCGTCGCCCGGAAACTTAGAGTCGATCGGCAGCAGCACGGGGTCACCCTCGTCCACCGGCAACTTGACGGCAAACTCAACGCGCTCCGAGGCGCCGGGTTTGGTGGCGACGTTTTCCAGATACTGATCGGGCGTCAGGATGTCCGCCAAGATCGCACCCAGCTGAACCTCGCCCAAAATGCCGCGCGCCTTCACATTGCCCAATACGCGCTTAAGGTCGCCCACGCCGGTGGCAATGGATTGCATATCGCCCAGGCCCTTGTACACGGCCTCGAGCTGGTCGCTCACCTGCTTAAACGATGCTGACAGTCGGTCGTTGAGCGTGCGAGAGAGCTTCTCGTCCACCGTCGCACGCATTTGATCGAGCTGCACGTTGTTGTCCTTGCGGATGGCGCCCAGCTGAGCATCGACCGTCTCGCGCACCTTGTCCAGGCGATGCTCGATGCCCTCGCGATTGGCGCCGAGCTGTTGGGCCGTCTCGCGGCGCAGGTCATCCATCCGGTCACCAGCTTGCGAGAACTCGCGTGCGATGGTCAGGTAACGTTGCTGCTCCACGGCCGCATCGGTCGTCTGCTGCTGCGCGATGGCATTGGCTGCGCGGCGGGTTTCGGCCAGCGCGACGTTCAGGGCATCGAGCGCGTTGTTGGCCTGTTCGAGTGCTGCCAGCGTTTCCGCGCTACTGTCGCCACGCTCCCGCAGCTCGGCACGCAGGCTCTTGAGCTGGAGGGCGCAGGTCACAGCAACCCCCACCGCCACCAAGGCGATCACAACAAGCACGATATCAATAGCAGACATAGACTCCGCCCAACAAACTCAATCGGTCATCAATCAAAACCGCGATCAATCTTACCCCGCCACACACACCGGGCGCCCGGCCCCTTCTTGGACGCCCCTCTCCTCCGCATATTCCATAATGCGGCGCGCCGTTTTCCTGCTCACCTTTGAGTCATCGCCGGCCAAGTATGCGTATACGTTTCCTTTATTCAGGCGCAGAGCACGGCAGAGGCCATAGCGCGTTACACCCGATTCCTCCAATGCTTCCAGCGTTTTCTTTCTCATCAGGGCGTTCACCCTTCTATCGGCCGCCGGCTTTTCCTTCACCGCTCTATACGCACGCCAAACGTTGGCATAACGATTAGGGAGCTCACTTTTGGCGCATAGAGACGCCATGCTACCCGCTTGGCCGTACAAGGATAAAACGTCTCGGTAATCCTGTTCCATCCACGAGCCCTCGGATAAGCCCAGAACGTATTCGGCTTTTCCTTGCGCCAAAGCGAGCAAAAACAGAGGCTCCGCCACGCGCGGCGCATCCGTCGTCGCCTGCTCAACCAATTTTCTAAAACTCAGCGACTGCTGTCCGGATAGCTCTCGGCAATAGCCTTTTAAGAATCCCTCAAAGGTCAGATTCAACCGAGCACCTCCGTTCATTTACTATTCTTATTCATCTTCAATAATACTATTCAGTCGCACGACAGGACCAACAGGATGCAAGAATTCCGCTCGTGGCGATAATCCCTACACCCTAGAAGTCCTAATGTGACAAACGCTAACTCTCCCAGCCGGCGCGGATTGTTGTTATGACATCGCCTAGGCGCTGGCCGAGGGCTGACAGATGTTGGAGCACTTCGCCGGGCGAAGCACCGTTGAGGATGCAGGTGAGCGCATACGAGACCAAGAAAATCGCCGCAAGTCCTAGCGGAATGAGCACGATCATCGCCAATGTGCGCAGGCGCTGGCCCACGCGGCGACGACGCGCACGACGCTTGTCGAACGCGAGCTCCTGCGCATATGAATCTTGCTGTACGGAATAGGCCTCTGGTGCCGATTCGCCCGCAGGCGAAACCGCGGGTGTAACGTTTTGCGCAGGGGGCTGGGCGGCTACCCCTTGCATTTGCATCTCCATGAGTCGTTGCTGCTGACGCAGCATGCGCTCAGCTTGTTGCTGCGGAGTCTCAAGAAACAGATCCATGCTGGCCTCCAAAATCGGAGCATTCGACGCTTACGACCAGCATCCCGCACCGCCATGACCGCGACAACGCAATCGCCGGCAATAGCCACAAAGTTTCTTTTGCTCAAAAGCTGTCGAAAAGCTCAACAACTCCCCTACCAGCACTTTCTCTGAGCTTTTTTCGCCAGCAATCTTTTGGCCTTCCACCCTTACGCCAACTGACCAAAATCTAACCAAAAGCTTGACGAAAATTGTGGAGACCGGGACCCCACAAAAACGTGCCGCCCCAAAAAGGGGCGGCACACAATCTTTAATATCAGCTTTTCTGTAACGAGCACGCGACGACTC
>UQXP01000029.1 GCA_900545055.1 uncultured Collinsella sp.
AGGTCTTTGAGGACGAACCGGTTATCAAGGAGAGCGTGCGCGCGGCGCTGACCGAAGAGAAGGTGCCCGAGCGTGTGCCCGTGGAGCGCAAGCAGGTCGAGCGTGCGGCCGTGCGCAACCACAAGATTCGTACCGACACGGGCATCGAGATCAGCTTTCCGGCCGAGATGGGCTCGAACTCCGAGTACATCGAGTTCGTCAACGAACCCAACGGCCTCATCTCCATCGAGCTCAAAAACATCGGCAGCATCGAGAATCGATAAACTGCGCTTGGACGCTGCAAAAAATAAAGGCCGAAGCCTCGGATGAGGGCTTCGGCCTTTTTACTTGGGGCTTAATACGCGGTTTGTCAAAACCGCGTAACTATTAAAGTTGACGTAAGCCCTCTTCGAGGCCGGTCTTGCTGTCGGTCTTCTCGTCGCGCATCTTGATGACGCGGGCGGGGACACCGGCCACGACGGCGCCGGCGGGGACGTCCCCGACGCATACGGCACCGGCAGCCACGACGGCGCCCTTGCCCACGCGTACGCCCTCCAGGACCACGGCGTTGGCGCCAATCATGACATCATCCTCGATGATGACGGGCGTGGCGCTGGCGGGCTCCACAACGCCTGCCAACACGGTGCCGGCGCCGATGTGGCAGTTCTTGCCCACGGTGGCGCGGCCGCCCAGCACGGCGCCCATGTCGATCATGGAGCTTTCGCCAATGACGGAGCCGATGTTGATGATAGCGCCCATCATGATGACGGCACGGTCGCCAATCTCGACGCGGTCGCGGATGATCGCGCCCGGCTCGATGCGGGCGTTGATGCCCTTAAGGTCGAGCATGGGCACGGCGGAGTTGCGACAGTCATTCTCGACGTCGTAGTAGTCGATGGAGTCGGCATTGGCATCGAGGATGGCCTTGAGCTCATCCCAGTCGCCAAAGACGGTCTTGCCGCGACGACCGCCGTAGACGTGTGCATTGCCCCACTGGACCTTCATGCCCGGCTTCTCGCGCACGTACAGCTTGACGGGCGTCTTTTTGGGCGCGGTGGCGATGTAGTTGATAATCTCCTGTGCATCCATCTCGGCTGCGTTGCTCATTTGCTATCTCTCCTTTGGGTGGATTCGGTTGATACCTGGTTAGGCAAACATGACCTGGTCAAACGTATAGAAGCCGGGTTCGCGGGTGACGAGCTTTTGCGCGGCTGCCAAGGCGCCGTTGACAAAGATCTGACGGCTCGTGGCGCGGTGGGTGAGCGTGACCTCCTCGTCCTGGCCAAAGAAACTCACTTCGTGCACGCCGGCAACAGTGCCACCGCGCAGCGAGTGCATGCCGATTTCCTTGGGATCGCGAGCGCCGCACATGCCCTCGCGGCCATAGACGGGGTGGTAGCCTGCCTCGGGCTCGGCTTCGACGACGGCGTCGAGTAGCAGCTTGGCAGTGCCGCTCGGGGCGTCGACCTTTTGGTTGTGGTGCGTCTCGACAATCTCGCAGTCAAAGCCGGGCAGTTCTCGCGTGGCCTGGGCAACCAGATGACGCAGGGCTGCGATGCCGATGGAGTAATTGCCCGAGTGCATGACGCGGGCGTTCTGACCCAGCTCGCGCAGGCGGTCCATCTGATCGGGCGTGTAGCCCGTGGTGCCCGAGACCAACGCGGCGCCCGTGCGCTCGACATAGGCGACGACGGCGTCGAAGGTCGCGACGTTCGAAAAGTCGATGATGACGTCGGCTGCCGGGGCGTTCTCGAGCTCGGACAAGTCGAAGCCGATCTGGGCCACGATATCAAAAACGGGCTGCCCGGCGGCGTCGACAATGCCTTCGGCGGTAGTGCGGATGAGCGAGCCCATGCGGCCCGTTCCCATAATGACGGTCTTAATCAAGTAGACCAGCTCCCTTCAGAGCATCGGTAAGTGCGGCTCGCGTGTCGTCTGCCATGGGGCACAGCGGCATACGGTAGTTTGCCTCGATCATGCCCATCTGGGCGAGCGCTTCCTTGACGGGGATGGGGTTGACCTCGCTAAAGAGGGCGTTGATGAGCGGCTGGCCGGCAATCTGGATATCGCGGGCGCGCGCTACGTCGCCGTCCAGATAAGCGCGGCACATGTCGTGTACAAGCTGCGGCTGCACGTCGGCCCACACGCTGATGGTGCCCGAAGCGCCCAGGCTCATGAGCGGCACTGTGAGTGCATCCTCGCCCGAGTACATGCGGAAATCGTCGGACAGCAGGTGGGCGATCTTGGCCGCGTAGGCGACGTTGCCCGAGGCCTCCTTGATGCCCATGATGTTGGGGTGCGCGGCTAGGCGCTCTACGTTGCGCTCGCTGATACCGCAGCCGCAGCGGCCGGGGATGTTGTACAGGATGCAGGGGATGTCAACGGCATCGGCGACGGTCTTAAAGTGCTGATAGATACCCTCTTCGTTGGACTTGTTGTAGTAGGGGGTAATGAGCAGCAGGCCGTCGGCTCCCAAGCCCTGGTAAGTAAGCGACTTGGTGAGCATGGTCTGCGTGGAGTTGGAGCCTGAGCCGGCGATGACGGGGACGCGTCCTGCAACATGCTTGACCACCGCGGCGACGACGGAGTTGTCCTCGTCATCGGTCATCGTGGCACTCTCACCGGTGGTGCCCAGGGTGAGGATGGCATCGGTGCCATTTTGCAAGTGGAAATCGATAAGGCGCTCGAGCGCGTCAAAGTCGACGCTGCCGTCCTTTTTAAACGGCGTGACGAGGGCGACGATCGAGCCCTCGAGGTTGCGGATATCCATGTTCTTCTCCTTCGCCTCCGCGATCTGGATGCGTTTGTTCCATTGAGCTGCGACTGCCAGGCGCTCGTCTTGGGCGCGACGGCGGGCACTTTCGGCGCGCGACTTGGCCAGCAGCTCGCGGCCGCACGGCAGCACGTCGAGCGTGGCAAAGTAATCGCCCGGGCGCTCGGCGCGGCGGATGAGGTCGGCCGCGCCATCGGGGCGCAGCAGGACCTCGGCGGAGCGCAGACGTCCGTTGTAGTTGTAGCCCATGGAGTAGCCATGCGCACCGGTATCGTGGATTACAAGCAGGTCACCCATGTCGATATGCGGCAGCTTGCGATCGATAGCGAACTTGTCGTTGTTCTCGCATAGGTTGCCCGTGATGTCATAGGTGTTCGTGACGGGCGCTGTGGCCTTGTCGGCGCCGCCCGGCTGACCCATCACCGTAATGTGGTGGTAGGCGCCATACATGGCAGGGCGAATCAAATCGACGGCGCTTGCATCGACACCGATATAGTCCTTGTAGATCTGCTTCTCGTGGATGGCCTTGGTGACCAGGCAGCCGTAGGGGCCCAACATAAAGCGGCCCATCTCGGTGCAGATGGCCACATCGCCCATGCCGGCGGGAACCAGGATCTCGTCGTATGCCGCGTGTACTCCCTCGCCGATGGCGCGAATGTCGTTGGCCTGCTGCTCAGGCAGGTAGGGGATGCCGACGCCGCCGGACAGATTGATGAAGGCGACGTGTGCGCCGGTCTCGCGCTCCAGGCGTACGGCAAGCTCAAAGAGGATGCGCGCGAGCTTGGGGTAGTAGTCGTTGGTGACAGTGTTGCTGGCAAGGAATGCGTGGATGCCAAAGTCCTCGGCGCCCTTGGCCTTGAGCATGCGGAAGGCCTCGAAGAGCTGCTCGGTGGTCATGCCATATTTGGAGTCGCCCGGGTTGTCCATGATGCCGTTGGAGAGCTGGAACAGGCCGCCTGGATTAAAGCGGCAGCTGACCGTCTTGGGGATGGGCCCCGCAACGCGCTCAAAGAACTCGATGTGGCTGATGTCGTCAAAGTTGACGATGGCACCCAGCTTGTCGGCGAGCTCAAAGTCGGCAGCCGGCGTGTCGTTGGACGAGAACATGATGTCGTGTCCCGTGATACCCAGCGAACGGGCGATCATGAGCTCGGTATAGCTCGAGCAATCGCAGCCGCAGCCGTATTCGTTGAGAATGGAGATGAGCGCCGGGTTGGGGTTGGCCTTGACGGCAAAGTATTCCTTAAAGCCCGGGTTCCATGCAAAGGCGTCGCGCACTTCTTGCATGTTGCGGCGGATGCCCGCCTCGTCGTATAGATGAAACGGCGTGGGGAACTGCTCGACGATATGCTCGAGTGTCTCTTTGTCCACAAACGGCTGCTTGGCCGCATATGCCTCGTTGGGGGTCAATGCCATGTCCCGTAAACCTCGCTATCCAGACGGCGCCATCTGCGCATCGAATCCGCATAACGTGGACCCAATGTCCGGATAGCGCTCCCGCATTGCTGCAGACAGTCCTGTGGGTGTTTCCCACAGGCCCACCAGGTTGTTCGTGCCCGTAAAACCCAGTTCGGCGGGTTTCGCCTCCCCACGGGGTCAAAGCCTGCCGGCTCGCCCGCGGCTCTTCGTGCCCGCGCCTCTATCAAGTGGTAAAGACCCTATCACGTTGCACTTTACCAAACAAGAGTATTCGTATATAACGTTTAAAAAATGCAGGGATATGCTGGAAACATGTGCGTCACAATCCTGTATCACAATAAGTTGCAACAGATGTGCCTCACGAAGGGATCCTCTATGACCGAGCTCCAAGAACTCCGTCGCTATCGCCGCGATCTCCATCGCATTCCGGAGCTCGATTTCGATCTTCCGCAAACCATTGCCTATATCGAGGGCGTGCTGGCACCGCTCACCTGCGAAGTGACCCATCCGTGCCCCAGCTGCGTCTGCGCTTTCTTCGACGCCGGCGTTGATGCCGCGCATGCCACGGCGATTCGCGCCGATATGGATGCGCTGCCCATCGCGGAAGCGACGGGAGCGGCCTTTGCCTCAACCCATCCCGGCAAGATGCACGCTTGCGGACATGACGGACACATGGCCATGGCGCTTGCCGCCGCGACGTATGTCGACCGTACGATTCGCGAGCATCCGGGCGCCATTAGGCGCAATGTTCTCTTTGTGTTCCAGCCGGCCGAGGAAACGACCGGTGGTGCCAAGACGGTATGCGAGAGCGGTGTGTTCGAGCGCTATGGGGCCGACCGCATTTTTGGCTTCCATGTGTGGCCCGATCTGCCCGCCGGCACGTTGGCGAGCTGCCCCGGTCCGCTGCTAGCGCGTTCGAGCGAGACGCATGTGCACATTCACGGGACGAGCATCCATATCGCCAAGACCTACGGCGTTCCCGTTGGCGAATCGCACGATGCGGCATTGGCGGCTGCCAAGTTCTTGGTTTCCGAGCGCGAACTCATGGACAAGCTGGGTGCCGACGAGCCCTGCATTGGTAAGTTCGGCTTGCTGCAGGCCGGTACCGTCTGCAATGCGGTGGCAGGGGAGGCCCATGTTGCCGGCAGCCTGCGTGTGTTTACGGACGACATGTTCGACCGTGCGCGCGAGGGCGTACGCCGTGTACTCGACGAGGCGTGCACCGCAACGGGCTGCACGTATGATCTCGACTTTGCCGAGGGCTATCCACCGGTCGATAACGACCCCGAGCTGTTTGCCAACATCACGCCTGCCTTGCCCGGGCTGCAGCTTGTAGAGGAGCCGCTGTTAATTGCCGAGGACTTTGCTTTCTATCAGCGCCATCTGCCGGGCGTGTTCTTCTTGCTGGGCACGGGTATGCCAGAGGACCAAGACAACCCGAGTGATTCGGATGGCTGCCCCGCCTATGCCACAAGCGCTCTGCATACCGATAGCATGCTCTTCGACGAGGAAATCCTACTCAAAGGCCTCGATGCCTACAAACGATTACTTTCGCTTGACTAAGGCGTGAAGGACTATTTGTTCTAGAAAACACGAACAAACGTACGATATAATAGAGATGTAAGTCTATAGAAACGTTTGACGTTACTAACGTAAGGCGATACTATGATTGCATCGTATAAAGATGAGGATACCGAACGCTTTGCCATGGGTGTGCGGGTCAGGAGGTTCGTGCCCTTTGAGCGTGTTGCGTTGAGGAAGATTCGCCAACTGCAGGTTTGTGCTTCACTTGATGATCTTCGCGTTCCACCGGGCAACCGCCTGGAAGCTTTGAAGGGCGATCGTGCCGGTCAATATAGCATCCGTGTTAACGAGCGCTATCGGGTCTGTTTTGAGTGGAGACAGGAGATGGCTTGGAATGTCGAAATCGTCGATTATCACAAGTGATGAGGCTTCGGCCGATTTGCTGTCGCCGGTGACTCCTGGTGAGCTTCTCAAAGAGGAGTTTCTTGTTCCCATGGGCATTTCTCAATATCGTCTTGCGAAAGAGACTGGGATTCCGGCTCAGCGTATCGGGCAGATTGTCTTGGGAAAACGTCGCGTGACGGCCGACACCGACCTCCGTCTTTGCCGCTACTTTGGCCTGACGGATGGTTATTGGCTGCGCGCTCAGGTGGCGTTTGACCTTGAGGCCGAGAAAAGGCGGATCGAACCGGAACTCGGCAAGATCGTTCCTGTTCAGCAGGCCATCGCACTGTAGTGCTCAAAGATGATGGGGGTGGCGCGGCGATGAGGCGATGCCGACAGTCTGCCGTTTATAGTCCCGGTGGGTGTGGCTGCGGCTTGCTGCTGCTTCCGGTTATTGCTGTGAGCATTGGCGTGATGTTTGCGCTTGCCGGGTTGGCAGCAGCGGCACTCGTGTTGCTGATTGTGGCCATTGGCGTGACGATTTGGCTTTGCCGTAATCGCGAGCAACGCCGTGCCGACGGTAAAACCAATGTCGGCTGGGTCGTCTTCCTGATTATTGCGTACTTGCTGAGTGTCAGCTACCTGGTGTTCTTTGTCCTGTTGATGATCAGTGCCTTTACCGGGGAATCCGTCACGGTGGGTTGATGCGCTGCCAGCAGACGGTTGCGCAAAGTGCGTTTGCTCAACGTTTGGATAACTGCATTGGCCGTTTACCGCAGCCTTAGCTCTCAGCTAATGAATTCAAGTTCAATCCTTCCTACGATGTGCTGTGTGCCGGCACGGTAGCCGGATCGTAGGAAGGATGAATAATGGCAAAAGAGGGAAAGAAGCCGATCGGCAAGATTGTCCTAGGCATCATCGTGGTGCTGGTTATTGTCGGTGCCGTGGGCTCTATGGGCGACAACTCAACCGATTCGTCTGCGAGCGATTCGGCAAAACCTGCCGAGACGACACAGCAGGCTGAGGAGCGAAAAGAACCGCAAGAACCGTATACCATTGCTGACGAGGCTGAAGACACTTCCAATCAGTTTACCTATAAGATCACGGGCACGCTGACCAATAACACGGACAAGGAAAAGAGCTACATTCAGATTGAATATGTTCTGTACGATGCCGATGGCAACCAGGTTGGAACGGCTCTTGCAAACACCAATCATCTGAAGGCGGGCGGCTCCTGGAAGTTCGAGGCGCTGGGTACGGTGTCTCCCGACCAGGTTGCTAGCTGGGAGCGTTCGGACGTAAGCGGTTTCTAGCATGTTGCATGCACTGGGGGAGGTGAAGTCGTATGCCCGATAAAAAGCTGACTGACGAGTTACTCAATGAGCTTCTCGACGCGCCAAACATCGATGGCTATATCAAAGAACACGACTTTGCCGCCCCGTCGCTTTCGAACTACCTGAAGCAGCTACTGCAGGAAAAGGGCTTGGAGCGCTCGCGCGTGGTTCGTATGGCCGATCTCAATGAGACCTTTGGCTATCAGATTTTTACCGGTGCGCGGCATCCGAGCCGCAATAAGGTGCTGCAGATTGCCTTTGCGATGGCGCTGACGCTCAAAGAGACTAACCGTGCGCTGACGGCTGCCGGGGTAAGCGTCCTTAACTGCAAGGACCGCCGCGATGCGATTATCATCTTTTGCATCGATCGCGGGTGCAGCCTCCAAAAGGTCAACGAGGAGCTGTATCGCTTTGGCGAGGAGACGGTGAGTTAGCGGCTGATATCTGAGCCGGCGGAGCTGCCGAACAACGATGCAAACGAACGGGGCGCGGATGCCATGGGGTGTCTGCGCCCTGCGCTATGATGGAGGCTATGGATACTCAGACCCCAACATATTCCGATGACGAGCTGACCGCAGCGCTTGCCGAGCACCTGGCGTCGCTCGATTGCGACGACAGCTATCGCGTGGAGCGTGTACTTAAGCGCTCGACCGTTGAAACAACCGAGCTCGTGTACTTTGAAGGAACCGGCGGTGGCTCGCTCGGCCCCTTTGTCCGTAAACGCATCGATGCTTCGGCTCAAATCGGCGGGGCATACGAGCGTCTGTTTGCCGTTCAGCGGGCAGGCAGGCGTTTTGAGCACCTGCCCAGAATCGTCGATTGTCGTCGTGTGGGCGACGAGCTCAACGTGGTTATGGAATACATCGAAGGGGAGACGCTCGGGGCGCTGGTGGACCGTCTGGGAGCCACCCCCGATTATGCGCGTGAATTGTATCCTGTCCTTTGCGACGCCGTGGGCGAGCTCCATACCGGTTTTGCAATGGCGGGGGAGACGTCGGCGCCGGTGATCCATCGTGACCTCAAGCCGTCGAATATCATCGTGACAGGTGCCAACTATACGCCTGATGACGGCCTGACGTTTTCATCGCTGGTGATTATCGACCTGGGGATCGCGCGCGTATGGCACGATGGCGCCGATGCCGACACCGTCAAGTTTGGCACGCGACCCTATGCGCCGCCCGAGCAGTATGGGTTTGGGCAGACGAGCGTGCGAAGCGACGTCTACGCACTCGGCGCCCTGTTGTTCTTCTGCTTGACGGGAGTCGACCCTAAACCAGGGCTTGACATGCGCGAGCAATGCGAGGCGCGTGGCATTCCCACTCCACTGGCCGATGTCATCTGCATGTCGATGGCGCTCGACCCGGCCAAGCGTTTTGCGAGTGCGGAAGCGTTGGGACGGGCGACGCGCGCGGCATACGACCTGATTCACCCCGTGCGGCCTCCTGCGCCTGCGCTTGTCCATACTCCGGCCTTGGAGACGGGGTTGACGCCCCAAGGGCTCCGAAACCCCGCAGAGCTTCCTAGGCCTGCCACCTCCGCTGCATGCGGTCTGCTCTCTCGTGTTCCGGAGTCTCTGGGGCGCATTTGGAATACGCTCGTCTGCTTCTCGCTGCTTGTGTTCTTTGCCGGAAGTCACTTTGCCGTCTTTCACCCCACCGGAGCAAACCAAAGCTACCCGACGTGATTTCTCATAATCGAGTATTTTTTCTTTGTCGATGGCCTTATGGTGCTTATGCATTTTGCGCTGCTCGATAAGCGCCGTCTTCGTCGGCGATTCGCACTGCTCGACAGCTATCGCGGCAAGAAACTCGCGAAACTCTGGCTCAAGGCATTGGGTGTGCTGCTCCTATGCATGATCGTCATAGTCGCGGTTGCCAATGCGACCGGCGTCGTCGATACCTCCGCTACCTAAAAGAAAAGGGCCCCGTTGGGGCCCTTTGCAGTTGCACTTAGATGCGGTTCATCTGAGCGGCGACTTTGTTGTACCAGTCCTGCCACGTGGGCGGGCAGTACTTTTTGGCCGCAGCCGGGGTAAGGGTGGAGCCGTAGTTGGCGCCCAGATAGGCAACGTGAGCGGAGATGCCCTCGCTCCAGCTGCCAAAGCTGCGCCAACCGCCGCCACGTGCACTCCAGCCCCAGGCGTTATAAGAATTGGCGCAATAAGCACCCTTTGTGCTCTCGATGCAGGCGATGGCGGGGGACCAACGGGGGTCGACACCGGTATTCCAAGCGGCGACGGCAAAGTTGTAGCCCTGGCCTGCCATGGGGGAGCCGGCGAGATAATTGTCGATGCGGCTCGTCCACTCATTAATGAACGAATCGTAATCGGAGCTACCGGTATTGGCGTTGTTCACCGTGGTGTCGATGGTGGTGTTGGTGTTGGTGGCCTGGCTGCTGGAATTGCTGCCGCTTACGCCCTCGCCCGAGAGCTTCTCGGCGGCAGCGGCCTTATCGGCCTCAAGCTTGGCAAGCTCGGCGGCATTTTCCTGCTCTGCTTTTGCCTGTGCCTCGCTGCGGAGCTGCTGGGCCTGCGCCAGCGCATCCTCGGCGTTTTTCTGCTCTGCCTCAAGCTGAGACTTGGCTTGCTGGAGCTCGGCCTTGTTCTGCTCGAGTTCGGTTTGCATGTTATTGAGCTCTTCGATCTCGTCGACGCTCGAGCTCGTGATCTGGTTGGTGTATTTGCAGGTCGTGATGAACTCACCCAGGCTCTGCGCGTTGACCAGGAAGCTCACGATGGGATTGGTGCCCTTCTGATACTTGTACAGATCGCGCATGGCGGAGCTTGCCTTGGCCTGCTGCTCGGGAAGCTTGGCCTCGATTTCCTCGATGCTTGCCTCATTGGAGTCAATCTGCTTTTGCAGGTCATCGAGTTTGGTGCGGGCGTCGTTGTAGGCGCTCGTGGCGGCTTCGATCTTCTGCTGGGCTGCGGAAAGCTGGTCCTGCGTTGCCTGCGAGGCGGCATACGCCGCAACGGGGGAGAGCATCGGCGTGGCCGTCAGCGCAACGGCGAGCACGGCGCTCGTGATGATACGAGCCGGCTTCGACGCAATGAACGCTGCGGTGCGATGATTCGAATGCTGCATCCAGTCCCTCTGCAATCAATCGTAGGTTATGGTTCGAACGGTATTCTACTACTGCTTTCGACCTCAACTTGAACCTTAAAGGTTCCAAAGGGTCAAGTTGAACTTGAGGCTTTGGCTTTGACCTGCAGTTATGATGAATTGTTGAGAAACCATAGAGTTCAACTTTAACGTTACAGAGCTCTGTTTGAGAGGAGTTTTGGGCTGTAAAAGCCATCTCAACGTGGGGTTTTATAACTACAGCGTGCCCTTCTGGCGAGCCTGCTCAATCTCTTCGAGGGCCTCGGCGGGGGTGAACGAACAGGTGCCGTCGCCGAGCTTGACTACCTGGATTTCGTCACCGGCGTTGACCTCTCCGCCCTTTAGTACCACGCCGAAAACGCCCTCGTGGGGAAAGATGCAGTCGCCGGCGAGATAGTAGATGGCGCAACGGGTGTGGCAGACCTTGCCGATTTGGCTGATTTCGACGAGCACGTCGCTTCCAAGCTTGAGCTGTGTGCCCAAAGGGAGCGAGAGCAGGTTGATGCCCCGGGTTGTGAAGTTCTCCCCAAAGTCACCCTCGTGTACGTCGAGCCCGCGTGCCTGCGCCGTCTGGATGGACTCCGCGGCTAAAAAGGAAACCTGACGGTGCCAATGTCCGGCGTGCGCATCGGTGGCGAGGCCAAATTGCTCTATAACGGTGTCGCGTCCATCGGCGACGGGCGACTTGCGAGTGCCCTTGTGTACCGACGTGTTGATCGAGACGATGTGGGTGGGTCCGTTGTAGGCGTCGTTTGCCGTGCACAGGGGAGCGGTCGCTTTCGCACGTTTCGCCAGCTCGCGCCTCGCGGCATTGAGGATGGGATTATCGGTCGGATGGTCTTGGGGCACGTGCGCGCCTTTCGCTCGAGGATGTCAATACACTGAATCCTACAACAATGGTAGGTTCATTGCCCGTTGTCATACAACGGTGAGCGCCGTCTTCGTGCTGGCCTTCGTGCTGGACGATTACGTCGATTGCCATAGATACGGTGGAGCTTTGGGCGCCGGCGGCTTGGCACGCTAAAATAAATCAGTTGCGCAAAGACCGCCCGTTGTGTGGGCAGTTCATGATAGGAAGTTTCCATGGCATTGCAATTTACAGAGCGCGAGTTCATTCCCGTGCTGCTTGGTGGCGACATCAACGCCTATTCGGTGGCGCGCGCCTTCTACGAGGAGTACCAGGTCAAGAGTCTGGTCTTTGGCAAGTATCAGACGGGTCCCGCGTACCGCAGCCAGATTATCGACTACACGCCCAACGTGGATATCGACACCATGCCCGTGATGCTCAAAACCGTCAACGGCATTGCCCAAGCGCATGCCGACAAGACTATTGTCCTTGTGGGCTGCGGCGACAACTATGTCGCTCTCGTGGCTCAAGCCAAGGATGCTCATGAGCTGGCGGATAACATCGTCGCTCCCTACGCGCCCTACAGCATGCTCGAGCAGTGCCAGAAGAAGGAGATCTTCTACGAGCTGTGCGAGAAGCATGGCGTGCCCTATCCACACACGTTTACCTTTACCAAGGCGATGCTCAATGCTCAGGGTGAGGCGCCTGCCGAAGTGCTCGACCAGATCGATTTTCCTTACCCGATGATTCTGAAGCCTTCTGACGGCATCATGTGGTGGCAGCATGAGTTCGAGGGCCAGAAGAAGGCCTATGAGATTGCCGACCGCGCCGAGCTGGAACAGGTCATTCGCGATTCGTATGCCAGCGGCTACACCGACGATCTGATCTTGCAGGATCGCGTGCCCGGCAACGACGAGTACATGCGCGTGCTTACCAGCTATTCCGACCGCAACGGTAAGGTCCGCATGATGTGCCTGGGCCATGTGCTGCTCGAGGAGCATCAGCCCCACGGTGTCGGCAACCATGCCTGTATCATTACCGAGCCTAACGACGAACTCATGGGCGGCGTGCGCAAGTTGCTCGAGGACCTTCACTTTGTGGGCTATTCCAACTTTGACGTTAAGTACGACGAGCGCGACGGCTCGTTTAAGTTCTTCGATTTCAACACGCGCCAGGGCCGCAGCAACTACTACGTCACTAACAGTGGCTTTAACGTTGCCAAGTATGTGGTGGACGAGTATGTGTTCAACCGCCCGTTTGAGCCGGAGTTTGTGACGGCGCAGGACGAGGCCCTGTGGATGGTCGTCCCCATGGGCGTCGTCGACAAGTACGTCAAGGATCCCGAGCTGCGCGCTAAGGTGCATCGCCTGGACAAGGAAGGTAAGGGCGCCGACCCTTCGTTTATGAAGGGCGACTTTGTCTTTAACCGCTGGCTGCGCATGTGGCACACCAAGCTGCGCCACTTTAAGCTGTTCAAGACGTATTACAAGTAGATGAGTGCGGCGCCCGTCCGGTTTGCATCGGGCGGGCGCGGGTATGATACGCGCAATTGCGCAAGCGTTACCAAGGAGGCGGCGATGGAAAAGCTGGGAGTTATCGGCGGCATGGGCGCCGAGGCCACGTCGTATTACTACGACCAGGTGGTGCGTCATACGGCTGCTGCCTGCGATCAGGAACATATCGACATGGTGGTGCTCTCCAAGTCGACCATGCCCGACCGCACGTTGGCCATTAAGACCGGCGAGCATGCCAAGCTGCTGGCGACCATGAAAGAGTGCGCCCAGGCACTCGAGTCGCTGGGCTGTGCGCACATTGCCATTCCCTGCAACACGTCGCACTACTTCTACGACCAGATCCAGTCGTTTACGAAGGTGCCGATTATCCACATGCCGCGTGAGTCGGTGCGCTATGCTCTGGCCGGTGCGGTGATGGGGGAGTGCGAGTTCGATCCCAACCTGAGTATGCCGGCCGAGCCGGTGCACAAGATTGGCATTATGGGAACCGATGGCACCGTGGGCGCGGGCGTCTACGGACGCGAATGTAAGGCTGCGGGTGTTGAGGTTGTCTATCCCAGCGAGAAACGTCAGAACGATGTGATGTCGCTTATCTACGATGATGTGAAGGCCGGGCGTGAGCCCGATATGGATAAGTTCGACCGTGTGATGTGGGAGTTTGCCCGTAGCGGCTGCGACCGCGTCATTCTGGCCTGCACCGAGCTCTCGGTGCTGCAAAAGTACCGAGAGATGCCCGAGATCACCCTCGACGCCATGGATGTCCTGGTGCGCGAATCCATCATCCGCAGCGGCGCTCCCTACCGCCTCTAGCTTCCGACCTGTCAAAAAGGGACAGGTTAATTTTGGTAGGTTTTATCTGGTGAAACAGTAAAGGCCTCGGCTCGTTTGGTGCGAGCCGAGGCCTTTTGCGTTGGGCGGTTGCTGTCGGTGGTGAACTAGAACAGGAAGCCGATGGCGATGAGGGCGATGCTGACGATGAGTACGGCGATGTCCAGGCCCTTGATGGGGTAGCGCTTGTACGAGCTGGCGCGCGTACGCAGATAGAAGCCGCGCTGTTCTGCCGCCAAGGCTGTGGCATCGGTCTTGCCCACGCTCGAGATGAGCAGTGGCACACACAGTGGCAGCATGAGCTTAAGCTTCTTGATGGGGTTCTTGGTGTCGTACTCGACGCCGCGTGCGGTCTGCGCCTCCATGATGGCGTTCATCTCCTGACCAAACACCGGCACAAAGCGCAGCGCCGTGGTAAAGGTGAAGGCATAGCGATACGGCACGTGCAGCACCTCGACGCAGGCGTTGGCAAGGTCGTTGAGCTTGGTCACCATGAGCATGAGGATGAGTGGTAACGCCACGCCCAGCAGGCGCAGGCAGGCCTTCGATCCTGTGATGAGACCCGTGTCGGTGATAAAGTTCCACACCACGTTGCCATCGCGCATAAAGGCCAGCTGGAGCACCAGCATGATAAGCGCGAGCGGAATCAGCAACTTGAGCAGCGAGAGCAGACGGTCGATGACACCGGCATAGGCACCCAGCGCAAGGGTGAGTGCCAAAAAGCCCAACAGCGCCACGTAGGTGTCGGACAAGAAGATGCCGACGATGATGGCGGCGGCGAGGCCCAGTTTGACGACGGGGTTCAGGCGATGCAGTAGCGTATCGCCCGGCATGTAGTCGATGACGTTAACCACGGTGGACCATCTCCTTGGTAATTCGAACGACATCGGTGACCTCGCTCACCTGCGCAAAAGTGGGCGAGACGGAAGATGCCAGACGGCGCGAGAGTTCAATAACCTGGGGAGGCTCCACGTAGGCACGCCGCATGAGATCGATGTTCGAGAATAGCTCGTGCGTGCGGCCGCGGTCGAGGATGCGACCGTCGGCCATTACCACAATGCGCTCGGCAAAATCCGAGACGACTTCCATATCGTGGCAAACCATGATAACGGCGCAACCGCGCTCGGCCATGGTGCGCACCGTTTCCATGACGGTCATGCACTCGCGGTAATCAAGGCCGCTCGTGGGCTCGTCGAGCACGACGATCTTGGGCTCAACCACTACGACGGAGGCAAGCGCCACCATTTGTCGCTGACCGCGCGAGAGCGAGAAGGGCGCCTCGTCGGCCGGCAAGCCAAAGCGGTCGATGACGAGTTGGGCACGACGCAGAGCCTCGGCACGGTCCATGCCGCCAAGCTCCAAGCCAAAGGCGACCTCGTCGAGCACGGTGTCCTTGCAGATCTGGCGGTCGGGGTTTTGGAAGAGGGTCGCGACCTCGCGAGCGATGCGGCTCGTGGGAACGGCTGCGGTATCCAGTCCCGTGACGCGCACGCTGCCCGAGGCGGGCTTAAGCAGGCCTGTGAGCAGTTTGGTGAGCGTGGTCTTGCCGGCGCCGTTTTGGCCGACGATGCCCACGAGCTCGCCAGGATAGAGCGTCAGGCTAAGGTCGTGTACGGCGGCTCCGCCATTGGGATAGGCAAACTCAACATGGTCGAAGGTGAGTACGGGTTCGGCGTCCTTGGCATGAGGACGCAACGACGGTGCATGCGGGGAACCGGCGGGCGCCTGGGCTTCGATAGCCGCGTGTGCGGGGTCGACGATGCCCGAAATCAGGCGCTCGGCCTCATCGACATCCAAGCAGGGGGTGCCGCTTACCAGGCCATCGGTTTCGAGGCTATTGAAGATACGCGTGACGCGAGGGCAGTCGACGCCGATGGCACGGAGCTCGTCGGTATGCGCGAAGACCTCGTGTGGCTCGCCCTGCAGCGCGATTTCGCCATGATTGAGCACGAGCACGCGGTTGCAGTACTCCGAAAGCAGGGCGACCTTTTGCTCAACGACGACGATGGTGATGCCGAGTGCACGGTTGGCCTCACGCAGGGTCTCGAAAACCAGCGTGGAGCTGGCGGGGTCGAGTGCCGCGGTGGGCTCGTCGAGAACCAAGACGCGCGGACGCATGGCGAGGATGGCGGCGATGGCCACTTTTTGCTTCTGTCCGCCCGAGAGGGTGGCGATCTCGCGGTCGCGCAGGTCGCTGATGCCGACGGTCTCGAGCGTTTCGCTCACGCGCTGCTCGATCTGGTCGTGGGGAACGCCAAAGTTCTCGAGGCCAAAGAGCATCTCGTCCTCGACGACCGAAGCGACCATCTGCGTGTCGATATCCTGCAGCACACTGCCGACGATTTGCGAGACGTCGGTGAGCGAGACTTCGCAGGTGTCGTGGCCGTCGACCATGACGGACCCAAAGAACGTGCCGGTGTAGTGGTGGGGCACGGCACCCGACAGGCAGGCGGCAAGCGTGGACTTGCCGGCGCCCGAGGGCCCGATGATGCCGATGAAATCTCCCTTGTTCACGCTGAGCGAGATGTGGCTGAGCGCCTGCTCGGTCTGCGTGCCATAGGAGAACGAGACATCGTCGACGTTGATGATCGTTTCCATGGATACCTTTCATAGTCATTGGGGACAGTCTTAAATGACCAGTTGTTTAAGACCGTCCCAAAAAAGTTCGTTGTTTGGGGCGGTCTTTGGTGGTGAAGCACGGAGACGGCTTTACGAGGGGGCCCAGGTTGGCGCGAAAGAGGAGCGAAGCGTACTTGGGTACGCGAGCGACGAATGAACGCCAAGATGGGGTGGCTCGTAAAGCCGAGCGGGTTAGTTGAGCCTAAGGGCCTTCTGGATGGGCAGGTAGAGGGCGCCGACCAGAATGGCGTTAAAGACGGCGGTCATGGCGACGACGGGCAACATGGCGGCGGCGAGCTCGCCTACCACGCCGAGCATGGCCATCTTGATGACCATGAAGATGACGCCGGAGACAAAGGTGGTCAGGAAGGTTGCAACAATGGCGACGGCAGGCTTGACCTGACCGTTCTTGCCGGCGGCGTTGACGATGCCGGCCATGAGCATGGCGGCGATGCCCTCGGCGGCAAAATCGACGAACGGCGAAGTGGTGGTGATCTGGATCACGGCAGCCGAGATGAGGCCGATGACGAGCGCTTGGCCGATGTTAGGGCGAACGACCAGGATGGTGAGGCAGAAGGCCGAGATGATGAACTCGGGGCTGATCATGCCGCCCGAGATGCCCGAGATGGCCTTGCCGACGGTGAAGTTGAGGATGAAGCCTGCAGCGAGCAGGATGGCGAGCAGGACGAGAGCGCGGACGTCGAGTTTGCCGCGGTCGGCGGTCTGGACGGTGCGGGGCTGGGCGGCGGTGGTGTTCTGAGACATGGTGAAAATCCTTTCGGAATGGGGGTGCAAGAGAAAAGCGGAGGCGCGTGATGCGAATGCGATCGGGCTCGAGATAGAAAAAGGCCCCCGGTCGAAACCGGAGGCCTTCCAATCACCTAGAGCGCAAAAACAGGCGTGAGGGACTCACTGTCGACCGATCGTATTCGCATCATGCCACCACCAGTTGTTGAGAGACTTCATCGTGTTCTTCATGTCGGTGGCTCCTTTCGTGATGCCGTGGCGCGGTCGCACCTAGTTGCTGTTGCGCTGCACTATAGCACAGCGAAGTGTGTGCGGGGAAATCTTTTTAAAAAGATTTCAGGCGGGTTTCCCGCCGGTCAAAAGAGCGGGCTGAGCGGGCGAGGCTGCCATTGCTGCCTTGCCCGCTCAGCTAGGACGTTACTCCTTATTGCGACGGTAGAGGAAGTAACCGCCCGCGGAGATGACGGCAACGCCAGCGATGGCGAATGCAGCCACCACGCGGCCATCAAAACGATCACCGGTGGTGGGCAGGCCGCCCTTGGTGTTCGCCTTGTTGGTGGTTACCGTGGTCGTGGTGTCCGACTTGCCAGGCTTCTCGGGCTTGGTGGTGGGCTGCTCGGGCTTACCGGGCTGCTCGGGGGTACCGGGCTGCTCAGGAGTACCAGGCTGCTCGGGAGTGCCAGGCTGATCCGGGGTGACCGGGTCGGTGGCAAGGGCGTCCTTGGCGTAGGTGATGGACTCCTTGAGGCCCTTGGTCTCGGTGTTCAGGTCGCTCGGGGTGAAGCGCTCGTCAAAGTTTCCGGCCTTCAGATAGGCGCGCATCTCCTGGAGCAGGGCCTTGCACTTCTTGTAGGTGTTCTCGGTGGCAGCCTTGCCTGCCTTGTTGGCCAGAGCGGTGCGACCCTCGGTGGTCGTCTCGGCCAGCATAGCGGCGTCAACTTCCTTGTTCTGCTCGATGAGCTCGTTCTGGAGCGCGTCGAGGTAGGTGCGGACACTGGTACCAAGGGTGTCAGGGTTCTCAAAGCAGAGCGAGCTGATGTCCATGAGGACGTAGTTAATGGAGTTCTCGGGCTCCTCGTTGTACACGACGTCTTTCGCATTGCAGTGGTCGAAGGAGACGGTCTGATCGCTGAAGTAGGGGCTAACTTCAGTTATCAGAGCGGAGTACAGCGGGATGGCGACAGAGTACGCGGCACGGGAGAGCATTTCCCACTGGATGGTAGCGACTTCGGGATCATACCCGCGACGAATCTGGAAGAGATTGATCTCGGTGTTGCGCTCGCTGCCGATGCAATAAACGCCATCAGTGTTCGCGTTGAGACCAGGGACGTTCTCTCCGCGGTTGCCGAAGGCACGAATCAGCTCAAAGGTGCTCCAACCAGACTTGCCAGGCTTGAAGAACAGAGGCTGGATTTCGCTGACCATAGCTCCCTTTTGGACGGGTTTTCCATCCTTATCGGTGATAGTTTTAATTTCGTAATCCGTGCCTTCGGTCAGCTGACTAGCAAAATAATGGCGGCCTTGCACATAGCGGGACCATTGGTTAACGCCAGAATCGGCGAGGCTTTCGCCATACGTTTGGGCGACATCGAATTTACCGTCAGCGGAGTATTTGGCGAAACCCTTCTCCACGGGCATGGACTCGATGTCCTTGGAGTGCAGGCAGTTCTCAGTATCGTTCAGGTCGACATCGTAGTTGAGGCTGCCGATGTTGGGGTTGAGTGAGGCGACGTCGTCGGCCAGCTTCATGGCAATCCATTGATGGGCAGAAAGCGTGGCGAACAGCCAGGTCTCGTTGTTGTCGGCGATAATGATCTGGTCGTTAGTGCAAGTGCCCTGCTCGTCGATCAGGCTGCCGAGGAGCTCGACGCCCTCGCGGGCATTGGCGCTCTGGCCCAGGATGACGCTGCCGTAGCTGTACTCGCCGATGCCGGTAGCCTCATCGATGGGGTCTGCTGCTTCGGCATCCTCGTTATAGGAGGTGCTCAGCGTGGCAGAGCATGACACGCCCTTCTCGTTGATTCCGGCCTCGGAGTAGGCATCGGTACGACCATACCAGTTGGAGGGGTGGTCGCGTACATAGCTGTAGCGATAGGTAGGCTTATTCGAAGTCTATTCAAAAGCAGATTCAATCGAGCTGTACTTAAAGCCAACTTCGTGGGCAGGCTCGATACCGTAGTGCTTAAGATAGCGCTTGCCAAAGTCCTCGGCACGGCCGTAGTACGTGTTGCCGTCGGCCGTAAGGTTTTTGCCCATGTACATCTGCGTGCAGGCGAGCGCAGACGTCGGCATGGACATGATGGTTGCAGCTCCAAAGGCGAGGCCTATGCCTAGCTTCTTGAGCGCGTTGACGGGGTGAGTTTTCCTCATATTCCCTCCCAGCGTGCGAAAGCCCTCTGTCGCCAGAGAGCTTCAGCCAATAAAGACACCCCATTAGCGTAACGAACTGGAAACAATATTCATCTATGAAAAAAACTTACTCGATAAGCGTGATGAAATATGCGATGAGCGGTTAAATATACTCAGTTTGTAGCTTTACTTTAATAAAGACTCCCTGCAATTACTCCAGCTGAATAAAGCGCCTTGCACAGGTCGTAAAGAAAAATCCCCCGCTGTTTGGCAAATGCATAAACAGCGGGGGAGACGATAATCGGATGAATATCATACCAATGTGGAATTATTTCTTCCGGCGGTGGATTACATTGATCGCATAGCCTACGAGCATGGCTAGAACAATGACGATAAAGCCGAGCAGGGGATTGTCGTTCATGGGGTCCTCCTATTTACCGAGTGGTGAGAATTCATCGACGATCAGGTCGAGACATTGCGGAAGCGCGCGGGCGCCAAAGACGCCGGAGTTGCTGGAGATAATCTCGCCATCGAACTGCATGCCCAGGGACGGCGTGCAGGTGATCTTGGCTTCCTTGGTCTGAATGATCTTGAACTGCGGGCGACCGAGCACCTTGCCGGCGGGGTCGAGCGCAGCGGTGATCACGGTGGGCAGCAGCTGCACGGTTCGCACGGGCTCGATGACCGCGATGTCCACCATGCCGTCGTTCATGCGGCAATCGGGGAACAGGTTGATGTCGTTTTGGATGACCGAGGTGTTGCCAGCCATGCAGCAGATACCGTCGAGCTCCTCGACAATGCCGTCATGCTCAATCGTAAAGTGCGCCACCGTAGGATTGGGCGTGGCGAGTGCGGATAGGAAGTAGGCGATCTCGCCGATGTCGTTTTTGGTGGGGGCGGCCTTCATCATGA
>UQXP01000030.1 GCA_900545055.1 uncultured Collinsella sp.
TCTCGGAAGGCACGTGCAGACCTTTCGTCATGGCCTCCTACCTTTCTTTCGGGCCTTACTGGCCGAATGTATCAGCGCCCCTCCGTATGGGACGCTGCTTGCTGACAGCTCTAGTTATATCCAAAAACCACCTGCAATTCCACCTCGCCCCCGAACGGTCAGCAAAGTTCGATGAACGGTATATCTCATATGATTCCCCCATGATGCACTTCGGTTCTCTAAAGCAGGTTTTCAAAGGTAAATGTTCTTTTTTCTAAGGAATTAAGCTAGATTGCACAAATATTTTCATGTTTAGGAATTGCATAGCTAAAACGGTTTTCTGCATATATATGTCGTTTGTCCATGATTCAATTTGGATTCGATTATATTCAGCTCGCAATCATTCTTATTCATACATCCTCACCAATTGAGTATGGATATAGATTGTTTCTAAACGAGTTGGGCAGTTAGTTGCATGCCTTGGCAGCGTAAGAAGTAGGTAAAGATACCGTTCACGCGATACGTCCGTGCCACAGGTCGACTAAATTGAGACAATAGTGAATAGTGTTAGGCTACCGTCCCCTGTGGGGACTGAACGGACAGATGCATATGCCGAGCAAAATCGAAAAGAAGCAAGCCGCCGCAAAGCTGCGCAAACCGCCGCGCGACTTCTCATACACGCAAAACCGAGAGCTCAGCTGGCTACGCTTTGACAACCGCGTGCTCGACGAAGCCTTCGACGAAACCGTTCCGTTATTCGAGCGACTAAAGTTCGTCTCGATCTTCGAGTCCAACCTCGACGAGTTCCTTATGGTGCGCGTGGGCGGCCTGTCCGATCTGGCGGAGCTCAAAAAACAACCTGTCGACAACAAGAGCAATATGACCGCCTCCGAACAGGTCGATGCTGTCATGGCCGAAATGCCCGGGCTCCTTACCCGTTGGGAGTCCATCTTTAAGAGCATCGAGGGCAAGCTCGACACCTTGGGCGTTCACCGCGCCCACATCGATTCGCTTACGCCCGAGGAGCGCACCTTTGTAACCCGCTACTTCCAGGCCTACGTGTCGCCGGTCATCTCGCCGCTGGTCATCGATCCTCGCCACCCCTTCCCCAACCTGCGCAACGGCGCGCTCTATCTGGCCTGTGGTCTGGACAGCGCCACCGACGAGGAGAGCCTACTGGGCCTTATCGAGATTCCCGCCTCGATGAACCGCGTGGTCGAGATCCCCTCGCCCACCGGCACCTACTCCTACATCTTGCTCGAGGACGTCATCCTCGCCTGCCTGGACAGCTGCTTTGGCTCCTATAAGCCGCTGGATCGTGCGCTGATCCGCGTCACCCGCAACGCCGACATCGATCCGGACGGCGAGGGCGTCGAAGAGGAAGAGGACTACCGCCAGCACATGAAGCGCATTCTCAAGAAGCGCCTGCGCCTGCAGCCGGTAGTGCTCGCGGTCTCGGGGTCGCTCGAGAAGGCGACGCTCAAGACTATCCGCAAGGCGCTCGAGCTTTCGCGCCGCTCTGTCTTTACCTGCGATATCCCGCTCAACCTGGGCTACGTCTTTGGCATTGAGGGCAAGATTCCCGAGCACCTGCGCAACGAGCTCCTCTTTACGCCGTTTAAGCCACAGCCCAACCCCACCATCGACATGACCCGCTCCATCCGCGAGCAGGTGCTGCAGCACGACAAGCTGCTCTTCTACCCTTACGAGGCCATGAATCCGTTCCTGGATCTGGTACACGAGGCAGCCTACGATCCCGAGTGCATCTCGTTGCGCATCACGCTCTACCGCGTGGCCAAGCAGAGCCGCCTATGCGAGTCGCTGATCGATGCCGCCGAGAACGGCAAAGAGGTCACGGTGCTCATGGAGCTCCGCGCCCGCTTTGACGAGCAGAACAACATCGAGTGGGCCGAGCGTCTGGAAGAGGCAGGCTGCACCGTCATCTACGGCTCCGAAGGCTTTAAGTGCCACTCCAAGATCTGCCAGCTCACCTATCGCGAGGGCATGGCGCTCACCCGCCTCACGCTTTTGGGCACCGGCAACTTTAACGAGAAGACGGCCAAACTCTACAGCGACTTTATGCTCATGACAGCCCATCCCGGCATCGGTGAAGACGCCAACCTGTTCTTCCGCAATCTGTCGCTGGGCAACCTGCGCGGCGACTACCGCTTCCTGGGTGTGGCGCCCGTCGGACTGAAACCGCTCATCATGCGCGGGCTTGACCGCGAGATCCAGCGCGCCCTTGCCGGCGAGCCCGCCCGCGTGTTCTTTAAGCTCAACTCACTGACCGACCGCGAGGTTATCGACAAGATCGCCGAGGCATCGTGTGCCGGCGTGCGCGTAGACATGATCATCCGCGGCATCTCGTGCCTCAAGCCCGGTGTTCCGGGCAAGACCGAGAACGTGCATGTCCGCTCCATCGTCGGACGCTTTTTGGAGCACGCGCGCGTCTATGCTTTCGGCGTGGACTCGGACATGATTTACCTGAGCTCAGCCGATATGATGACGCGCAACACCGAGCACCGCGTGGAGATCGCCTTCCCCGTGCTCGACCCCACCTGCCGCGCCCTAGTGCACGAGTACATGGGCATGCAGCTGCGGGACAACGTGAAGGCCCGCAGCCTCACGAGCGACGGCACCTGGGTCCCCGTGGAGCGTGCAGAGGGTGAAAAACCCTTCAACTCGCAGGAAGCTCTGCTGGAGCGTGCCTATCGCAACGCCGAGGCCGCCGCGCAACAGCGCGCACAGGAGAAGGAACGCGTAGCCGAGGAGGCTATTCAGGCCGAGGTTGAACATGGGGCAGCTGCCAAACCGAAAGCGGTTGCCGCTCCCCCGGTGAATGAGCCCGAGGCTGCCGCAGAGCCCGCCGTGGAGAAAGCGCCCGCGCCCGCTACCGCGACTCCGGGGCCCGCCGCCGAGGCAAAGCCCGCCCCTGCTCCTGAGCCGCAGCCGGCCGCACCCGAGGTTCAGAAGGTCCAGGCGACCGTCATTGAGCCCGAGCCTGCACCTGTACCTCGGCCCGAGCCTCAGGTCACCAAGCCCGCACCCGAGACGAGTGCCCGTCGCGATAAGCCCGCTGGCAAGACCAAGGCCATCGAGCGCCATCGCCCCGGCCGCGTGCGCATGGGTCTGGGCCTGATCGGCCTGGGTCTTAAGACGCTCATTACCGGCAAGACGAAATAGTCGTTTGTAGAAGCAGTTTGTAGAAGCGCCCCGCATTTGAGGAAAGCCTCGGATGCGGGGCGCTTTTCCCTGCTACCATGGTGCGAACAACAACGCGAATGACAGGCAGGAATATGAAGCTCACTATAGAATCGATGACCTACGGCGCCGACGGGCTGGCGCACGCCGACAACGGCAAGGCCGTCTTTGTGCAGGGCGCCGTGGCAGGCGACACCGTCGAGGCCGAGGTCGTACAGGACGGCAAGTCGTTCATGCGTGCCCGCACCACCGAGATTCTGGAGCCAAGCCCCGATCGCATTCAGCCTCCCTGCCCCTTCGTGGGCATCTGCGGCGGCTGCTCGTGGGGCAATCTCTCACGCACGGCACAGCTCGCCGCCAAGGAGCAAAACCTGCGCTACACGCTCGAGCGCATCGGCAAGTTCGCTCCTGAGCAGGTCGATGAGTTGGTACAGCCCATCTGCCACACCAAGGACGACTGGGGCTACCGCAATAAAATCGAGCTCGAACCGACCGTCGTCAACGGTCGCGTGCGCCTTGGCATGCACGGTGTCGACCCCAGCAAAATCGTGACCGTCGATATGTGTCCGCTGTTCGATAAGCGCTTCCCGAAGGCACTCAAATCGGTCGTCGGCGCACTTAACTATCTAAGCGGCAGCCATGACTTGGGGCTCGAACGCGTGGGCATTCGCGCATCGCGCCGCACCAAGGCACTCGAGGTCGCACTCTGGACGCCGACAGGCTCTTTTCCGCGCTCGCAGGTCTCCCGCGTGCTGGCGGACGCCGCTCATCCCACGAGCATCGTGCGCGTGATGAGCAAGGGCGAAAAGAAGGCCCGCCGTGTCTCTAAGGTGGAGATGCTCGCCGGTGAGGGCTCGTGGACCGAGAACATCGCTGACGGCCAGATGCGCCTGTCCGCCCCATCGTTTTTCCAAGTCAACACCAAGGGCGCCGAGATTTTGATCGAGCTCGTTATGGAGGCGCTCGATCCGCAGGAAGACGAGCTTGCCGTGGACCTGTACTGCGGTGCCGGCACCTTTACCCTGCCGCTCGCCCGCCGCTGCGACTTTGTCGCTGCCGTCGAGGCCTACGGCCCCGCCGTGCGCGATCTACGCCGTAACCTGGAAATCAACAAGCTTGATAACGTCGACGTCATTGGCGGAGACGCGGTGCGCGAGTTCCCCGACCAGGACGCCGATGTCCTAGTAGTCGACCCGCCGCGTGCAGGCCTAGCGCCTGAGGCCATCGACCTCATCGCCAGCACAAGCGCTCGCGATGTCGCCTATGTGAGCTGCGACCCGGCCACCCTGGCGCGCGATCTCAAACGCTTTGTCGAAGAAGGCACCTTCTCCCCCGTAAAGATCACGCCAGTCGATCTGTTCCCACAAACCTTCCACTGCGAGACCGTCGTCCACCTTAGGCGCAACTAGCTGATGATTTTTCTGGGACGGGGATTAAATGATCAATTTGTACCGAATGATTATTTAATCCCCGTCCCTTTTAAACATTGGGAAATCGAGCGTGGCAAGCGGGGGTCTTCGGGGTATAAGACGGCTAATTGTATGCCGCCCTATGAAAGGAACCCTTATGCCCAGCGTTGCCGTTCTTGCCGCCGATGGCTTTGAAACGATTGAATGCCTGACCATGGTCGATGTCATGCGTCGCGGCGGCGTGCGCGCCACGCTCGTCTCGATTATGCCCACGCGCGAGGTCGTAAGCTCGCTGCAGATCCCCGTGACCTGCGATGCGCTCTTTGATGAGATCAACTTTGACGAGTACGACTGCGTCGTGCTGCCCGGCGGCCTGCCCGGTGCCACCAACCTGCGCGCCGATCAGCGCGTCTGCGACGTGGTCTGCGAGTTCGCCGCGACCAAGCACGTCGCCGCCATCTGCGCCGCCCCGTTTATCCTGGGCGAGCTCGACCTGCTCGAGGGGCGCCACGCCACGTGCTTCCCTGGCTTTGAGAAAAGCTTCCCCGAGGGCGCCTATACCGGCGAGAAGGTTACGCAAGACGGCAACATCATCACCGCCAGCGGCATGGCCCAGTCGCTCCCCTTTGCGCTTGAGCTGCTGCGCACGATCGCCGGCGACAAGGCTGTCGAGAAGGTCGCCGAGGGCATCCAACTATGATTTTGGCTTCGCAATCACCGCGCCGCATAGAGCTGATGCGCGAGGCAGGCTACAACATTCGCGTGATTCCCGCGGATATCGACGAAACGCCCTTTGATGGCGAGGCCCCGCTCACGCTTGTCGAGCGCTTGGCACGCGCCAAGGCGGCTGCCGTTGCTGCCGAGTATGCCGAGCCCAATGAGCTGACGGTCGCGGCCGACACCATCGTCACCTTCGACGGCAAGATTTTGGGCAAGCCGGCAACCGAGGGCGAGGCGCGCACCATGCTCCGTGAGCTTTCGGGCCGCACGCACCAGGTCGCAACCGGCGTCTGCATCGTTAAGGCAGGCGATACGGCCGCCCCGCATGCCGCCGAGAGCCTGTCGTTTGTCGATATGACCGACGTGACATTCTACGAGCTCACCGACGAGCAGATCGAGCACTACGTTGCCTCGGGTGAGCCCATGGATAAGGCAGGCGCCTACGGCATCCAGGGCACAGGCGGCCGCATGCTCGTGCACGATATTTCGGGCGACTTCTATAACGTGGTGGGCCTACCCATCGCCCGCGTCGCGCGCGCGATTCAAAAACTCTCGTAATTGCATCTGGCGCTGGGTATCCCCCAGCGCCTACAATTTTGGCGTACCGTACGGATCCCGACCGGGCACAAGGCGCGGCGGAAAACCGATAGGAGTTAAACATGGATACACTGCTCGAGGCCATTGACGTCTGCGATGTCGATGGCTTTTGCTATGGCAACTATACGGACGAGGAGGCCGGCACCGGTTGCACCGTAATCGTGGCACCCGAGGGCGCCACCGGCGGCGTTGACGTTCGCGGCGGTGCTCCCGCTTCGCGCGAGACCGACCTGCTGCGACCCGAGAACACCGTCGACAAGGTCCACGCCGTCTGCCTTTCGGGCGGATCGGCCTTTGGCCTCGAGGCTGCAAGCGGCGTCGCTCGCGAGCTTGAGAGCCGCGGCATCGGCCTTCCCGTCGGCCCCACGCAGGTGCCTATCGTGTGCTCGAGCTGTATCTTCGACCTCGCCTTTGGTAACCCCACCGTTCGCCCCGACATTGAGGCCGGCATCGCCGCCGTGCGCGAAGCACTCGACAACACCCCCACCAAGCTCGAACAGGGCAACGTAGGCGCCGGCACGGGCGCTACCGTGGGTAAGCTCATGGGCCCCGCTACCTGCATGAAGGCCGGCCTTGGCGCTGCCGCCGTGGCGCTCGGCCCCATCAAGGTGGGCGCCGTGGTCTCGGTCAACGCCTGCGGCAACGTTGTCGACCCCTTCACCGGCGAGTGGGTCGCCGGTATGCGCGCCGCAGCCGATAGCGACCAAATCGTCGACATGGAACTCGCAGCCTTTGCCGCCGCCGGATCCATGCAGATGCCGCTCGACCGCACCAACACCACCATCAGCTGCATCGTCACCAACGTGGAACTCACTAAGGCACAAGCCACCAAGGTCTCCCAGATGGCCGCAGACGCCTACGCACACGCCATCCGTCCCACGCACACCACCAACGACGGCGACACCATCTACACCCTCGCCAGCGGCAAACTGGGCGCCCGGACAAGCGCCGCCGTTCCCCTAGACCTGCTGGGCATGCTCGCAGTAAGGGCCCTGGAAACTGCCATCGTAAACGGAGCCAAAACCGCCAAAACCTCCCACGGCATCCCCGGCGCCGCAAAGTAGTCCACTCGACCGTCGGTCGGAGGCGGGCGGGCATTACGTTTGCTGCTCTACAGTCCTATGCAAGACGAAGGCCACATTAAGTGGCCTTCTTTGCATGCGGAACTCGCGACAAACGTAATGCCCGCCCGCCTCCGACCGACTTCCAACCTAATTCTTTTCAGCCCAGGCCCCTGTGTACCGCGCGTCGAAGATCTTCAAATTCAAATAACCTGACAATCGATTCTTATTGCAGAGGCCCCTTGGTCTTTAGTTTGATACAAGTTCCGCACGAGCCGGAAAGCACTTAATGTGCTTTCCGTGCGAGCAGGACTGTTCGCAGTAGCAAACTAAAGGCCAAGGGGCCCAGTCAACCTATCAGCAGCGATTACTCAGCAGCTAGTTGAATTTGAAGATCTTTGAGGCAAGACGGTATAGGCCGAGTGTGGTTTTGTCTCCGGCCCGTCCGCGCAGATTGGTGAAGAACCCGACCACGCCGTAGCGGGCACGACGATACATGCGCTCGTCGTAGGCCTTCAAATCATTCCACAGCGTCTTTAGGCGCTCGTCGGCGCAATCTTCCTCGGAAAGCTTGGTGAGCACCGAGCAGATCGCCATCATCATGGTGAAGTAGCCCATCATGTACGAACGTAGGCGTGACGACTCGACATCGCTGTACAGGTGGTACGACTCCATCATGATACGCGTAACACGGAACTGCTGGTCCAGACGCTTGACCATCGTGGCCTCGTTGACACTCTGGCCCTCGCGACCGATAAAGTAGCGGTAGAGGTCGATGTCGGCGTAGTACATGGTCTTGCAACGCGGCAGCGGCACGTAGGCGTAGATGTTGTCCACATAGAACGTGTGCGGCGGCATGGGAAGGTTGGACTCGCGCAGCACATCCGTGCGATAGCACAGGCTGTGCATGAGTAGGTTCTGGTCCAGGCGGAAATGACCGATCTGATCCCAAGAAAAGATCTTTTTGCGCGGCAGGGCAAATTTGTAGCCAATAGCGGTATGCGTGCCCTCGTAAACCTTCTCGTACACGTAGTTCGAGATAAACAGGTCAACGCGCTGGTCGCGCTCTTCAAAGCCACGCAGAATCGACAGCATGGTCGAAAGGGCAGCACCGTCAAGCCAGTCGTCCGAATCAACAACCTTGTAGTAGGTGCCCTGCGCCTCGCACAGACCCGAAAGGACGGCAATACCGTGACCGCCGTTCTCCTGGTGCACCGCGCGGATGATTCCAGGGTAACGGGCCTCCCACTCGTCGGCCTTGGCGGCCGTCTCGTCCTTGGAGCCGTCGTCCACCACGATAATCTCGATATCGGTGGCGTAATTGCTCCCCTCCAAGATAGAGGTGATGCAATGGTCCATGTCCTTGGCGGCGTTATACGAGGGAATACCGAATGTTATGACTTTATGCATGGCAGGCGATAATCTCATCCGAAAGATCGAGGGCGGAATTGGTCACAGCGTCCATATCGTAGTAACGATACTCGGCCAGACGACCCACCGGGTGGAAGTTCGTCAGGTTCTGGACGCGCTCAAGATAGCGCTCATAGAGCTCACGGTTCTCGGGCTCAAGAATGGCGTAGTACGGCGTCTCACCCGAGCCGGGCGTATAGGCCTTGGAGTATTCCTTCATGATGGTGGTCTTGCCGGGCAGGACCTGGCCAGTCATATTCTTGAACTCAGTGATGCGCGTGTAATCCTCGCTCGTGGTGTAGTTGACGGTGCCCACGGGCTGGAACTGATCCATATCGAGCGTCTCGAACTTCATGTCGAGCGTACGGTACGGCAGGGCGCCCAGGTCGAGATTGAACAGCTCGTCGAGCGGACCGGTGTAGACGATCTCGCCGCCATAGACCTTACCGTCGATCTTGACGGTGGTCTCGTCGATCTCGAAGAGGTCGCGGGCGTCCACGTCGCAGAACACATCAATCAGATCGTGGTCGAGCATATGCTCAAACAGCGCGGTATAGCCGTCCTGCGGCATGCCCTGGAAGGGAGCCTGCGGGAAGTAGCGGTCATCATCGCCCACAAAGACGGGAACACGGCCGGTGATCGAGGGATCAATCTGGTCGGGCGTCTGGCCCCACTGCTTCATGGTGTAATGCAAAAAGACGTTCTCGTAGACGTAATCAGCGACCTCGGCCAAGTCGGGGTCGTTCTTCTTACGCAGCTCCATAATGGGCACCTTGACATCCTTGCCAAAGGTCTCCACGAGCTTCTGATACAGCTCCTCGCCGCGCTCGTCACCAAAGGCGAGCTTGAGACTCGCGTGGTTGAAGGGCACGGGCATAAGGGTGCCGTTGATGTTGGCGAGCACCTTGTGCTGATAATCCGTCCACTTGGTAAAGCGCGACAGGAAATTGTGCACGCGCTCGTTAAAGGTGTGATAGATATGCGGACCGTACTCGTGGATCAGGATTCCGGCCTCGTCAGTGCAGTCATAGGCATTGCCCGCAATGTGGCTACGGCGCTCCAAAACGGCAACACGATAGCCGATGGTCTCGGCAAGACGGCGGGCGCAAACGGCACCGGCATATCCAGCACCGACGACAATCATGTCGTACGCGCCGGCGTTAAAGCCTTCAGGCAGGCCTGAGGTAATCTGCATCGATACTCCTTGTCAAAAGCCACGGGCTCGTTAGCTGGGCTTTTCTCGAACATTCTTCGAGACATATTTATTAGAGCGATTATAGCGCTAATGCGTCCTATAATGAGCTTGCCACACAAGGAAAGCTCAAGCACCGCGGCGTACAAATTTGAAAGGTAAACCCGCTAGCAGCGGGTTTATTCGTGAACAGCCGGGCGCCTGGAGCTTAGTGAAACGCTTGTAAGGAGTAACATGAGCGATTTCCTTAACCGTATGAAGTCTGCCGCCAAGGCCGACCTTAAGACGATCGTCCTGCCCGAGGGCGAGGATCCGCGCACCATCGTCGCGGCCACCAAGATCATCGAGGAGGGCCTGGCAAAGATCGTCATCCTGGGCAACCCCGACGAGATCAACGTTCCCGGCGCCACCGTCATCGATCCGCGCAATGCCGAGAAGCACGAGGAGTACGCGCAGAAGTTTGCCGAGCTCCGCGCCAAGAAGGGCGTCACCATCGAGCAGGCTCGCGCCCAGGTGATGGACGCCACCTACTTTGGCACCATGATGGTCAAGATGGGTGACGCCGACGGCCTGGTCTCCGGCGCCTGCCACTCCACCGCCGACACCCTGCGCCCCGCGCTGCAGATCCTTAAGACCGCCCCGGGTACCAAGCTGGTCTCGGCCTTCTTCGTGATGTGCACCGACACCCCGCAGTTCGGCACCGACGGTACGCTGATCTTCGCCGACTGCGGCCTCAACATCAACCCGTCCTCCGACGAGCTCTCCGAGATCGCCATCGCCTCCGCTCACTCCTGGTCCACCTTTATGGGCAGCGTCGAGCCGCACGTGGCCATGCTCTCCTACTCCACCATGGGCTCCGCCGGCGGCGAGGTCGCCAAGAAGGTCCAGGAGGCCGTTAAGTTCTGCAAGGAGAAGGCTCCCGAGCTCGCCATCGATGGCGACCTGCAGCTCGACGCCGCCATCGTTCCCACCGTCGCCCAGCTCAAGGCCCCCGGCTCCTCCGTTGCCGGCAAGGCCAACGTGCTTGTGTTCCCCGACCTCGAGGCCGGCAACATCGGCTACAAGCTGGTCCAGCGCTTCGCCGGTGCTGACGCCTACGGCCCCATCTTGCAGGGCATCGCCAAACCGGTCAACGACCTTTCGCGCGGCTGCTCTGCCGACGACATCGTGGGTGTCGTAGCCATCACCGCCGTCCAGGCTCAGATGGCTGAGTAGCGTCCGCACTCGCCCGAAGGCCGTACGGGCTAACCCCTGAAAACGTCCTCGACCAATGAAACGCCCCCGTTCTGCTCCTTCGGAGCTACGAACGGGGGCGTTTCTGGTCTGCGGAATGTTTTCAGGGGTTAGCCCGTACGGCCTTCTACCGTCACGTGGCATTCAGGGGATCTGGGGTGGACGGCGGCTTGGCTACGAGCTGGAGCTGAGGATCTAAATGGATGGGTGTCGTTGCTGGGAGCGCAGGCGTTACTGGTGATGATCACTTTGGGACTGGAATTTCCGCCTGCTAGCAAAAAGGCCTCCGGAGCTGTTGCTCTGGAGGCCTTTTGTTCAAATGCTGACGAATGCGTTAGTTATTCGCGGTCAGACGCTCGACGTCGTGGGCGATCATGTATTCCTCATCGGTGGGGATGACCATGACCGTGACGGAAGAGCCGGCGGCGCTGATGACCTGTGGGCCGTTACCCACGGCCTCGCGGTTCTTGTTGTTGTCGATGCGTACGCCCAGCCACTCAAAGCAGTCGCAGAAGGCCTTGCGGATCGACCAGTCGTTCTCGCCGATGCCGGCGGTAAAGGTGATGGTGTCCACGCCCGCCATGGAAGCGATCATGGAGCCGGCCTGCTGCATGGCCTTGTAGGCGAACATATCGAAGGCGAGCAGGCAGCGCTCGTCGCCCTCGGAGGCGCGTGTACGGATGTCGCGGGCGTCGTTGGAGATGCCCGAGATGGCAAGCAGACCAGACTGCTTGTTCATCATGTCATCGACTTCCTGATAGCTGTAGCCGCCCTCGCGCTGGAGGTAGCACACGGTGGCCGGATCAATGGAACCGCAGCGAGTGCCCATCATCAGGCCGTCGAGCGGCGTGAGGCCCATCGTGGTGTCGCGGCACACGCCGTCCTCGATAGCAGCGAGCGAAGCACCGTTACCCAAGTGGCACGAAAGCAGACGGTGGCAGCGCGAACCCAGGGTCTCCTTGGCCATCATCCACTCATAGCGGTGGCTCGTGCCGTGGGCGCCGTACTTGCGCACGTGGTACTTGTCGCACACGTCCTTGGGCAGCGCGTAGGTATAGGCGACCTCGGGCATGGTCATATGGAACGAGGTATCGAAGACCGCCACGTTGGGCAGCTCCGGATACTTCTCACGGCAATACTCAATCGCCGCGGCCTCGCCGTAGTTGTGCAGCGGAGCAAGCGGTGCCACCTCAAGAATCTTGGCCATAACCTCGTCGTCGACAACTGCGGAATCATCGAAGTGCCAGCCGCCCTGAACGATACGATGCCCAATGCCATCGATCGTAAAGTCGGTCTTCTCGAGCTCCTCGAGCACGCAAGCGATAGCAGAGCGATGATCGGGGAAGGGAACCTCCTCGGTCTGCTTGGCGCCACCGTTCTCGGAATGACCAAAGATACCCATGTCCGAGCCGATACGCTCGCAGTTGCCCTTGGCGAAAACCTCGCGGGTATCGGTATCCAGAAGCTGATATTTAAGGCTTGAGCTGCCGGCGTTGACAACAAGTACGTTCATGAGACTCCTTTGCAGTGCAATACGGTCGACGCAGACCTCTTAAGGCGACCGCATTTTAATAAGAAGTTATCACATCTTAATAAATAGCTATCAGGCATATCGCCCAACGAGCGCAAAAGAGGGGCTGAACGGCACTTGGTCGTCCAGCCCCTCCCCTCTTGCAATTACTTGCCGTTGACGATGCGCTCGACGTCGGAAGCGATCATGAACTCCTCGTCCGTGGGGATGACGAAAATCTTGACCTTGGAATCCTTGGCAGACAGGCACCAAGCGCCATCGCCACGCAGGGCGTTACGGGCATGGTCCATCTTGACGCCCATAAAGGCCAGACGGTCGGCCACGCCAGCGCGGACAGCCGGAGCGTGCTCACCGATGCCGGCGGTGAAGACGAGCGTGTCCATACCGCACATAGAAGTAGCCATCTCGGCAGCCTTGGCGGCAATCTTGTAGACGAACATATCGAAGGCGAGCTGAGCCTCGGGGTCACCAGCAGCGGCGAGCTCCTCGACGTTGCGGCAGTCGTTGGTCTTGCCGCCGGTCACGGCCAAAAGGCCGGACTTCTTGTTCATCATCTCATCGACCTCATCGAAGGTGTAGCCGCCCTCGCGCTGCAGGTAGCACACGGCAGCCGGGTCGATGGAGCCACAGCGGGTGCCCATCATGACGCCGTCGAGCGGGGTGAGACCCATGGTGGTGTCCATGCACTTGCCATCCTCGATGGCGCACAGGGAAGCGCCGGAGCCGATATGGCACACGACGACCTTGCGGGCCTCGCCGTTGGTCATCTCGGCGACCTTCTTGGAGATGTAGCGGTAGCTGGTGCCGTGGGCGCCGTACTTACGGATGTGCAGCTTGTCGCAAACATCCTTGGGAAGGGCGTAGGTCTTGGCGACCTCGGGCATGTTGAAGTGGAAAGCGGTGTCGTAGACCGTAACGTTGGGCAGATCGGGATACTGCTCCAGGCAGTACTCGATAACGTTGGCCTCGGGGTTGTTGTGCAGCGGCGCCAGCGGGGCGACCTCGCGGATCTTGGCGAGGACGTCCTCGTCGACGAGGGAGGAATCACCAAAGTACCAGCCACCCTGAACGATACGGTGACCAATGCCCTCGATCTTGACGCCGTTGGCCTCGAGGTCCTTCAGGACGACCTCGATGGCGACCTTGTGGTCGGGGAACTCGATGTTCTCGGTCACCTTCTTGGAGCCGTTGGCAGCGTGGGTGAAGGTACCGCCGGTAAAGCAGACGCGCTCGCAGGAGCCCTTTGCGGACACCTTGTGGGACTTGGTATCGATGACCTGATACTTAAGGGTCGAAGATCCTGCGTTGACGACCAGAACGTTCATGTGTCTCCCTACTAACAGGCGGTGTGGCGCCGCCAGGTTACATACGCTTCAATAATAAACCCAAACGCCCTCGCGCTCGGGTTTATTGCGTTGATATATAAGTTATCGGTGCCTAAATACTCATGTCCTCTGGCTTGTAAGACGAAATAACGCGGGGATATACACAAGGGAAGAAATCCCGAGCGCGACAAGCAATATGACTCGAGTGTCCGCGATGCCGCTCAACGCAGCGTTGAACAGATAGAAAAGGATGGCACCCACCGCTACCATCTGGCTTTGAACCGAAATCAGTGAACAGCGCATCGAAGGATCGGCTGCTTTTTGAAAAATTGAGTATTTAATTGGAGCAAATAACGAGTAAGCGACCGTCTGCAGCACATAGAACACGGGCAGCAAATAAACCGGAGTTAAGGGAATCAAAAACAGAGCTGTCAGGAAAAGACGCACGATGCCGCAAATACGCGCAAAGCGGCCCTTGTCGACATGAGCAATCGCACAGGGCACAATAAGTCCCATGGAGGCCGAGGCAAGGAGCTGAACCGCAATGGTCACACCCGAAGCGACGGCATTCATTCCGCGACCCGCAAGCAGCAGTGAGAAAAAGTCTTCCAGGGCGACAAAAGCAAATGCCTGAGAACAGTCCATGATGAACGCTGAACGAAGAATGCCATTACCAGCAATAGCGGCACCGATCATCTTCGAGCTAATCCCATGTTCAGGTGTCGTCGCAGTGCCCCCTCTTCGCATCTCAGGAATGCAGACAACGACAAGCAACGTCAACACCATTGCGATGATATCTGCCGAAAGACCAATGAGATATGCACCGACAGACGAAATGAAACCGCCCACGCAAGCGGAGATGGCATAAGAGGCATAGAAAACAAATCGCTCAACGACATTAAGTCTTACGAGCTGGTCCTGAGAGACGCTGTCAATGTAAATCGCTTCTATAGATCCGCTCACACATGCAACGGCAAAACCCTTGAGAGCGAACGCACCGATTAAAAGCAGGGGAGAACGGACGAGAAGCAGGGCGGCGTAGTATCCAAGCATTCCCACGACGCCAACGAGACCGCTTGTCTTTCGTCCAAACCTATCAGCAATATAGCCAGTGGGAACTTCAAGGATGAACTTGCTCACTTGATATGCAATCATCATGCTAGAAATCGCCACCATCGAGAATCCGACGAATTCAAGGTAAACCGTCAGAAAATACAAAATGGTGCTGAAGTTCGACAGAAAAACGAACGTCATATAAAGCAAAACCGTACGGTTTTTCATGCTCCGCCCTCCAAGAGCCAGCAATCTAAATCGGAATCTTGGAAAAGCATGGGGGCAAAGCTGTCAGCTATGTGTTACAAGGCGTCAACATTCACTTGACGACACGAGGCCAAATGGCCTCACGAAGCAAGATGACGCAATAGGTGAAGAAATACCGTCTGGTGTCGATCGGTCCAGGCATTTTGTCGATAGCAAAAGTAGATGGGCAAGGCTACGTCATGCGAGCCTTCAATAGAGCACTCGCTCACTTCCAATCCATCTGATGCGAGAGAAGAGCCAGAAAAACTCAATATCAATCCCCCGGCTTGAAGAAACTCGGCCTGCGCCCTGCTTCCGTATTCGACATCGCGAAAGCGGAAATTAACCAGCTGAGCTTCGGGACATTGATTGATTGCATTGAGACAGGGTGACAAATTGATGGGAACAGCGAGCCTGCCGCCCAGTAACTCACGAATGGTCATAGCGTCAACAGATTGATGACCAGCTGGGCATGAAAGAACCCTGAGCTCCTTTTCACCCATATATTTTGAAGAAAGGACGCTGTCCCGTGGTTCCTCAAACGAGATAGCCGCGTCCGAAATTCCAAGTATAAGTGATTCAAAGCATGTTGCCGTTGGCTGATGCCACACATCAAGATGAATCTGAGGGTGCGAGCTTTCAAACGAGTCGTACCAGTTTTCGGAAAAAAGGAGCCCCCGCCCGTGAAGACAGGGGGCGTAAAGACGGAAATGGCCGTCGGGCGAAACGCCGCCGTTCCCCGATTGAGCGTACTTTTTGAGATCCCCGATTTGCGCAAGGATCACGCGTGCACGACGCGCAAATTCTCTGCCCGCCGGAGACAAAACTGCCTCCCCCGCCGATCGGTCGAGCAAAACAATCTGATACTCAGATTCCAACTTTTTGATTGCCGACGAAACGGCCTGTGGGCTCACGTGAACGGCGCGAGCAGCCTTGCGCACGCCGCCATAGCTCGCTACTGCTTGAAGGTATTCGAGTTGAGAAAGCTGCATAGATTACTCCAAAGGCAGCCAAGGCGACGGGCTGCGCGTCCTCAGATGAGGTTCTCGCCCAGGTTCTTGCCGCCGAGGATGTGCATATGGAAGTGCATGACGGTCTGGCCGGCGTTGACGCCCTTGTTGGAGATGACGCGGAAACCGTCCTCCAGGCCCTTGGCCTTAGCGACCTCCTGGACGGCGTGAGCCATGGCGCCCATGGTCTCGGCAGGCACGTTGTCGGCGATGTCGCTGTAGTGCTTCTTGGGGATCACGAGCGTGTGGACCGGCGCCTGGGGATTGAGGTCGTCGAAGGCGATGACCTGGTCGTCCTCATAGACAACGGTCGAGGGAATCTCGTGGTTGGCAATTTTACAGAAGATGCAATCACACATGGTTGGTTCCTTTCTCGCAGACCAAGGTAATTATATTTGGTCGGGATGGTTAGAACGAGAGGTTGTCGTCGGTGTTGGCGGCTTCGCCGTCGGCGAGCACGTCGTTGCCGTCGACATCCTTAAGAAGCACCGAGACCTTCTGCTCGGCATCGGCCAGGCGGGTACGCAGGCTCTTGAGAAGCTCGACGCCGCGGGTGTAGCTCTCGAGCGACTCCTCGAGCTCCATGTCGCCCGACTCCAGGCTGCGGATAATGAGTTCCAGCTCCTGCGAGGCCTGCTTGTACGTAAGCTGCTCGACCGGGGTCTTCTCTGCCATATCTGTTTCCTTTCCTAAAGGTCTATCACTGTGAAACGCGGTCTATTCGACCGTATTGACGGTTGCCGACACGTTGCCGTCCGCCATGCGCACGCGGATGGCATCGCCGGGCTTAAAGGTCTGGGCGCTTGTAGCCACACCGTCTTCGCTATACGCGATGGAGTAGCCGCGGGCAAGCACCTTGAGCGGCGACAGGGCGTCGAGCGAGGCTGCCGCACGGCCCAAGTCGGACGCGGGCTTGTTCAACATCGTGCGCCCCTGATGCTCCAGGCGGGAGCTCGCGAGCGTGAGTGTATGACGCTTGCCATCGAGCCCCGAGGTGCTTGCGACCAAGCGCTCGGGCAGACGCTCGAAGTTGGAGCGGAAGGCACCGACCGAACGAGCAATGGCGCCCGACAGACGGTCAGCGGTCAGTGCAAGCTCTGACTCGCGACGCTCGACCATAAACGTTGGATCGTTGAGGCACGGGCGGCACGCGGCTGCATCGAGCGCATCGCCCAAGCGTGCCGTATAGGTATCCCAGGCACGCCGACCACGCTGGTCGAGCATCTCCAGATCGACCAGATTCGACCCGATCATCGATGACATCGCAGCGCCCAGACGCTGATGACGTGCCTCGAGCACGTCGGCCAGCTCTGTCATAGCCGGTGCCACCGATTCTGCAGCCGCCGTTGGCGTGGAGGCGCGACGGTCGCTCACCATGTCGCAGATCGAGGTATCGGGCTCATGGCCAATACCTGTCACTACAGGCACAGGACAGGCCGCCACCGCGCGGGCAAGTTCCTCGTCGTTAAAGGTCATGAGGTCCTCGAAGGAACCGCCGCCACGCACGAGCAAAATGCAATCCGGCGTAGGCGTAATCGCAGCGGCGCGATGCAAGCCGTCGATAAGCTCGGCAGGCGCTCCCTCGCCCTGCACCTTGGCGCCCACGCAAACGAGCTCGACAAGTGGGTTGCGACGGCGCAGCGTACGCTTGACGTCGTCGATCACGGCGCCGGAAAGCGAGGTGACGACCGCCACACGTGAGCAAAACACCGGGATGCGACGTTTGCGGGACTCGTCCATCAACCCCTCGCGACGCAGTTTTTCGGCCAACTGTGCCACCTGTTGACGCAGCAGGCCCTCCCCCGCCAGCGAGAACGAGCGGGCGACAAAGCTCATACGGCCCGTGGGCTTGTAGAGGTTAAAGCTGCCCTTAAAGCTCACCTGCATGCCGTCGCGCAGATCGAAGGTGCGCTTAAGGTAGGCGCCCTTCCAGATGATGCAGTCGACGGCCGCCGAGTCGTCCTTGATTTGGAAGTAGCAGTGGCCGCTTCGGGCATTGGGACCACGAAAACCCGTGACCTCACCCAAAACGCTCAGCTGCGGAATGGCATCGAGCGCGCCGGCGGCGATCTCCACCGCTTGGCTCACGCTGAGCTCTTTGCGCTCCTGCTCGTCCGACCCGTCGAACTCGGCGGAAACGCTGTTGCCGGTTAGATTCCAGCCTGCCACGCAGCCTCCTTTCGTCATCGTGCACATGGGCTCCAGCCCTGCGCAAATTCAAGTTCCACACATAGTACAGCGCCGCGGGGACACAAATCCCCGCGGCGCCTGTCAGTCCAAGTTCTTATCGGTTGGAGTTTCTGTTGTAGCGAGCCATAAGGTAGAGCAGCTGAATAATCGAGGTGAGCGCCGCTGCCACATAGGTAAGCGCAGCCGCCGTCAGCACCTTCTTGGCACCGTTGACCTGCTTGGAGCTCATGCCCGACTGCTCAATGTATGCCACAGCGCGGCGGCTGGCATCGATCTCGACCGGCAGCGTAACCAGCTGGAACAGCACGCTAAACGAAAAGAAGATCAGCGCGAGCGTCGTGAGCCCCGCGATGTTCATGAACAGGCCCATAAGCAGCACGATCGTCCAGGTGTTCTGGGTAAAGTTGACGACCGGCACGAGGGCGGTACGCACCTTCATCATGGCGTAGCCGCTTTGACGCTGAGCGGCATGACCGGCCTCGTGGCAGGCGACGGCAACGCTTGCGACCGACCCGCCCGAGCGATTGGCGTCCGAGAGATACAGGTTGTTATCCTGCGGGTTGTAATGGTCGGTGAGCTCGCCGGCGACGCCCTTAATGCCCACGGCGTTGCAACCGTTGGCATCGAGCATACGGCGAGCAACCGCAGCACCCGTGTCGCCGTCCGAGCGAACCTTGGACCACGTCTTGTACGTCGAGTTGATATAGCTCTGTGCAGCAAGACCGAGCACCGTGCAGACAAGAACAACCAGTAGGTACAGCGGGTCGATACCAAAGCCGTATCCATAGTAATAAGGCATGCGAATTCCTCCGAATCGAGTTACACGTTGGAGGCATTCTACCCATTCGACTGACCAGCAAATCAACATCGATGTTTTGGCAATGTCAGCGAAAACGGCCGAGAGCGAGCAAGGTGACGTGAAAGAGAAGCGACGCGTACTTTGGTACGCGAGCGACGATTGAACGTCAGATTGTCGTTCTCGGCCGTTTGCAGCGTCGAGCTGTTACGCGGTTTGGTAAAACCGCGTAACTATAAAAGCTCGATTTTGCCGTCCTTTACGGTGAGTCCCATATTGCCCGAGAGCAAATCGTCCAGGCGCGAGCCCACGAGCTCAAAGCGCCAACCTTCGCGCAGGGGACTTTGCTCGGGATGCTCAATGTAGTCGGCCAGGTCATCGCGCGAGGCGATGACCGAGGTCGCCACGCCCGAGCGCTCGGCGACCAGGCGAATGAGCGCATACATCAGGTCCGTCACACTCTCCAACTCCGGCGAAATCTGACGGTGTCCGCGTACCATGAGCGGCAGGCGATCGTGTGGGCAGCTCGCACCGCGCTTGATGGCCATAAGCGCGCCGTCCACGTCGCGCTCCCCCAGCTGGTCGGTACCGCGGATGCTGCGGAACTCCTCAACGCGCACAGGATTGCGCTTGACGAGCGCCAGCAGCGTATCGTCGGACATGACCCACTTGCGCGGGATGTTGCGGCGCTCGGCGCGGTCCTCGCGCCAAG
>UQXP01000031.1 GCA_900545055.1 uncultured Collinsella sp.
GAGTATCGCTCGACGAGATTCTCGAGATCGTCTCGACGCTCGCGGACCGAGAATCTGGTGCGCGCATCATCTGCGAATGCCACGGCGAGCGTGTGGTCCTCACTGGTGACGCCGGGCGTGTGCTACCATTGCGCTTGAGTGCAGCCGAGGGCGCTGTGCTCAACCACGAACTTGAATCGTTGGGGATCGAGCCGCAGACGGCAGCTCGGATTCGACATGCCCTTCTACCCGAAGAGCTCGGCTATAACCAGCGCGTCTTTGACACCGTCAACCACGGGTCGCACTGGCAGCAGCTGAGCTGTGCCATTCAGGACGGCGTTCGCTGCCGCATCTCATATCGCTCGATGGACGATGCACGGCCACGCGAGCGTCTGGTCGACCCCTTGCGCATTACGGCAAACGGCGACCAAACATACCTGATTGCCTGGGACATCACAGTCGATGAGCAGCGCACCTATCGCATGGATAAAATCGAGGGACTCGCCTTGACGGAAGACTCCGTCGTGCCTCACATACCGGACGTCGCATCCCTCCACGATTCCCTTGCCCGGACGCAGCGCAGCGCAAAGCTCTTGATGCCATTCGATATGGCGGAGCATCTGGACTGGGCCGGCATCACCCTAATCGAGCGCGGCGGGGCAGACATGGCAACGGTAACTGTGCATTACGGCTCCGAGCGTTGGCTACTGAGCCAGGTAATCGCAGCGGGCGGAGCCATCCGCATCTTGGATGACCCCGCCCTGTCAAAGCGCCTGTGCGATATGGCAAAAACCCTCGTCTGTCCGCTTTAGCGCCGCCGCTCGTGGCGTGCGCGCCACAGTTGCAGATAGCGCCCGATCTGCGCCGATTCGATGCGCTGGTAGGAGCTCGTGGGCAGCGACGTTAAGAACTTCTTTCCGTAGCCCTTCGTCACCAGGCGCTGGTCGGCCAGAATCAGCACGCCGCAATCGGTCGACGAGCGGATAAGGCGGCCGGCCGCCTGCTTGACCTCGAGCACCGCCTCGGGCAGCGAATAGCGCGCCCAAGCGCGGTCTTCGCGCAGGTTGCGCTCGCACGAGAGCGGGTCCGTGGGACTCGAGAACGGCAGCTTGGGAATGATGACGCAGCGCAGCGTCTCGCCGCTGGCGTCGAACCCCTCCCAGAAGGCCTTAAGCGCAAAAAGCGATGAAGTCGGCTCGTTGATAAACCGATCGCGCAGGCGACGAGGAGATGAGTTGCGCTGCTGGCAGTTGAGCTCCAGACCCGCACGGGCCATCTTGGGCTCAACGCGGGCGTACAGGTCTTCCATGTCGCGCCGATTGGTGAACAGTGTGAGCACCGATCCGCCCATGGCAAGATGGGCGTCGACCAGCACGCGCTCGAGCGCCGTAAGATAGCTCTCGCGATCGCGCGGATCGGGGATATCGCCCGCAACGACTACAGCCATGTTCGAATCGAAGTCGTAGCTCGAGTCCAAGTGCAGCGATGAGGATGTTGAAGCGCCGATGCGATCGAGGCCGACCGCGTGGTTAAAGTGTTCGAAGCTTTTGGACACCGTCATGGTCGCCGAGGCAAAGATAGCCGTGTGAACCTCGGGCAGCCACTCGGTTGCCAAGGCCTCGCCAATGTCGATGCGCTCTGCGGTCATTGACTCTCCGCCGGCACGCAGCCTGCGATTGACCTGCAGCGAATACACGTAGTGTTCATCGGTGCCATCAATGATGAGTTTGAGGTTCTCGGCCAGCTCGTGCAGGCGGCGCGAGATATCACCCAGGTCGACAACAACCTCGGGCTTGTCGGCGGCGACGGCTTGCACCAGCGCGTCGACGCTCTTGTCAGCCTGTTCCAATACGTCGATGGCAGCGTAGGCCGACTGTAAGAAATCATGCCAGTCGTCAGATTCGCGCAGCTCGGGGCCAATCCATAGATTGGCATTGTCATAACCCCCACGGGCACGGCGGCCGAGCTCGCGAACGCCATCGAACACGTCGGCGATTGCCATGCTCGCGCGCGCAACCGTCGACGTCGCCTTGGCAGTAAGGCCCAGATAGAGCGTAGAGCCCTCGGAGGTTGCCAAATCACGGGAGACCTGGCTTAGCGCACCGGTGCTCGAGCCACCCAGGCGCTCAAACAGAACGCGTGATTCGTCCGCCGACACCACGCGCGCCCACTGACGGCGCGCCTCGCGCTCGATGGAATGGGCCTCGTCGATTACCCAATGACGAATCGGAGGTAAAATCCTGCCCTCGGCCGCGACATTGCGGAACAGCAGGGAATGGTTGGTGACCACCACGTCGGCATGCGCTGCACGACGGCGAGCGCCGTGGACCAAACATTTATCAGGGAAAAACGGGCAGAGGCGACGAGCACACTCGCGCGAGGCCGTCGTAAAGTCGGGGCGGTTGACGCTGCGCCACCGAATGCCGAGCGAGTCGAGGTCGCCATCGGCTGATTGGCAGACGTACGCCATAATGACCGCGACCGCCGTGAGCGTGTCCGCCGGATCGCGCTTGGTGGTAATCTCGACCTGGCCGCGACTCATGCGCTCAAGCTTGCGCAGGCACGGATAGTGGTCATACCCCTTGAGAGCGCAAAACGACAGACCACCGTCCAGTTGCTCGGCAAGTTTTGGCAGCTCATGGTACATGAGCTGGTCGGCAAGATTGTTCGATTTGGTCGCAATACCAACCGTGATGTTGTTACGGCGCGCTGCCTCGGCAAAAGGCACCAGATAGGCCATCGATTTGCCGACGCCCGTGCCCGCCTCAATTACACGATGAGTGCCCGTGACCAGCGCATCGCGGACCTCGAGCGCCATCGCGATCTGCTCATCACGCGGCTCGTAGGTGGGATACATGCGATTGACCAGGCCACCTGGCGCATAGTCTGCCTCAATCTCCTCACGACTCGGCATCTTGAGGACCGGCAGTTCGTCGGCGTCCACCCGATCGTCGGCGCGATCGGCCTTGAGAACGTCAGCACGAGCGGCGCTGAGAGAGAAGATAGAACCAGGGTTCTGCCCTGCCAAGAATGAGAAGATAGGACGATAGGACCAAGGCACATCCGGATGCATGTCGGCTAGGCGCGCCATGAGGCCCTGAGGCAAGTCGGTGAGCGCCACGAGCAACACGCGCCATACGCCACACAGGGCGTCGACGTCGGCATTGGCACGGTGTGATACCGAGTCACAGCCAAACAGATCGGCCATAAAAGACAACTTGTGCGATGCCAGGCGCGGAAGCGCGATGCGCGACAGCGCCAGCGAATCGATCCAGATATCGCTCACGTTGACGCCGCCTTTGACCGACTCGATAAACGAGCGGTCGAACGTGGCGTTATGTGCGATTACCGGGCAACCACCGACAAAATCGGCGAGAGCGGCTACGGCCTCAACGGCCGACGGGGCATCTGCCACATCGGCATTTGTAATGCTCGTGAGCTCGGTGATCTCGGCGGGAATCAGCTGCTTGGGATGCACGAAGGTATCGAAGCGGTCGACGACCTCGCGGCCCGAAAGACGGGCCGCCGAGATCTCGATCAGCTCATTGTCCTGCACCGAAAGACCTGTGGTCTCGGTATCGAGGACAATCACATCTTCCTCGATAAGGCCGAAGGACTGCGTTTTGGCGCGTTCGGCAAGCGTGGCATAGGAGTCGATGACAAACTGCGGCGTTCCTGACGAAACCGCGTCCTCGATTAGCATGCAATGCCCGCTCGACGAAGGCCCATACGAATCAGGCTGTCACAGACCTGCGGGAACGTCATGTCGTCGGTGTGGCGGATCTCGTCCGGATACAGCGACGTATCGGTCATGCCGGGAATGGTATTGGTCTCGAGGATAACGGGGCCGTCCTCACTCACGATAAAGTCGCTGCGCGAGATACCCAGGCAACCGAGGGCCTTGTGAGCAGCACAGGCAAGCTCCTGAGCGCGAGCGTAATTCTCGGGTGAAATCTGCGCCGGAATGCGATGGATGTCCGTAGGGTCGACATATTTCACGTCCAGATCGTAGAACTCGCAGTCCTCGGGTTTGCGAATCTCGACAATCGGCAGAGCGCGCACGTCGTCCTCGCCGTACACACCGACGGTGATCTCGGTACCCTCGATGCACTTCTCGACCAGCACTTTGTCGCCGTACTCAAACGCCTTGGCGATTGCTGCGGGCAGCTCGGAGGGCTCATGGACCAGGGAAATGCCATAGCTGGAACCGTTGACGGCCGGCTTCACAAAGCAGCGCTCGCCACAAACCTCGACGATATGATCGATATCGACTTCATCGCCCACCTCGAGCGCGAGGCCGGGGGCAATGGGAATGCCCGCCTTGGCGTACAGGAGCTTAGAGACCTCCTTGTCGGCACCGCAGGCGCTGGCAAGCACGCCCGAGGCCGTGTAGGGGATACCCAGGGTCTCCATGGCGCCCTGCATGGCGCCATCCTCGCCGCCGGCACCGTGCATGGCGATAAACGCCACGTCAAAGCCGCCGGTCGCCATGGTTACCATAAAATCATCGGCAGCCGTGTCGAGCAGCTCCACCGAAGTGTAGCCGGCCTCCTTCAAGGCAACCACGACGTTCTTTCCCGAATTGAGCGAGATCTCGCGCTCAGCGGAATGACCGCCCGCCAAGACCGCTACGTGCATGTTCTCTAGGCTTTTACCCGGCATGGGCAGACTCCTCCTCTATAATTTCTGCAGCTGATACCATATTGTAGCGATACCCTCTACGTTTCCCCAAAATCGAAAGGCTTCCATGAATCCCAGGACTAAATCTCAGGACATTCGCGACTTGAGCCAAAACGATATTCGCGAGCTCGTGGCCGAGCTTGGCCAGCCCGCCTTCCGCGCGAAGCAGCTCATCGAATGGGTCTTTGAGAAGAACGTTTGTTCGTTTGACGATATGACCAACCTTCCCAAGGCTTTCCGCGAGCAGCTTAAAGAGGCTTTTGCCTTTGACACGCCGGCTGAACTCACCAAGCAGGTTTCCAAAGATGGCTCTCGCAAGTATCTGCTCGAGTACCACGACGGCGTTTCCGTCGAGACCGTCGGCATGCCCCGTCGTAACAAGCTTTCCGTCTGCGTTTCCACCCAGGCCGGTTGCGGCATGGGGTGCGCTTTTTGCGCCACGGGCCTCAACGGCCTTAAGCGCTCGCTAACTGCCCAGGAGATCGTCGACCAGGTTTTGCACGTCTCCAACGATTTTGGAGAGCGTGCTACGAGCGTCGTCTTCATGGGCCAGGGCGAGCCGTTTGCCAACTACGACGAGGTTCTCAAGGCGCTGCGAATCCTCAACGACCCCGATGGCATCGGTATCGGCGCTCGTCACCTCACCGTCTCTACCAGCGGCGTTATTCCCGGTATTCGCAAATTTGCCGATATCCCCGAGCAGTTCACGCTTGCCGTTTCCCTGCATTCCGCCATCCAGTCGACGCGCAATAAGCTCATGCCCGGTGTTAAGAAGTACACGCTGCTTCGCCTTCACGAAGCGCTTCAGCTCTACACCGAGAAGACCGGCCGCCGCCCGACCTATGAGTATGCCATGATCGAAGGCGTCAACGATACGAATCCCGAGATGCAGGCGCTCTGCGACTTCTGCGAGGGAACGCTGTGCCACGTTAACCTCATTCAGCTTAACGACATCGAGGGTAGCCCGCTCAAGCCGTCGCCGATTCATAAGGTTGAGGATCTTCAGCGTCGTCTTGAGTCCCGTGGCATCGAGACCACGATTCGTAACTCCCGTGGTAACGATATTGACGCCGCTTGCGGACAGCTGAAGCAGCGCTTCAAAGTTCAGAAGAACGCATAGGGGAGTCGCACCCCAATACGTTTCATGTGAAACATCGAACGGCCCCGGTTGCAGGATATGCAACCGGGGCCGTTTCATTTATTGACCTCAATTTTGGACCAGCTGCTACCTTTCCCATTTTTTACGGACAAAATAAGGGGCCCTTGTCTCATGAATCAGACAAGGGCCCCTCAAAATATGCAGGGTAATTGTTAGGTACCTAATAGCCTACATTTTCCCATTGGTTGCTAACCCAACCTTGATTAATCTTGGGATTCTTCGTTACCTGAGCAGTACGCATGGCAACATCTTCTGTCATAACATCCATTTTCTTTTTGGAAGTATCGACGATATCTTGCGCGCCACGAAGCAAACGACCTCTAAGTTCATCGTCTGTCGCGATCTTATATCCAGCAAAGGCACCAGCTGCGATAGTCGTCGCCAATGCAATCGCTGTTAAAATCTTATTCCTCATCTTTGCCTCCTTGATCAAACTGAATCATTTCGCAAAGAATACGAGAGAGCTCTTCCTCGTCTTTAAACTCAATCTCAATCTTATTCTTTCCTCGCGAGCTCTTCACACGCACGTTGGTATTAAATACCTGACGAAGCACACGCGCAGCCTTTTTAAAAGACTGAGGCGTTGCAGGCCTCGGCGTCTTAGGCGTCTCTCCGGCAGAAAACAATGGAGCAAGATTTTCTGTCGCTCTTACGGAAAGGCCCTCCGCAACAACCTTCTCTGCAAGTCGAATTCGAGCATCCTCATAGGGAACTGCAAGAATCGCACGTGCATGACCAGCAGTAAGTTTGCCCTCAAAAATCATCTGCTGAACAACTTCGGGGAGATCGAGAAGGCGTAGCGAGTTTGTAATTGCAGAGCGTGACTTGCTGACTGCCCTCGACAATGCTTCCTGGGTCATACCGCTGGCATCGATAAGCTGGCGATAGCCTTTAGCCTCTTCGACGGGATTCAAATCAGAACGCTGAAGGTTTTCGATAAGAGCAAGAGCAAGCATCTCTTCATCATTAACATCTTTAATGATGACAGGCAGCTCCTCAAGACCAGCAAGCTTTGACGCCTGGTAACGACGCTCACCAGCGATGATCTCATAGCCGTTTCCATGCTTGCGAACCAATAGCGGCTGCAAAACGCCATGTTCTTGGATTGACTCGCTCAACTCGCGAAGTTCAGTTTCGTTAAAGTGAATTCGCGGCTGGTTAGGGTTGGGAACAATATCCTCAATAGGTAGTTTCGTTTCAGATGCAGCCTTTGAAGCGGATGCAGCCGAACCACCGGTCTCATACTCGGCCTCTGAGACCAAAGCATTGAGTCCACGTCCCAATCCGCCACGTTTCTTTGCACTAGGCACGCTTGATCACCTCTTTTGCAAGGTTCATATACGCTTTTGCACCCTTATTTTGAGGTGCATAGGTAATTACCGGTTCTCCAAAAGACGGAGCTTCGGAGATTTTAACCGTACGGGGGATCAGCGTTTTAAACGCCTTGTCACCAAAGTACGATTGAACCTCCTCAACAACCTGATTCGACAGAGAAGTACGCGAGTCATACATAGTCATAAGCACGCCATAGGTGTCTAAGCCCTTATTCAGACGTGATTTGACCATCTTCATTGACTCAAGCAGCTTCGTAACGCCCTCGAGTGCATAATACTCGCACTGGATTGGAATCAAAACGCTGTCTGCTGCTGTCAAGGCGTTGATGGTAAGCAAGCCGAGCGAAGGAGGACAGTCAATGAAAATGAAATCGAACTCGTCCTGAATCGGCTCAAGCAAATCTTTGAGGCGGGTTTCACGAGCAATTGCGCTTACGAGCTCAATTTCGGCGCCTGCAAGCTGAATTGTAGCCGGAATTACGAATACCTTTTTGCAATTTGTATCAAGAACAAGCGATTCTGCCGGCACATCATTCAACAATGCATCATAAATGCAGTGATCAAGATCTTCTTTTTCAATTCCGAATCCACTTGTGCTGTTTCCCTGCGGATCAAAATCGACAATCAGAGTCTTACGACCCTGTTCACCCAGTGCTGCTGCAAGGTTTACAGCCGTCGTTGACTTACCGACGCCGCCTTTTTGATTGATGATTGCAATGATACGCGTGTCTTTTGCGCTCTTAGAACGCTTAACGTCGCGAAATCCCACGGTCCCTCCTGGTGTGTATTAAAGCTGTCAAACGGAGGATGTTTCACGTGAAACATTCCGATTCGATATCAACCGCCATGTTTCACGTGAAACACTGCAAGTTGTTAGTATCCATTATGTTTCACGTGAAACATCTAGGCAAGCGGATTCTTCTTTGCCATGCCATTTGCACGAGGCAATGAAACGGATGCTGGATGACTTTTCTTAAGAACAATGAACTCCCTGTGACCCAAGTCATCAGGCAAATCGATTGCGTTATTCAGAAGCAAAGTGAAGCCGCAAATCTTAGCTGCTGACATGCCGGAAGCAAGCTCATCATCCGAAGGATTACCCTTAGTTATAACAAATAGCCCTCCATCCTTGAGGTACGGAGCCGCATACTCAACAAGAATCGGTAGAGGAGCCAGTGCGCGGGCGGTTACGACAGAGAACTGCTTCTTGTGGCTTCGAGCATATTCTTCAAGACGATCATGAACCGCATGAGCATGTTTCAATCCAAGAGTATGGACAAAAGAATTGACAGCATCAACCTTCTTGCCAACAGAGTCAATATAAGTAGCTTTACGATGCGTGGCTATGGTTAACGGAACACCAGGGAAGCCCGCACCTGTTCCCATATCAAGCAAAGCTCCCTCTGGAGCCTTATTGATATAGGGAAGCAAAACAAGTGAGTCGAGGATATGAAGTACTGCAGCATCTTCTACGTTAAGAATACGGGTGAGATTCGTTGTCTTATTTGTTTCAAGAACCAAATCCAAATGCTGAATACATTTCCTCAGCTCAACATCAGTTACGCTCAAGGAATACTCTTTGCAATAGGAAGTTAGACGACTCAGCATCTCATCAGCCTGCTGATCAGTAAGCACTAACAACGAAAGCTCCTTTCTGACAAAAATCAGTGTATCGAGAACTTTTGACAAAAAAAGGGGACGTGGAAACCACGTCCCCTTAGCATAAGCTCGAGTAGATTATCGAGCAACAATCACCACATGGCGATCAGGGTCAGAACCCTCAGAATGAGTATCAACGGCATCATTGCCACGAAGTGCAATGTGAACCAGTCGGCGCTCGTAGGCATTCATGGGCGGAAGCGAAACACTCTTATGAGTGCGAATGGCACGCTCGGCAGCAGACTGAGCCATGGAGGCAACCTTGTCCTGACGGCGGCTCTTGTATCCCTCGACGTCCACTACAACCGGATACCTAAAGCCAAGCTTGCGGCTCACCAGCAAAGAGAACATAACCTGAAGGGCATCAAGGGTGCGACCATGACGGCCAATGAGAACAGCAAGATCGGGAGCCGTTACATCCAGAATCAGCTCACCCTCGTCGCCCTCATACTCATCGATGGGAGAGTTGGCGGCATCGAAGTGCGAAAGGATGGAACGCAGGATGGAAATCGCAACATCGGCAATGGTGTCGAGCTCCTCATCGGTCAGCTCTTCACCAGCCTTGTAGCGCTGTGCAATCTCGGGATAATCGCCCGCGACCTGCGGGGCAACCTCCTCAAGCATATCCTCGATGATCTCTTCAGACATAACGTACTCCAAAAGTTAGGTACCTAAATAAGATTGATATCCCACTACTTCTTCTTGTGCGGGCGCGGCTTCTTCTCGCGACGAGTGACCTCAACCTGCAGCGGAGCGTTCTTAAGACGCTCCTCTTCATCGGCCTTCGCCTTGTCGATGACCTTCTGTGTCACAAAAATCTGCTGGATAACCTGCCAAGCAGACGAGACGTCGTAGTACAGCAGAACACCAACGGGAAGGCTCCAGCCCATCCAAAGCATCATGACCGTCATGACAACGGCCATCATACGCATGCTCTGAGCCTGCTGGCCGGTCTGGTTGCGCGACATGTAGAGCTGCGGAATCAGGGTCAGGACGGCGAACAGGATCAGGCAGACCAGCGCTGGCAGTGCAACCATAAAGCCATCAGCAAAGGAAGCGCTCGGCGTGGTGGTCAGGTCGGGCAGGATGTTGAAGAACGAGAACGTGCCCTCGTTAAAGTACTGCGGCAGGTTACGCAGCAGCGTAAACAGGGCAAACAGGATAGGCATCTGAATCAGAAGCGGCAGGCAGCCGGACAGCGGATTGAACTTGTTCTCGCTGTAGAACTTCTGCATCTCCTCGGCCTGACGCTGAGGATCGTCGGCATAGCGCTCCTGGATCTCGAGCATCTTGGGCTGCAGCACCTGCATGCGAGCCGTCGACTTGGTCGACTTGAGCATGAGCGGCGTCAGCAGCAGACGGATGATGACCACCAGGATGATGATGGACAGGCCCCAGTCGACCGCAAAGGTCTGGATGAGCTTGAGCAGCTCGAAAAGGATGTTAACGATCCAATCCCACATGTAAGTTTTCCTCCGATAGCGAGTGCCCGCTAGGGCACAGGGTCATAACCGCCGACGTGCAGGGGATTGCAGCGAGCGATGCGCCTCACGGCAAGCCAGCAGCCTCTCAAAACACCGTACTTCTCAATCGCCTGGACGGCGTATTGCGAGCACGTTGGGTAATAAATGCAGGCGTCAGGCAATAAGGGCGAAATAACCTGTTGATATATGCGAATAGGAGCGATGGCAACACGTCGCAAAACGTGATTGCTCATCGCTCCTCCCCAGCAACGCCGGCGCGCTTCATAAGCGAACGCAACGCCTTGTCCATCTCCTGCGGCGAGGAAATCCTCGTCTTGGGAGTTGCAAACAAGATGATGTCATAACCCGCAACGGGAAATCCGCAGCTGCGGGCGGCCTCGCGCATCACACGCTTAGATCGGTTGCGCACGACGGCACAACCGAGTCGCTTAGCACCAACGAAGGCGACCCTTCCGGAGCCGCCTTCGCCAACCGATTCACATATGGTCATTCGAATCAGAGGGTGATTGAAACGACGCCCCTGACTGAACACATGCTCGAAATCTTGCCGAGACTTAATAGTCTTCATGCGAGATGTGTGTATCGCTGCTAGACAGTGAGACGCTTGCGGCCCTTGGCGCGACGACGGGCGAGCACGGCACGACCACCCTTAGTGGCCATACGGGCACGGAAGCCATGGGTCTTGGCACGCTTACGCTTATTAGGCTGATACGTACGCTTCATCTTAAGTTCCTCCTGCTGCATTTCGAGTGTCCGCGGGGGCGCGGACGCAGATATAGACACGTGAGCTTGAAGATTGTAGGGAAATCAATGTTCAAATGTCAAGAAATCAAAGGTAAAAGGTTGCGCAGTTCACACGGTTCCCCCATAAGCCGAGCTCGATTTAGCGGTGCATGGCAACTTTTCACGATATTTCATCGAGTTTTCAACAGGTCATGTTGGCAATGTTAAGAACTTTTCGTCCGTTTTCCAAAGTTTTCAACAGGTTTTGAAAAGTTGTCGAAAGATGAGAAACATTGCACGGTGAGCTACTATTTGTTCGAAACCTTTTGAAAGATTGCGAGCGGCATGTCTGACGACTTTTACACCATGGTCGATTCCGGAGACCCGGCACCCGACAACGAGCACATCACCGGCGTGCGCGAAGAGCGTGAGGAAGGCGAGCAGACGACCACGCAGGCGCCAAAAGCCATGTACGCCGCGCGCATCGCCGTCTATGACGATATGCTGTCGACACCGCGTGTGATCGTCATTGATCCGCAAGATGTCCGCACGTATTTGGAAGAGACGACCAACACCGTCTACCAGTGCATGAAAGAACAAGGTGGCCATATCTCGCTCATGGTCATCCGCGAGATTGTCGAAAACTTTATCCACGCGCACTTTGCCGAGCCCATCATCTCGATTCTGGACGGCGGAGACACCATCCGCTTTGCTGATCAAGGACCCGGCATCGACGACAAGGAGCGTGCTTTCGACTTTGGCGTTACCAGCGCAAACAGCAAGATGAAGCGCTATATCCGTGGAACCGGAGCCGGGTTTCCCATGGTGCAGGAGTATTTGGAAAACGCCGGCGGGGCGGTGTCCATCGAGGACAACATGGGCAACGGCACCGTGGTTACGGTAAGCCTGGACCCTAAACGCGTGCAGGAAATAGAGCGTGCCGGCGGACGCGGTGCCGCCGTGCGGCCCGAGACGGAGCATCCCACATATCCCCTGCCGGGAGCTTTTGCGCAGCAGCCCATGGCAACGCAACAGATGCAGCCCCGCGTGGGACAGATGCAGCAGCCCGGAATGCTTCCCACACAAGAGCCCCAGGCGACTTCGATGTCGATGGCGCCAAACATGCCAGAGGCCATGCCGCTGGCAGATCAGGATGCAGCAGCAATGCAGCAGGCGACGGGAGCAGCGGATGGCCAGCAAATGGGCTATCAGCCGTACCAACAGGGATATCCATATCAGCAGATGCCGCCACTGGGGTATGGCCAGCAGTTCCCGCAGCAGTACCAGCAGGGATATCAGCAGCCGTACCAGCAGATGCCGCAGCAGCAGTACAACCCCTGGGCCCAGCAGATGCCTCCGCAGCCTTACCAACAGTGGCCTCAAAGTTTTCAACAGCAAATGCCGCCGATGCAGAGTTCTCAACAACCAGCAGCTCAAATGATGTATCCTAATGCAGCAAATCAGTATGCGCAGCCACAACCGGACGTGTTCGTAAGCGATCGCGGCAACGCCGCGCTGGGCTATCTGGCGCAAAATCAAGCGTGCGGTGCAACCGATCTGGCGAGGGCGTTTGGAAACTCGGCCCCTACTTGGTCACGCACGCTCAATGACTTGGCGCAGGCCGGCTTGGTCATCAAGCATGGCCAGAAATACCATCTGACCGAACTCGGCGCCGCTCGCGTGCGAGCTCAGAGCTAAAGAACGGGAGAGACAGTGGACGAGGAAGCAAGCATCATCCTGGGGGATGCCATCGCCTTTTGCCAGCGCGACGGCCAAGATGCACGCCTCATCAACATGCTGGGGCAATCGCGCGCCATAAGCCTGACCGAAGATACGCTCACGATCGAGGCCCCCTCGCGCTTTGCCATCGCGCAGCTCAAAAAGCATCAGCCGACTATTGAGGCCTATCTGGAAGAAATCGCCTTTGCGCCGATCGCGCTCGATATCGTGGCACCGCAAGGCACCGCAGCGGAATCCGCCACGGCTCCCGCTGCTTCCCCGGCGGTGCCGGCCTCCGCAGGCGACGTGCCGACAATCGAGCACCAGCACAGCGATGTTTCCCGTGAAACCATGGCACCGTTGCCGACCGCCGCTGCGACGTCAACGAACGCACCCGTCACGCACATGCCCATCGCTCACGACGCAGCGGCGGGCGCGGATTCGGGCATTGCAATCAAGAACACGCTCTCGGCCGATGATTTTCGTCGCATGATGAACCAGATGAAGGGCGGAGCGCCGACTAAGTCCACGCAAGCTGCGACCCCCGCTTCACCCATGCCAGCACCGACCGTACCGGCCGAGCAGAATACGGATGGAGCCCCGCTCGCCGCGAACTCAAAATTTACCTTTGAGAACTTTGTCTACGGCCCCGAGAACAGCCATGCCTATCGCTCGGCACTCAAGTTTGCCGCCCTCGCGGACGAGCGCGGCACGTGCACATCACTGTTCATCTACGGCAAATCGGGCCTGGGCAAGACGCACCTGCTGCTTGCTATCAAAAACGAGCTCGCCGAGAAGTCGCCCGAGATCAAGGTCAAGTATGCCAACTCCCAGGCATATCTGGACGACCTGATGACCGAGTTCGACCGCCAAAAGAAGAGCAACGCCCCCATCATGCAGGCGTACCACGGCGTGGACGTGCTCATCATCGATGACATCCAAAACATCATCGGCAAGCGCGCGAGCGTGGACTACTTTTTCCAGCTCATGGACGAGTTCATCCGCAACAACAAGAAGGTCGTCATCGCGGCAGACCGCGCCCCCAAGGACCTGAGCATGGACGAGCGTCTGACCAGCCGCTTCAACGCCGGCATGCTCTGCCTGGTCGCAGAGCCCAGCTACGAGATGAAATACAAGATCTTGCAGCGCTATTACGAAAACACCATCGTCGCCGCTCCCGAGGCAGGCGACGACTCGCTGCTGGCGGCCTATGGGGGCGACAGCGGGCACCTGACCGACGAGCACTTTAAACACATGGCCGAGGTCTCGGGCACCAACATCCGCGAACTCGAGAGCTTTTGCGAGCGCTGCGCCGGCGAGGCGGGCGACCGCGAGCGCGAGGGCGGGGAGCTCACCTTTGACGATATCGACGCCATCGCCAGTCAGTACTTCGACACATCGGCCAAAAAGATCAACGTCCAGACGGTTCAGTCCGTCATCGAAGAGCAGTACGGCGTGACGCACGAGGAGCTCATCGGCCCGCGTCGCAACGCCAATATCGCCAAAGCACGCCATATCGCTATCTACCTGGCCATCGAGATGTGCGAGATGACGACCACGGCGGTGGGCGCCGAATTTGGCAACCGCAACCACTCGACCGTCAGTACGAGCTACAAAAAGGTCCAGAAGATGATCCAGGAAGACCGCACCGTCACCGAAGACCTCAAGTCGCTGCGCGATAAAATTACACTGCGCTCGTAGGGAAATAGAGACACCTGTTGAAAACTTGTCGAAACCACGGGCATAAGGTGTCTAAAACCCAACCTGCGGTGATGAAAAGTTTTGCGCAGGTTTTGAACGTGGAAAACCACCCCTGTTGCACACAGGTTGCTGTCGATTCTCTTTCTGGGTCTGACCTGCGTCTTTGGGAGTAATCAACAGTTTCGTCAGTGCTATTACTATTATTAAGATATTTATATCTATAGAAAGGTATTAAAAGATGAAGTTCACCGTCAGCCAGAGCTCGCTTACACAAGCCATCGGCGTCGTTATGAAGGGTGTCGCTTCGGCATCCACCCTCCCCATCCTGTCGGGCGTGCTCGTTAAGGCCCAAGACGGCATCTTGGAATTCCAGACCTCTAACTACACCATCTCGATCCGTCATCGCATCGCGGCGCATGTCGAAGAAGAGGGCGAGATGGTTATCCCCTGTAAGATGCTCTCCAATATCACCAAGACCCTCCCCGATGCCCCGGTCACCTTTGAGCTGTCCGAGCGCCAGGTGCTGATTGGTTGCGAGAAGAGCTCTTTTAGGCTGAACACGCTCGATGCCAATGACTTCCCCGAGTTTCCGGCCTATGCCATCGAGAGTGCCGTGGAGCTGCCGACCGATGTCTTGTCCGAAATGGTCGGCCGCGTGTGGCGCGTCACCTCGACCGACAAGGCTCGCCCCATCCTGGGCGGCGTGCACATGAAGGTCGAGAACAACACCGTACGCCTGGTAGCGACCGATTCCTTCCGCTTGGCCGTGTGCGATACGCAGGTCGAGACCTCGACCCTCGAGGGCTCCTTTGAGCTCAACGTTCCGGCCGACGCCTTTAACGACGCGCTGAACATCATGGCCAGCCAGGCGACCATCATGATCGGGGCTACCGACACCCAGGTCGTCTTCGAGGCCGGCAACACCACCTACGTGTCGCGCCGCATCGAGGGCGTGTATCCCAACTACAAGCAGCTCATCCCCGATTCGTGCGTGACGAGCGTCAAGATCGACGTCGCCGCCTTTAACGCCGCCCTCAAACGCGTGGCCGTTATCGCGAGCGCCAACCCCGCCGTCAAGTTCGAGATCGATGTCGAGAACGGGCAGATGGGCCTGTCCTCCATTTCCAATGACCAGGACCTTGCGCAGGAGACGATCGATGTCGAGGCCGAGGGCGAGTCGGGCACCATCGCCTTCAACTACCACTACATCTTCGGCTGCCTCAATGCCCTGTCCAAGGAGAAGGAGATCACGCTGGAGCTCAAGAGCTACTCGCAGGCGGGCATCTTCAAGTCCTACGACAAGATCAACTACCTGTACCTGGTCATGCCGGTCCGCATCTAGCAACCGCCCCATGACCATGTTCGCCCGCGATCTTTCCGTCGCGCACTACCGCAGCTTCGATAGCTATCGCCTTGCCCTGGACGAGGGCGTGACGATACTTGCGGGACCCAACGCAGCGGGAAAGACCAATCTCATAGAGGCGCTGCAGCTGCTGACGAGCGGCGCCTCGTTTAGGCATCCGACCGCAGCCGAGCTCGTCCGTGACGGCGTGGGCTCGTGCAAGGTCGAGCTGAGGCTCGAGGGCGACGGCCGCGTGCTTGATATGGGATTGAGCGCGGGGGACGGTAAGCGCTCGTTTAGCCGCAACGGCAAGAGATGTTCTGCCGCCGGTGTGCGCGGGGTTCTGCCGAGCGTGCTGTTTTGCCCCGACCATCTGGACATGGTTAAGCGAGGCGCCAGTGTGCGCCGCGCCGCCCTCGATGACTTTGGCATGCAACTGAGCGCACGCTATGCCGATCTTGCGAGCACCTATGGGCGCTGCGTGACCCAGCGTAACGCCTTACTCAAGGAGACCTGGTGCTGCCGCGAGATGCTCGGCGCGTGGAACGATTCGATTGCCCGCGCGGGCTCGGCTCTGCTCGTGCACCGGTTGGCCCTGCTCGACCGGCTGGCGGGCCATCTGCGCACTGCCTACGGGCAAGTGGCGTCCGGTGAGGCTGCCAACGTGACCTATACGTCCACACTGGGGGATTTGCCCCAGGTCGAGGATCGCGAAGAGCTGAAGGGCTGGGCGTACGAGCGCATGCTGGCTGCCCTTGATGAGCACGCCGACGAGGAAATTCGCCGCGGCGTGACGCTGGTGGGACCGCATCGCGATGAGATTGAGTTTACCGTGGCGGGTCGCTCCGCCCGTTCATTTGCCAGCCAAGGTCAGCAGCGAACGTTGGTTCTAGCCTGGAAGGTGGCGGAGGTGGTCGTGGCTCGCGATGTCCTGGGCACCGCCCCATTGCTGCTTTTGGACGACGTGATGAGCGAACTCGACGGCGAGCGTCGCGGTGCTTTCCTGCGGCTGATCGGCGATGATATCCAGACGGTCATAACCACGACCAACCTGGGGTACTTTACCGATGACCTGCTTGATCGAGCCAAGGTGGTGAGCATGGGTGAGACGTGCTAATTACGAGCGCGAGAGCGAAACGGTTGCCTTCAGTGGATTTTTGAACGCAGAGCGTCAGCGCATCCTGGCGGCCGCGACACCTGAGCGCCGCGCGCAGATGGAGGCTGCCGAGGAGTCGCGCGCGGTCTATCGCGCGTGGAACGCGGTGTGCTCGGGCACGCGCGAGGGGCGGCATGTGACGGGCTTGCGCTACCTGCCCGAGTCCAATGAGCTGCTGGTATATCTCGATTCGCCCTCGTGGACGCAGGAAATGACGCTGTTGCGCGAGATCATCCGCGCGCGCATGGAGCGCGCCGGTGCGCATGTGGACGGCCTGGTGTTCAAAACCACCGCGCCCGGTCACACGCCGCCCGCCGCCAAGGAGCGCCTGCGCCCGGCGACGACCGAGCGCCCGTCGGCCCCGCACGCCGACCTAAGTGAGGCCGAGCGCACCGAGATCGAGCGCCAAGTGGCGCCCATCGAAGACCGAAAACTGCGCGAGGCCCTCGAGAATGCCATGAGAGCCAGCGCCGAGTGGGCCAAGGGCGTGCAAAGCAAAAAAGAGCCTTAAATCGCATCTGGTGGCCTTGTAGAGCCAAATACCCTCGTTCCCGAGGGTATTTTTTTACGATAAACTAGTAAGGCTGTACACATTTTCTTGACTGAAGGAGGACGTGTGGCAAACGAAAACGATTACGATGGCGGCGAGATTAAGATTCTCGAAGGTCTCGAGGCCGTTCGTAAGCGCCCGGGCATGTATATCGGCTCGACGAGCGCCAGCGGTCTGCATCACCTGGTGTGGGAGATCGTTGACAACTCCGTCGACGAGGCCATGGCCGGTTTCTGCACCGAGATCCAGGTGACGGTCCACGCCGACAACTCCATCACGGTCGTCGACAACGGGCGCGGCATCCCCGTCGACGAGCACCCTGTTAAAAAGATCCCGACGCTTGAGGTCGTCATGACGATCTTGCACGCCGGCGGTAAGTTCGATAACTCGGCCTATAAGGTCTCGGGCGGCCTGCACGGCGTTGGCATCTCCGTCGTCAACGCACTGTCCAAGCGCGTGGTCGTTCAGGTTCGTCGCGACGGCAACACCTACGAGATGGAGTTCTCGCGCGGCAAGACCGTCAAGAAGATGGAGGTCGTGGGCACCTCGGATTCGACGGGCACCACCGTCACCTTCTGGCCCGACGACGAGATCTTCGAGACCTGCATCTACGATTTCGATACGCTGCACAACCGTCTGCAGGAGACGGCGTTCCTCAATAAGAACCTCAAGATCGTGCTGACCGACGAGCGCGATGCGACTCCCCACGTGGAGGAGTTCTGCTACGAGGGCGGCATCATCGACTTCGTCAAGTTCCTCAACGAGGGTAAGGACGTTCCCGAAGCCTTTAAGGAGCCCATCTACATCGAGGGCAAATCGGACCCGGACGCGCCTGTGACCAAGATGGGCGAGGTCGAGGTTTCCCTGCAGTGGAATAGTGGCTACGGCGAGAACGTCATGTCGTTTGCCAACGACATCTACACCCCCGAGGGCGGCATGCACCTTGAGGGCTTCCGCACCGCGCTCACCCGCGTGATCAACGATTACGCGCGCAAGCAGAACCTGCTCAAGGAAAAAGACGCCAACCTGACCGGCGACGATGTGCGCGAGGGCCTTTCGGCCGTTATCTCGGTCAAGCTGCCCGATCCGCAGTTTGAGGGCCAGACCAAAGCCAAGCTCGGTAGCTCCTATATGCGCGCGCTCACGCTCAAGATCGTGACCGACGGACTCGCCGATTACCTCGAGGAGCATCCCAAGCCCGCTCGCGAGATCGTCAAGAAGGCGCAACAGGCCTGCAAGGCGCGAAACGCTGCCCGCAAGGCGCGCGAGGCGACCCGTCGCAAGAGCCTGCTCGAGACGGCGTCCCTGCCCGGTAAGCTCGCTGACTGCTCGGTACGCGATGCCGAGCTGACCGAGCTCTTCATCGTAGAGGGCGACTCGGCAGGCGGTTCGGCCAAGGACGGCCGTCGCCGAGACATCCAGGCGATTCTGCCCCTGCGCGGCAAGATTCTGAACGTCGAGCGCGTTGGTGACCATCGTGCGTTCTCGAGTGACACCATCCAGTCGCTGATTACCGCGATCGGCTGCGGCGTCACGACGAGCGCCGGCGACGGCGGCGACTTCGATATCACCAAGGCGCGCTACCACAAGATCATCATCATGACCGATGCAGACGTCGACGGTGCGCACATCCGCATCCTGCTGCTGACGTTCTTCTACAAGTACATGCGTCCGCTGATCGATGCCGGCTACGTCTATGTTGCCTGTCCGCCCATCTTTGGCATTAAGGTGCGCAACAAGATCCACTACGTGTATCCCAACGGCCGCCAGCCCGAAGACGAGATCCTGCGCGACACCATCCAGAGTCTGGGCCTGAACCCTGACGACAACGACGAGGACGGCAAGGCCAAGGACGGCAAGATCACCAAGAAGCGCAAGGGCTATACCGTCCAGCGCTACAAGGGCCTGGGCGAGATGGACCCCAAGCAGCTTGCCTCGACGACGATGGACCCCAAGACCCGCATCCTGCAGCGCGTATCGATCGAGGACGCCGTGGTGGCAGACCGCGCCGTGCGCGAGCTGATGGGTTCCGAGGTCGGCTATCGCCGTGAGTACATCGAGAAGCACGCACATGATGCACGATTCCTTGACGCTTAAGAGGAGGTAACGTGGCAGACGATATCAACAA
>UQXP01000032.1 GCA_900545055.1 uncultured Collinsella sp.
AAAGAGAAGAGGCGGGGCATGCCCCGCCTCTTACACCACATCTCTGCGCGCTACCGATTAGTGACAGCAAAAACAAAGAAACTTGGGCCGAAAATCTGGATTCAGCGAAGAGATAGTAAACGAATGTGGAATATCTTGGCGCCAAGCAGGCTGTGCGGAACTCAAAAAGGGCTCGTGAGGCGGTAATACGCTGCTACTAAATTGGTGACAGTACTCATATTTGCCGTTTTTTGCACAGGGCGCCCTGAGACGGGTGCCCCGGAGCTCCCCGTGGGGGAGCTCCGGGCTTCATGGGGGCACGAATAGCCCGCTCCGACCTGCGAAATCTGTACTCGCGATGCGAATGACGCCCCTAACCTTAAACTTTAGCTTGAACTTAGCTATAATGCGCTTCGTTCCTACCAGGCTGTGGTTGCGGACGGACGAAATGCCCGTCCTAGTCCAAGACAGACGCGGTCAAAGGGATCCACGTAAGCGACCGCGTGTGCGCGGCGCGATCATGGCGCGTCCTAGATGTAAGCCGCACCGTCCGTTCTACTTTCTTTGGGGCAATACCGCCTCGCGGGCGAGCGGGTCAGTCGTGAAGGTGGCTGCGGCCTCCCGAGCAAACACCCCGGTGCGCAAGTGTGGGGTCAAATACCAGGTCAGCTGGTGGGAACAATCTGATATTCCGCGCAACGCACGGATTGTATACGACACAGAAGGCAGGGTAGTGGACATGGTGAGGGGCAGCTTGATGCACGCGGCTCGGTTAGGTGCTGGGACCGCAGCGGTCATTGCCGTTTTGGGCCTGAGCGGATGCGCGTTCAACCCGCTGTCTACGTTCACGACTCCCACGATCGACCAGATCGAGTACGAGACCGTCACGCCGGCGGTGTCGGACGATGCCCTGGTCACTCCCGGAACCCTGACGGTCGCCCTCGATACTTCCGATGCGCCGCAGGCCATGCAAGGCGCCGACGGCGAGCTCACGGGATATGCGGTTGACGCCGCCCGCGCCCTCGCAAGCCGCATGGGCCTTAAGGTCGCCTTTGTCGATGCGTCCTCGGCAGGTTCCGCGCTCGGCGACAAAAAGGCTGATATCTTTATCGGCGAGATCAACTCCACAGACGGGGACGTTAGCTCGCTCGGCACCTGCCTGTACGATGCCGCTTCTGTGTTCGGTAAAACCAGCGATGGTGGGTCGCTAAGCGTTTCCACCGATACCCTTAACACGTCTACCCTGGGTGTCCAGATGTCCTCGGCCTCGCAGGAGGCGCTTGCTAAGCAGAGCATTACCGCCAACCAAAAGACCTACTCCAACATCAACGAGTGCTTTGAGGCGCTCGAGTCCGGCGAGGTCGACTATGTGATCTGCGACTCCACGGCCGGCGGCTACCTTGCACGCCTGATGAGAGAGGTCTCCTATGTCGGTGCGCTCGAGGCGCCCTCGACGCTTGGTGTTGCGGGCCTCTCGTCCAATGACGAACTGTGCCGTGCCGTGAGTGATGCCCTCGACGACATCACGGTCGACGGTACGCTCGAGGCGGTTCACTGCGTCTGGTACGGTCAGATTCCCTACGACCTCACCACTAAGACGGTTTCGGGCGCTAACGTGCAACCGGGCGACTCTGAGTCCAGTGAGACCACGTCCTCCGGCAGCGAGTCTTTCGATTCCAACAATGAGACCGCATCCTCCGAGGACAAATCGTCCAGCCAGGAAGGCACCATCACTGACGATGACATTAACAAACTCAATAGCTAGTTATTGCCAGGGGTGGTGTCTCCTATACGTTGGAAAGGACACCTCTTCACGGTTTCAACATGCACTGCCGGGCTTCCCCAATAGGGGAGCCCGGCTTTTTCATCCCTATAAAACCAGCAGGTCAAAGCCAATTTTCGGGACCAAATACAAATCTGTCGGCTCCCTCCTATAGCGCACTTTGCCATGGAAAAGTACGAGACTTCGGTATGCGGTATCAAGCAATCGTTATTCGGGTCTTTAGGAATCCGCGTGATTAAATGCACGGCAATGGGTACATAGCCAGTACAGTAAGTCCCCGAGGCAGATTGGAGCCACGTATGGATATCAAGGTTTCTGGACGCAAGACGACGGTAACCGATGCTCTGCGTGCGCATGTGGATGAGAAGATCGGCGAGGCGCTCAAGGTTTTCGATATCGAGCCCATGACGGTCGACGTTGTACTTCGTTATGAGAAGAACCCCTCGAACCCCAACCCGGCAATCGTCGAGGTTACGGTTCGTGCCCGCGGTTCGGTGATTCGCGTTGCCGAGCACGGTGCAGATATGTACGCCGCCATCGACCTCTCCGCCGATAAGGTCACCCGCCAGCTGCGCAAGTTCAAGACCAAGGTCGTGGACAACCGCCAGGGCGGTGCCAGCGCTGCGGATGTAGCGCCGGTCGAGCGCGTCGACGATCTGGCCGATCTGCTGCTGCCCGAGGAGGAGGACGACCTGCTCGTCCGCGAGAAGGTTATCGACGTCACCCCGATGACTGAGGAGCAGGCGCTGGTGCAGACCGATCTGCTTGGCCACGACTTCTACGTGTTCGAGAACGCGACGACCGGCCTTATCAATGTGGTGTATCACCGTAAGAATGGTGGATATGGCATCATCAAGCCCCGCATCGAAACACTTGACGAGTAAAATACGTTAACTTGCATGAGTTAACGGTTGGCGGCCATCCCATGCGGGTGGTCGCCTTTTTTACGTAAGGAGTCGCTTTGATGGACAAGGCTGCATCTACCGGCCATTCTGACCGCTGCCGCATCGTCGTCGATACCTGCTGCGACTTTAGCCCCGAGGTCGCCGCGAACCTCGATGTCGATATCTTGGGCTTCCCCTTTATCATCGATGGCGAGGAGCGCACGGATGACATCTGGTCGAGCATCACACCCAAGGAGTTCTACGATCGCATGCGCGCCGGTGCCCGCGTGTCCACCTCGGCTGTGTCGCTCGGTCGCTATATCGAGTTCTTTACCGAGTGCGCCAAAGAGGGCACGCCCACGGTCTACCTGTGCTTTACCTCGGCGCTGTCGTCGAGCTACAACTCCGCGTGCCAGGCGGCGGACGCCGTGCGCGCCGAGTATCCCAACTTTGAGCTCTACGTGGTCGACAACGCTCTGCCCTGCGCGACCGGCGCGCTCCTGGCGCTCGAGGCCGTCCGTCAGCGCTCGGCGGGACTCACCGCCAAGCAGCTGGTCGACTGGGCAAACGAGGCCAAGACCTACGTCCACGGCTACTTTACGCTCGAGAGCTTCGACGCGCTGGCTGCCGGCGGCCGCATCCCGCCCGCGGCGGCGCAGCTCACGGCAAAGCTCGACGTCAAGCCCGAGCTCTCCTACGACCTGGCCGGCTCGCTGACGCTGATCGGCGTCAACCGCGGCCGCAAGAAGGCGCTCAAGTCCATCCTCAAGTCGTTTCGCGAGAACTACGTGCCCGATCGCACCATGCCCATCGCCATTATGACGGCCGATGCCGAGAAGGACGGCGACTGGCTCGAGGCCGCCATCCGCAAAGAGGAAGGCTGCGCCGACGTCACGATTATCCGCAGCTCCGTGGGCCCCACCATCGGTTCGCATGTGGGCCCCGGTATGGTAGCTCTCGCGTTTTGGGGCAAGAACCGCGCCGAGAAGGCCTCGCTTTCCGACCGCATCGCGCGTCGCGTGCGCGGCGAGTAGGCAAGCACCGCGCCCACAAGCGCCCTTAAGTCACGGCCCAAGCGCTGGCGCCGAGTATTCAACCTGGTAACAACACCCAACCCAAAAGGAAAGGTTTCATGGCAAACAAGCTCTCCGTCGCATTCATCGGCACCGGAATCATGGGTGCCCCCATCGCCGGCCACATCCTGGACGCCGGCTATCCCGTCACGGTCAACAACCGCACCAAGTCCAAGGCCGCCGCACTCATCGAGCACGGCGCCGTCTGGACCGATACGCCGGCCGAGGCCGCGGCTGGCGCCGATGTCGTCTTTACCATGGTGGGCTATCCCTCCGAGGTCGAGGAGCTCTACCTGGCGGGCGACGGCCTGCTGGCCTGCACCAAGCCGGGCGCGGTGCTGATCGACCTCACCACGAGCTCGCCCGAGCTGGCGCGCGACATTGCCGAGGCCGCTCGGGTCTCCGGTCGCATGGCGTTTGACTGCCCCGTCACCGGCGGCGAGTCGGGCGCGATCGCCGGCACGCTCACGGCTATCGTGGGCGCCACCGAGAACGACATCGCCCCGGTCCGCGACATCCTGGCCACCTTCGCGGCCAACATCTGCTGCTTCGATGGCGCCGGCAAGGGCCAGGCGGCCAAGCTCGCCAACCAGGTGTCGCTGGGCGCCTGCATGGTCGGCATGGCCGATGCCATGGCATTTGCCGAGCTCAACGGCCTCGATCTGGAGAAGACCCGCGAGATGATTCTGGGCGGCACCGGCAAGTCCGGCGCTATGGAGAGCCTGGCGCCCAAGGCGCTCGACGGCGACTACAAGCCCGGCTTTATGGTTGAGCACTTCATTAAGGACCTGCGCCTGGCCCTTGCTTACGCCGACGACCGCGAGCTCGCGCTGCCCGGCGCCGACGTCGCCTTTACGCTCTACGACATGCTCGACGCCATCGGTGGCGCCAAGCTGGGCACCCAGGCCATCACGGTTCTCTACAAGGAGGAGGCCGACGCCATCGCCGCCGGTCTGGACTGGTCGCAGTATCGCCCCGAGGAGCATGGCGCTCACGAGGAAGGTTGCGGTTGCGGCGAGCACGGCGAGGACCATGAGTGCGGTTGTGGCCATCACCACGGCGAGGACCACGAGTGCTGCGGCGGCCACGGCCATGACGACGGCCACGAGTGCTGCTGCGGCCACCATCACGGGGAGTAGCGCCTATGAGCTGGACGTTCGTGGTGCTTGCGCTGGTGCTCTTTCTCTTTGCGATTTACATCGGCTTTTTGTGCGGCCAGTGGGCGTGCGAAAAGCGCGTGATCACCAAGCGCGACTACTGGATTGCCAACTTTGCAGGAGCGGCGGCAGTCGTCCTGCTGACCTGGGTGTTCTCGCTGTTCCCGCTGGTGCAGTTTGCGCCGATCGGCTGGCTCGGTGGCTTTATCGCCGGTCTTAAGATGAGCTTTGGCGAGTCCGTCGGTCCGTGGCGCAAGCACGACGAGGTCTTTAACGTCAACAAGGCTCATCGAGCCGCCGCCGACGCGGGCGACGCCGAGGAGCGCCGCCGCGCACGTCGCAATGGCGCGGCCGACCGACAGCTCATCTCGGTCACCGATGACAGCAAGGGTGCTGGCAAGCACGCTAAGAAATAGTAAGAAGAGGTAACTATGGCAGAAAACAAAGACGAACAGCTCACCGACGAGGAGCTGGCACAGCTCCAGCTGGCAGAGGAGAACGAGAACGCCGTCGATCGCCTGGTCCAGGAGCTCGGCTGCCCCACGCGCCGCATCCGCCAGTTTGCCGCCCGCGTGCTGCACCTGCTTGCCGAGCGCGATCCGCAGCGCGTCGTGCCCTGCGTGCCCGCGTTGATCGAGGCACTCGACCGCCCCGAGGCGCAGACCCGCTGGGAGGCCCTCGATGCCCTGACGGCGCTCGCCACCACCTGCCCTGAGCAGCTGGGCGATGCCTTTGAGGGCGCCGAGACTGCACTGTTCGACGAGATCTCCTCCACGCTGCGCTATGCCGCCTTCCGCCTGCTGTGCGTGTGGGGTGCCACGAGTGTCGAGCGTTCGCGCGAGGCTTGGCCCATCCTGGACGAGGCCATCCAGTGCTACCACGGCGACCTTGAGTATCGCGACATGCTCGGTTGCCTGTACGAGTTTGGCCAGGGCGAGATCGACGCTGAGGTTGCCGAGAAGCTTGCGCTGCGCCTTAAGTTCGATGCCGAGAACGGTAAGGGCAGCTATCTCAAGGCCCGTTCGAGCGAGATTTGCGAAATGCTTGTTAAACGTTTTGGCCTGGATCTCTCCAAAAAGAAGAAGCGTGCTAGCGTTAAAAAATCTGACGACGCCGAAGACGAGGAGTAACAGATTATGGCGCACGATGTAGTCCTGATTCCCGGTGACGGTATCGGTCCCGAGATTACGCAGGCCATGCGCCGCGTGGTCGAGGCCACCGGTGTCCAGATCAACTGGAACGTCCAGGAGGCCGGCGCCGGCGTCATGGACGAGTTTGGCACGCCGCTGCCCCAGCACGTCCTCGATGCGGTCGCCGAGACCAAGGTTGCCATCAAGGGCCCCATCACCACACCGGTCGGCACGGGTTTCCGCAGCGTCAACGTGGCCCTGCGCAAGCATTTCGACCTGTACGCCTGCGTGCGCCCTTGTCTGTCGCAGCCGGGTGACGGCTCGCGTTTCCGCGATGTCGACCTGGTCATCGTGCGCGAGAACACCGAGGACCTCTACGCCGGCATCGAGTTCGATGAGGGCGCTGCCGAGGTCGAGGAGCTCTCGCAGCTCGTCGAGCGTTCGGGCCAAAAGACCTTCGCCGCCGATTCCGCGATCTCGATTAAGCCGATCTCCATCGCCAAGAGCCGTCGCATTGTGGAGTATGCCTTTGAGTATGCCCGTCGCTGCGGCCGCAAAAAGGTGACGGCCGTGCACAAGGCCAACATCATGAAGGCGACCGACGGCCTGTTCCTGCGCGTTGCGCGCGAGGTGGCCGCCAACTATCCCGATATCGAGTTCAACGACAAGATTGTCGACGCCACCTGCATGGGCCTGGTCCAGAACCCCAACGACTTCGATGTTCTGGTGCTGCCCAACCTGTACGGCGACATCGTGAGCGACCTGTGTGCCGGCCTGGTGGGCGGCTTGGGTATGGCCCCCGGCTCCAACATCGGTGCCGACTGCGCCATCTTCGAGGCTACGCACGGCTCCGCGCCCGATATCGCTGGCCAGGATATCGCCAACCCCACAGCCGAGATCCTCTCTGCTGCGATGATGCTCGATCACCTGGGCGAGAACGACGCGGCCAATCGCATTCGCGCCGCCGTTTCTGCCACGCTCGACGAGGGCGAGCAGGTTACCGGTGACGTGCGTCGTGCCCAGACTGGCTCCGTCGAGGGCGCTGTGGGCACGCAGGCCTTCGCCGATGCCGTTATCGCGCACCTGGCCTAAGATATGCACACTGCAAACGCCTAAATAGTACTTAAGTGTTTGCGTATAACCTAAGAATCAATACGCCCGGCGCTCTGTCGGGCGTATTCTATTGAGGACTATGTTTCCTAACAAGGAGTAACTGATATGGGTCTGATTCAAAAGAAGGACGAGAAGGACGAGATCGACGGCATCCAGATCATCGAGCGCGGCGAAGGCCCCGACGGTGATGGGGACGAGAAGATCGACCTGGTCGCCGGCACGTCTGCCGAGCACATTGCCGCCGGTACGACGGCCGAGGAGGAGGACGCCCGTCTGGAGGCTCAGATTGCCGCGGATGCCGCTGACGAGAATCTGATGCCCGAGGCCCAGGATGAGGACGACGATATCCTGGGTTCCGATGAAGACGATCGCGTATCCAAGCACAAGAAGACGATGATCGCCGCCTTTGTGGTTGCAATCGTGATCGCTGCGGTGGTCGGCTTCTTTATCGGCAATGGCGGCTTTGGCGGCAAGGGTGTCGGCTCGGCGACCCTGACCGAGGACCAGCTCGATTCGACCGTGGCAAGCTATAGCTACAACGGCAAGAAGAGCGATATCACCGCGCGCGAGGCCATCGAGAGCCAGTACAGCCTCGATACCGTCAAGGATAGTGATGGCAACTACACCGCTCCTTCTGCCGACGTCATCCTGTCCTACGTGCGCAACAAGATCCTGCTCGATGCTGCCGAGGACGAGGGCATTACCGTCTCTTCCAAGGAGATGAAGCAGTACGCCGAGGATTCCATCGGCACTTCTGACTACAAGACCATGGCCACGCAGTATGGCGTGTCCAAGGACCAGGCCAAGCAGATCGTCCGCCAGTCCGCGACGCTGCAGAAGCTCTACAAGAAGAAGGTGGGCGATAGCTCCGCAAGCATGCCGACCGCTCCGACCGAGCCTTCTGACGGCAACGAGGAGACCGCGAGCAAGGATTACGCCGACTACATCATCAACCTTGCTGGCGACGAGTGGGATAGCGAGAAGGGCACTTGGAAGGACGCCGATGGCACCTACGCTAAGGCCTTTGCCGACGATGCCTTTACGGCCGATAGCGCTACCTATAAGCAGGCCATGACCGCCTACTACACTGCTTACCAGCAGTACTCTTCGCAGGCTTCGAGCGCCAGCTCCAAGTGGACCGAGTATGCTAACGGCCTCTACGCCAAAGCCAACATCAGCATCTACGGCCTGTTTGCGTAAAGAGTCGCACGGCTCATCGAGCATCTAGCCGATAGACAGCAGAAAGTCCGCCAGTACGGAAGTCGTTCTGGCGGACTTTTTACGTTGAGGGCGTGATTGGCGGCTTAATTATGGCTATTCATTTTTAAGTCCAAAAAGGCTATCGGCTTCATCGTCGGATATATATTCCAGTACATCGCCCGGTTGGCAGTCGAGTGCCCGACATATCGCGTCAAGAGTTGAAAAACGTATGGCAGAAACCTTGCCCGTCTTAATGCGTGACATATTGACCTGGGAGATGCCCACGCGTTCCGCAAGCTCTTTGGATGAGATCTTGCGTTCGGCGAGCATGCGGTCAAGCCGCAGAATAATCATGGATTCCCCCTAGAGCAACTCGTCATCTTGTTTTTGCAGGATATACCCGTAGCGGAAGATACTGGCAATCAGGCAAATAATCAGGCCTGCAAAGAGCATGGAGGGCTCGAATAACTGGCCGACGAACGCATCCGTAAAGCTGCCGCCAAATCCTGAGAGTATCAATCCCGTGATTACGGAACCAAGAAGCCTCACGGCAACGCCGCCGATAAGGAATAAATGTCCTACTCGACGAAGCGTCTGGTTGCATTCAAGGTCAAAGGGTCTGCCTTCCTTTTCAATGTTGAAGAAAAGCCTGCGCACGCTTATCGCGATGGTAAGCGCGAGACATGTCATCAAGAGGCTTCCTATGGCAGTGTGACCATCGTGTGCGACGAGCATAAGTGGGGCCTGCGCATCGGTACCGACAATAGCCAGGCACGGCCCTTCGCCGGCTTGAAGTTCTACGGATTGGAGGCACGACCCTTGGGAGAGGCCGGGCAATATAAGTAGAAGGTCAATCGCAATGACTGCGAGGAGTCCCAGAGCGAGCGCTGTGGTAATGCAGATTGTGGCCCATTTGCAGATGCGAGCGAGCTTCCTCAGTTTGGCTATCGTCTGTTCGCGGCTGATGGTTTCATTCGATATAGATGCGTTTCGGTGGACCATAACCCCTCCAATCGGCGTTTTGGATGATACTTGTATCATATCAAAATTAACGATAAACGATAAATAATTACGTATACTGAGTAAGTAATGATTGAAAACGATTAGCGTGAGCTATTAGCTCATTTTGGATGGCGGAGTTTGGCGTTCGGGGGATGAGGACAAATGCCAAAAACTTCCCGTGATCGCGCAAGCGCTCCATCGCGCTTCCCTAATTCATCTGGGAAAACAACTGCAAACGATTGCAAGTAACCGGTGAACGGTCGAAAACTACCGTTCACCGATAATCTCAAAACTGGTTCTAACTGGTATTAAGTCAAAAAGACCAATTCACATATCTTCACAATGACCTGCAATTTTTCTTCACGCTATTTTTAGCCGCCCTGCGTTGTTTAGACACAGGAAAAGATCCGATCTTTTGCCAAAACATTTCGAAACGGTTTCAAAACCGCAGGTAGAAGTGTTAACGACCGGTAAACGGTCGATTTATCACCGTGAGCGGTGCAAAAACGTTTTACCGTATGAATCAACGAAAGCGACCTCTTCTGGGGTGATATAGTGACAACAACACGTCACGTGGTTACTACCAGTTTAGAAACCACTGGTCTTCAAAGAACGCTTTCTAAGAAGCTTTAAGGGCGAGCGCCCGCTGGCTTCCGAAAATCATCGGACTCAGATTGTACACACCTTCGGAAGGGAAATTTGAATGGTTGGCTTTATTCTTACCGGTCATGGACAGTTCGCACCCGGCCTTGCAAGCGCTATCGCTATGGTTGCCGGCGACCAGCCTGCTTTTACCGTCGTTCCTTTTGAGGGCGACCAGGCTGCTTCCTACGGTGAGGATCTCCGCGCCGCTATTACCGCCATGCGCGAGGAGTGCGATGGCGTGCTCGTCTTTACCGACCTGCTTGGCGGCACCCCGTTCAACCAGTCGATGATGATTGCCCAGGATGTCGACAATGTCGAGGTTCTGACCGGCACTAACCTTCCCATGGTTATTGAGCTTCTGTTCCTCCGCGGCAACGCCACGCTCGCCGAGCTTGGCGAGCAGGCCGTGACCGTTGGCCAGACGGGCATCACCGCCCAGACGGTCGCATCCGTTGCCGACTCCGAGGAAGAGGATATCTTCGGCGACGAGGACGGCATCTAATGGCCGATTTCGGAGCCAACGTCCTGAGCTCCTCGGTCGCCCTTTTAGGCCTGCTCGCCATCATGGGCTTGATTTACACCATCTGGTCGCAAATCAACATGAAGAAGAAGCAAAAGTACTTCAAGGAGCTGCACACCGAGCTCAAGCCGGGTCAGGAGGTTCTTTTCGCCGGCGGTATCTACGGAACCGTCAAAGGCATCGAAGGCGAGAAGGTCCAGATCAAAGTCCGATCCGGAGCCGTCGTAGATGTTTCGCGTTACGCGATTCAGGAGATCAAGTAACTGTCGTCAGCAAATAACGAAAGGAAGCTGATCAACATGGCAGAACCCAACATTCTTCTTACCCGCATCGATAACCGACTGGTCCATGGTCAGGTTGCTACCCAGTGGAACTCCACCCTGGGCTCCAACCTCATCCTCGTCGCCAACGACGACGTGGCGACCAACACCATGCGCCAGAACCTCATGAAGATGGCCGCTCCCGCCGGCGTCGCTACGCGTTTCTTCTCTCTGCAGAAGACCATCGACGTCATTGGCAAGGCGAGCCCGCGCCAGAAGATCTTCATCGTGGCCGAAACACCGGAAGACGTGCTTACGCTCGTCAAGGGCGGTGTGCCTATAAAGAAGGTAAACATCGGCAACATGCACATGTCGGAAGGAAAGCGCCAAGTCGCCACCTCCGTCGCAGTTAACGACGAGGATGTCGCTGCGTTTAAAGAGCTGCAGGAATTGGGGGTGGAGTTGGAGATCAGGCGCGTTCCGAGCACGCCTGTTGAGGACACGAGCAAGCTCTTCTCGTAATCCTCGTGATCCACGTTGTCAGGAGTGAAACCCTGACGTTCTGTACGTGATATCCAAAGTGCGTACATTCATTTTGAAAGGAGGAGCAAGATGGAATACTCGATCATCCAGATCGCTCTGGTCTTCGTCGTCACGTTCATCGCGGCAATCGACCAGTTTGACTTCCTCGAGTCTCTCTATCAGCCCATCGTCACCGGCGCCGTCATCGGTCTTATCCTTGGCGACCTCAACACCGGTCTTCTCGTGGGTGGTACTTATCAGCTCATGACGATCGGCAACATGCCGATCGGAGGCGCTCAGCCGCCTAACGCCGTCATTGGCGGCATCATGGCAGCCATTCTCGCTATCGCCACGGGCCTCGAGCCCAACGCGGCAGTCGGCCTTGCCATTCCGTTCGCCCTGCTTGGTCAGCTCGGCGTTACCCTGGTCTTCACGCTTATGTCCCCGCTTATGTCCACGGCCGATAACATGGCTCATAACGCGGACACCAAGGGCATCGAGCGCCTGAACTACTTCGCCATGGCTCTGCTCGGCCTGATCTTCGCTGTCGTCGTCACCCTGTTCTTCATCGCTGGCGCTACCATTGGTCAGACCATCGCTTCCGCCATCCCGACTTGGCTGCAGACCGGTCTGTCCGCTGCAGGCGGCATGATGCGCTTCGTCGGCTTCGCCGTCCTGCTCAAGGTTATGATGAACCGCGATATGTGGGGCTTCTTCCTCATGGGCTTTGGCCTCGCGCTCATCACCGTTGCCAACGATTCTCTGGCAACCCCTGCTCTGCTCATCCTCGCTCTCATCGGCTTCGGCATCGCTTTCTGGGACTTCCAGCAGCAGACCGAGCTGAAGGGTGCAGCTGTTTCTGACGGAGGTGACTTCGAAGATGGCATCTAATGAGTATGTGATCCCGGAGCACTACGAGGATCTCACTCCTGCTCCGCAGCTCGACCAGAAGACCCTCAACAAGATGGCTTGGCGCTCCTGCTTCCTGCAGGCCTCGTTCAACTACGAGCGTATGCAGGCCGCTGGCTGGCTCTACTCCATCATCCCCGGTCTGGAGAAGATCCACACCAACAAGAACGACCTCGCGGCTTCCATGAGCCACAACCTGGAGTTCTTCAACACTCACCCGTTCCTCGTCACCTTTGTTATGGGCATCGTGCTTTCGCTCGAGCAGAACAAGGTTGACATCCCCACGATCCGCGCCGTCCGCGTCGCCGCAATGGGCCCGCTCGGTGGTATCGGTGACGCCCTGTTCTGGCTGACGCTCGTGCCTATTACGGCCGGCATCACCTCCAACATGGCCATCAACGGCAACGCCGCTGCGCCGATCATCTTCTTGGTGATCTTCAACGCCGTCCAGTTCGCCCTGCGCTTCTGGCTCATGAACTGGTCCTACAAGCTTGGCACCAGCGCCATTGACGCTCTGACTGCCAACATGCAGGCCTTCACCCGCGCCGCTTCCATCATGGGCGTCTTCGTCGTCGGTTGCCTGGTTGTCACCATGGGTGGCACCCAGATCAACCTCCAGATCCCCAACGGCACCACTCGTGGCCTGTCCGCCACTACCGTGATCGTCTCCGAGAAGGAGGCCGAGAACTTCACCGGTATGGAGGGCATCGACACCGAGACCGCTGAGGCTGGCACCATCGCCATGACCGATGAGGACGGCAACGCCCTCACCGCTTCCGATGCTGACGGCAACGCTGTCGAGTGCGGCGTCACCGATCTGGGCAACGGCATGGAGTCCGTCACCTACGGCACCGTTACCGAGGATCCGGTCAACTTCTCTGTTGCCGACACCCTCAACACCATCGTCCCGAAGCTCGTCCCGCTTATGCTTACGCTGCTGCTTTACTACATGTTCGCTAAGCACAGCTGGACCCCGACCAAGGGCATTCTCCTGCTCTTCGTCCTGGGCATCCTGGGCGCTGGCCCGCTTGGTCTCTGGCCGAGCATCTGGTAAGGCTCTAGCTTGAGGGGTGTGTCCCTACGCGGCTCACACCCCGACCCCTTAAGCCATGTGTATGTTAAAAGCCGCGTGCTCGAAAGAGCGCGCGGCTTTTGTTTTCTTGTTGATTCGGGCGTGGCAGACAGATAATGCTAAACACCCAAGGTAGTAGCCGAGTTTGAGAAAATGGGAGGATAGGATGGCGATCGGAGCGCGTAAGCAACCGCTGTACGATCAGCTGGTCGATATTCTGACCGAAAAGATCGACCATGAATATCGCGCCGGTGACATGATTCCTTCCGAGCGCGAACTTTCGGAGCGCTATGGTCTCTCGCGCACCACGGTACGCCTGGCTCTGCAGGAACTGGAGCGTTTAGGATTGGTGGTTCGGCAGCACGGTCGCGGTACCTTTGTGACCGACCGTTCGGCAAAGGCAACCAATCTTATGCAGTCCTACAGCTTTACCGAGCAGATGCGCGCGATGGGTCGCGACCCCGAGACCACGATTCTCGAGTTTTGCGAGATGGAGGCCGATAAGAATCTGGCCGAGCATATGGGATTGCGTATCGGTGATCGCATTTTTAAGCTCAAGCGCCTTCGTTCTGCCGACAACATGCCCATGATGGTCGAACGCAGCTATCTACCGGTTCGTCAATTTCTGTCCCTAAAGCGACCGCTACTGGAGCGTAAGCCGCTTTACGATGTGATTGAGCAAGACTTTCAGCAAAAGATACGCGTGGCCGAGGAGGAGTTCTATGCGAGCATAGCCCGTCCCACCGACGCCCACCTTTTGGGAATTGTCGAGGGCTCGCCTGTGCTCGATTTGGTCAGGACTACGTATAACGAGTCAAACGAGGTTGTGGAGTATACACTCTCGGTTGCTCGTGCCGATCAGTTTAAATACAAGGTTTACCACCAGCGTAGCGACTAGTGTTCGCATCGTATCCATATGATGATTCTTTGCATTTAACTGGTTACTACCAGATAACCAACCGAAGTGTATAATTGCACGTCAGAGGATTACTTCTAGAGAGAGGTATTAGAAATGTTCGAGAAGAGTGTCGAGGAGCTCACCGAGCTCGGCGCCCAGATCACCACGGCCGAGATTGCCCAGCAGCCCGAGCTTTGGCGTGATACGCTCAACATCTACCGCGAGAACAAGGAGGCCATCGAGGCCTTCCTGGCCGAGGCTCGCGCCATGGGCGAGGGTCGTCTGTCCGTTGTCTTCACTGGTGCCGGTACTTCTGACTACGTGGGCGATACCTGCGCTCCGTACCTGCGTCACGCTGGCAACACTGATCTCTACGACTTTAAGCCCATCGCCACGACCGATATCGTGAGCGCTCCGCGCGACTTCCTGCGCGCCGAGGATCCCACGCTCGTGGTTTCCTTCGCCCGCTCCGGCAACAGCCCCGAGAGCCTTGCCGCCGTCGCCGTTGCCAAGGAACTCGTCCACAACGTCAAGTTCCTCAACATCACCTGCGCTCCCGAGGGCAAGCTTGCCGTCGAGTCCGCCGATGACCCCAATGCACTGACGCTGCTCATCCCGCGCGCCAACGACAAGGGCTTCGCCATGACCGGTTCTTACACCTGCATGACCCTGCTCTCCACCCTCATCTTTGACGAGGCTTCCGATGAGCAGAAGGCCGAGTGGGTCGAGACCATCGCCAAGATGGGCGAAGAGGTCATCGCTCGTGAGTCCGAGGTCGCCGACTACCTGGCTGGCGACTTCAACCGCGTGACCTATCTGGGCTCCGGCTCCTTCGGTGGCCTTGCTCAGGAGAGCCAGCTCAAGATTCTCGAGCTTGCCCACGGCCTGGTTGCTACCTCTTACGACACCTCCATGGGTTATCGTCACGGACCCAAGTCCTTCGTCGACGACAAGACCCTCGTCTTTGTCTTCGTTAACAACGACGCCTACACCCGTCAGTACGACATCGACATCCTCAACGAGATCGGTGGCGACGACATCGCTCAGCACACCGTCGCTGTTCAGCAGGATGGCGCCACCGTCTACGAGGGTGAGTCCTTCACCTTCAAGGGTTACGAGGCGCTCCCCGAGGGCTACCTTGCTCTGCCGTTCGTGATGTTTGCCCAGGCCATCAGCCTGCTCAACTCCGTGCGCGTGGGCAACACGCCCGATACGCCGAGCCCCACCGGCACGGTCAACCGCGTGGTCAAGGGCGTGACGATTCACCCCTTCACCGCTTAATCGCGTCCCCCTGTAAGGGCGCCCGTCCGCTCATAACGGCGGGCGGGCGCTTTTTGTTTTTAGGTGAGCTGGGTATAAGCATCACCACGGTTAACTGCTTTTAGAAGCAAGGAGTGCATATGAGCACGTACGCAATTAAGGCTGACAAGTTCTTCTTGCCGGCAGGCCCGCAGCTGGGCGGCTATCTCATGGTCGAGGACGGCGTCTTTGGCGCCTGGCAGGCCGAAGAGCCCTCTTGCGAGATTAAGGACTACACGGGATCGTGGATCGCGCCGGGCATGGTCGACACCCACATCCACGGCTTCTATAACCACTCAACTACCGATAACGACCCCGAGGGCATCGATATCAGCTCGACTGAGCTCGCCCGTCGCGGCACCACCAGCTGGCTGCCCACGACGTTTACCGACGGCGTCGAGCAGATCAAGGATGCCTGCGCTGCCATCGCTCAGGCTGACGAAGGCCGCGGCCCCGACTTCTGCGGTGCCCGCATCCAGGGCATCTACCTTGAGGGCCCCTTCTTTACCATGAAGCACGTGGGCGCACAGAACCCCGCCTATCTGATTGATCCCTCCGAGGAGGTCTTCGACCAGTGGCAGGAGGCTGCCGGTGGGCGCATCGTCAAGAGCGCTATGGCCGCCGAGCGCGACGGCGCCGCTGCCTACGCTGCCGCCCTGAACGCCAAGGGCGTGGTGACCAGCATCGGCCACTCCGACGCCACCTACGATGAGTGCGTCGCTGCGATCAACGCCGGTGCCAGCTGCTTTACGCACACTTACAACGGCCAGCGCGGCCTGCATCACCGTGAGCCCGGTGTCGTGGGTGCCGCTATGACCACCCCCGAGACGTACGCCGAGATCATCTGTGACGGCAAGCACGTGAACCCTGCTGCCATCAAGGCGCTGCTGCAGGCCAAGGGCTGGCAGCATACGGTGCTTATCACCGATTGCCTGGGCTGCGGTGGCATGCCCGAGGGCAGCTACACCAGCGGTGGCATGGACGTCATCATGAAGGATAACCTGTGCTGGCTCGCCGACGGCAAGAGCATTGCCGGCTCGGTGCTCACGCTCGCCCAGGGCGTTAAGAACATCGTCGACTGGGGTATCGCCAGCGCCGATATCGCCATTCGCATGGCAACCGAGGTGCCGGCTCGTTCCGCGCACATCGAGGATAAGTGCGGCAGCATCATGCCGGGTCGCGACGCCGACTTTGTCGTGTTCGACCACGAGCTTACCCTCGTTGAGACCTATGTTGGCGGCCAGAGCGTCGGCAACGCATTTACCGAGTAACGACAGAAAAAGACGGCGGGCCCGAATTTGCTCGGACCCGCCGTATGGCTTAACGCTCAAAAGCACCTTAACAGTTACAGCTTGTTGGCGATCTTCTTTGCCGTGCGCTTGACGCCGGCCACCAGGCCTCCCGCAGGATGCTCCTTTTCATAGGCAAGACGCTTCTCGCGTTTGGCATACTCTTCGACGATGATGTCGCCGTACTCATCTTCGATCTTATCGAAGAAATCGACAGCGCCCTTAATTTCCTCAGCGGTCGGGTGTCCCTTCTGGACGCCGCCCATGAGCTTAAACGGGCCCCACGTATCAAAGCCGGTGCATCCGTAGACACCCATAAAGATGGCCTGCCTCATGCGGCAGATGCCATCGATATCCTTGCCGTACCACTTGTTTTTGCCGCCGTAGGTCATAAGACCAAACACCTTGTCCTGCGGCTGCAGCACGTTGGTGAGTACGCGTGCCATGTCCTTGTCGATCTCGGAGTAATAAATGCCCGTGGCGACACCAATCAGATGGTACTCGTGCAGGTCGGGATACTCGTTTTTGCCAAGCGCCTTTACGTCGAGGGTATCGATCTCGGGGTGCGCCTCGACGATGGCGTCCACGAGCTTTTTCGTGTTGCCGTGGTGGCGCGAGGCGTAGAGGATGATGGTTCGCATAAGAAGGCCTTTCAGCTGTAATGAAGTCAATGTCAATATGGTACCCCGTTGGATAGCTGGGATACCGAACGCATCGATAAACGTGCGGGTTTGTCCTTTGGTCAGAGCCGAGACGGGTGCTTGCGAGAAAAAGTAGTTGTTCGAAAGGATGGGCAATGGAATACGCTCTTTCCAACGATTCGATTTCTATTACGGTTTCCACGGCTGGCGGCTCGTTTACCTCGATCGAGGCCGACGGTCGCGAGTATCTGTGGCAGGGCGATCCTGCCGTTTGGTCCGGCCAGGCGCCGATCTGCTTCCCGATTTGCGGTGGTCTGCGCGATGGCAATGCCATGACGTTTGCCGGGCACCATGTGAAGCTCGCCCGTCATGGATTCGCGCGCAAGCAGGAGTGGAAGCTGCTGAGCCAAAGCGAGAATGAGCTGGCGATGTGCCTGGCTTCGGAGGATAACGCCGCGTTGCTGAGCGATTATCCGTACCCGTTTAAGCTCGTCGCCCGCTATGCGCTTGAGGGGACTGCCGTGCGCGTCTCCTACGAGGTGACCAACGAGGGTACCGAGGACATGCCGTTCTTTATCGGCGGTCATCCCGGTTTTAGGTGCCCGCTCGACGAGGGCGAGGCCTATACGGACTACGAGCTGCGTTTTGAGAAGGACGAGGCCGCGGAGCTTTGCACCGCCGTCCCCTCGACCGGTTTGATCGACGTGGCCAGGCGCTCCAAGAACCCCATGGTGGGAAAGACTCTGCCGCTGTCTCATGAGCTCTTCGATTTTGCGGAGACGATCTTTGACGTGCTCGAGAGCCGTCAGGTCACGCTTTCCAAGAAGGGCGAGGACAAGGGCGTTCGCCTGAGTTTTGAGGGCTTCCCGTATCTCATTGTGTGGAGCAAGCCCGAGGGCGATTTTGTGGCGGTTGAGCCTTGGGGCGGTCTTTCGACCTGCTCTGATGAGGACGATGTGCTTGAGCATAAGCGCGGCTGCCTTGTCGCCAAGCCCAAGGAGACCGTCGTTCGATCGTTCACGATCGAGATCCTGTAATTCCGTTTTGTTGACTCGTATCGCGAGGCACAGGAAGCCTGCGAGATAAGGAGCTAAAAATGATCCTAACCGTTACGATGAATCCGTCCGTCGATACGCGCTATCAGCTCGATGAGCTCGTCATCGACGACGTCAACCGCGTAACGCCCGAAAAGACCGCCGGCGGCAAGGGCCTCAACGTGGCCCGTGTCCTGGGCCAGCTGGGCGACGATGTTGTTGCTACCGGTCTGCTCGGCGGCCACATGGGCGCCTACATGGCCGAGCTCATGGATGCCAACGGCATCAAGAACGACTTTGTGCCCATCGCCGGCGAGACCCGCATTTGCCTCAATATCCTCCACGCCGGTAACCAGACCGAGCTGCTGGAGAGCGGCCCGACGATTGCCCCCGAGGAGCTCGATGCCTTCACCGCCAAGTTCACTGAGCTTGCGAGCAAGGCAGATGTCGTCACTATCTCGGGCTCGCTGCCCCGCGGCGTCGAGGCAGACTACTATGCCAAGATCACGGGCATTGCCGAGAACGCCGGCGCCAAGGTGCTGCTCGATACCTCGGGCGCCTCGCTCGAGGCTGCCCTCAAGTCCGAGGTCAAGCCCGAGCTGGTCAAGCCCAACCTGACCGAGATCAACGGCCTTCTGGGCACGAGCTTTACCACTGACGATGTGGACGAGCTTCGCGCCGCGCTTGCCTCCGACGCCCGCTTCTCCGATATTCCCTGGGTCGTCGTGTCCATGGGCGCTGCTGGCTCTGTGGGCTTCCACAACGGTCGCGCATTCCGCGCCAAGACGCCCGATATTCCCGCCGTTAACGCTACGGGCTCGGGCGATTCGACCATTGCCGGCTTCGCACATGCGATTGCTGCTGGTGCGGATGACGAGACGGTGCTGCGTACCGCCAACACCTGCGGCAAGCTCAACGCCATGGATCCCATGACCGGCCATCTGGTCATGGACCGTTGGGACGAGGTCTACAACGGCGTTGTCGTGACTGAGCTGTAAGAGTTTGGGCGACGGCCCCGGCATCGCTTGCTAGCTCATGTTGACGACAAGTGCGGTAGCATTATGCCGGGGCGCGACGCTGACGCTGCCGTGTTCAATCCCGACCTTCCCCTGGTCGAGACGTATG